>NZ_CP049886.1:1200000-1530734 GCF_011303955.1 Vagococcus coleopterorum | reverse complement strand
CCAAAACCAAATCGACATTTTAATTCTGTGTTTAACGGTTATGGGCGGACTTTTAGGCTTTTTCTTATTCAATAAAAAGCCTGCTAAAATTTTCATGGGTGATGTGGGTTCTCTAGCGCTAGGTGGTTTGCTAGCAGCAATCTCAATGTTATTACACCAAGAATGGACATTATTACTAATTGGTTTAGTTTATATTTTAGAAACCCTTAGTGTGATGTTACAAGTAGCATCGTTTAAATTAACTGGGAAACGTATTTTTAAAATGAGTCCTGTTCATCATCATTTTGAAATGTCAGGTTGGTCTGAATGGAAAATTGATATTGTATTTTGGATAGTTGGATTAGTTATGTCAATCATTACATTAATGATTTTATACTAGGAGGAAGACGAGAATGAAAACAGTGAACAAATATCAAAACCAAAAAGTATTAGTTTTAGGTTTAGCGCGCAGCGGTGTGAGTGCAGCAAAATTGCTGCATAAACTTGGTGCGCTTGTCACTGTTAATGACGGTAAACCACTTGAAGATAATCCGGAAGCGAAAGAACTGTTAGCGGAAGGTATTCGAGTGGTAGCTGGTAGTCATCCTGTTGAGTTGTTAGATGAGGAGTTTACTTTGGTTGTGAAAAACCCAGGTATTCCTTATTCTAATCCAATTCTCGAGAAAGCAATTGAAAAACAATTACCCATCATTACCGAAGTTGAATTAGCCTATGAAATTTGTGAAGGTACCTTAGTTGGGATTACCGGGACAAATGGTAAAACAACAACGACAACCATGATTGGTGAGATTTTAAAAAATGGTCTTAAAAATGGCAAAGTAGAGCTAGCGGGTAACATTGGTTTTCCGGCGAGTACAGTTGCTCAAAAAATTGGTAAAAACGATGTGATGGTAACGGAGTTATCAAGTTTCCAACTAATGGGTATTATTGATTTTTGTCCGAAAATTGCGGTAATAGGTAACATTTACGAAGCGCATTTAGACTATCACGGTTCACGTGAAGGATATGTTAAAGCAAAATGGGCTTTGCAAAAGAACATGACTGGTTCTGAAATTCTTGTAATTAACGGTGATCAACCTGAGTTAGTGGAACTAGCGAAAGCATCTCAAGCTGAAGTTTTAGAATTTTCTAGTGAAAGAAAATTAGCGATTGGGGCTTCGCAAGTTGATGGCACAATTTACTATAATGGCGATGAGCTAATGCAAGCTGTTGACCTTGGAATTCCAGGAAGTCACAATGTTGAAAATGCTTTGTCAGCAATCACTGTTTCGAAATTACTTGGAATTGACAATGATGTGATTGTAGAGACGCTAAAAACTTTTGGTGGAGTTCCTCATAGAACCGAATTTGTTGGAACAATCAACGGTCGAAAATTCTATAACGATTCCAAAGCGACAAATATTTTAGCGACGGAAAAAGCTTTAAGTGGCTTTAACAATAACAAAATTGTTTTGTTAGCAGGCGGTTTAGATCGTGGCAACAGTTTTGATGAGTTAATCCCAACTATCCGAGGCTTAAAAGGCTTGGTATTGTTTGGAGAAAGTGCCTCTAAGATTGCGGTAGCAGGTAAAGAAGCGGATGTTGGCACAATTGAAATGTGTGAAACGGTTCAAGAAGCGGTGGTAAAAGCGTATGGCTTAACTTCAGAAGGTGATAACATTTTGCTATCGCCTGCCTGTGCAAGTTGGGATCAATATAAGAACTTTGAAGACCGTGGTGATGATTTTAAACAAGCTGTAAAAAATCTGAAAGAATAGAAGTGAGAAAATGAGAGTTTTAGTATCTGGTGGAGGAACGGGTGGTCATATTTATCCGGCTGTTTCCTTGGTGAAAGCAATTAAAGAGCGTCATCCAGAAGCGGAGTTCCTTTTTGTTGGAACTGAACGTGGATTGGAAAGCAAAATTGTACCGAATGCAGGAATTCCTTTTGAAACAATTGAAATTCAAGGTTTCCGTCGTTCGTTAAGTAAAGAAAACTTTAAAACAGTTTATTTGTTTATGAAGAGCGTTCGTGAGTCTAAAAAAATTGTCAAAGAATTTAAGCCAGATGTTGTGGTTGGAACGGGTGGCTACGTTTCGGCAGCAGTTGTCTATGCTGCAAGTAAATTAGGTGTGCCGACCGCTATTCATGAACAAAATAGCGTTCCTGGTATTACCAATAAATTTTTATCGAAACGAGTGGATAAAATTGGACTGTGTTTCAAAGATGCAGCTGAATTCTTTCCGAAAGATAAAATTGAAATGACAGGTAATCCACGTGGACAAGAAGTCGTTGCCATCGGGGAATCAGATATCTTATCAAGCTTTGGCTTTACTACTGACAAAAAAACTGTTTTGATTTTTGGTGGTAGTCAAGGTGCATGGGCAATCAACCAAGCGATTGAGTCGGCGTTAAGCCAATTTAATGAGCGTGATTACCAAGTGTTAATAGCGACAGGTGAGCGTTACTACGAAAGTATGGTCAAAAAGGCAGAAGAATTAAATATCGATGCTAGTCGAGTTGCTTTAAGACCCTACTTAGAAAATATGCCTGAAATTTTAAATAATCTTGATTTGGTGGTATGTCGTGCTGGTGCAACATCGATTGCTGAAATCACGGCATTAGGGTTACCATCAATTCTAATCCCAAGTCCGAATGTGACGAATGATCATCAAACTAAAAATGCGATGAGTTTGGTCAATAACAATGCAGCATCATTATTGACGGATGCGGATTTAACTGGAAATAATTTGGTAGAAGCAATAGATGAATTAGTCCTGGATTCTGAAAAATTAGCTAAGATGGCGCAAGCTTCTAAGGCGGAAGGAATACCAGATGCAGGAGATAGATTAGCGGAAATGGTATTGTCATTGATTAAATAAATTTCCGAGGAGGAAGTGAGTTCTATGGTTGGGAAACACAGTAAGAAAAAGAAAAGTAAACATGAAAATGATGAGCCAAAGGAGCTAACTCCTTGGCAAATTGAAAATATCAGATATCAAGAAGAATTGGCAGCGCAGAAACTTGCGGAAGAAGAAGCGTTAAAAAATGCTGAATTTGACGAGCAAGAGGGTATCGTAGAAAGTGAGATTTCTTTTGAAACTGAAGAAGTTGAAGAAATGATTGAAGATACACCAGTCGAGAAGTGGGAAGTGACAGAAGAAGGTCATAAAACTTTCAAATTATCGACTGAAACCGAGCTTGATGAAGAAATTGATGAAAGTGTTAAGAAATTGAAAGATTTACCGAAATCAGTTTCGTTCGCAGATAAGCTTCCGAAGATGAAAGAAACGCGTCATAAACGTTTACGACGTCGCTTGATTTTAATCATCAGTTTATTTGCTGTAGTAGCGTTAGCATTGTTTTACTATATTTCGCCATTAAGTAAAGTTGGAGAAATAAAAGTAGTCGGAAATGATAAGGTGGCCAGTGAACGAGTCGTCTCTTCGTTAGGTGTCACGGATAAAGATTTTATTTGGCAAGCATACTTCGATAAAGGAATGCTGAAAAAAGCTAAAAAAGAAAATCAACGTATACATACAATTGATCGCAAGCTAGTTGGCATTAACGGCTTGAAATTAATTGTGACTGAATTTGCAGAAGTTGCCTATGTCAAAGATGGTGATAGCTTGTTTGCGGTTTTAGAAAACGGCACAATTATTAAAGAGAATGTTTCAAAACCAGATAACAAATTTCCTTTGATGGTTGGTTTTAAAGAAGATGATGTTCTGAAAGCTTTTGTAGAGAAATTTTATATCGTTTCAAAAGAAGTGCGTAAAAACATTAAAGAAATTCATGCGACACCGTCTAAAACGAATCCTTATTTGATTACGATTTACATGGAAGATGGCAATGAAATTCTTGCTTCGACTCGTGATTATTACGAGAAAATCAATTATTATCCAAGTGTTGCTAAACAAATGGATGGTCCCGGTGTTGTCGATATGGAAGCCGGAGTCTTTTCAAAAAGTTATGTAACAATCGCGGCTGAAGAAGCAGAGAAAAAAGCTAAAGAAGAAGCAGAAAAGATTGCCAAAGGCGAATTATCCGGACCGAATAACGGAACTGCTAAGGACCAAGCTAAAAAAGAAGATGGTGCTAATGGCATGGGCTATGACAAATGGCTTGAAAGCTTACAAGATGGTGAGCTAGAAGAGTCATGGAACCAAACGCCTGAAAAAAATGAACAAGAAACGGAAACAAACGACAATCAATTAGGAGAAAACCTTGATCAGGGGTTGAACGATCCTAATGCTGACCCAAATTACGACCCAAATTATGATCCAAACTATGATCCAAATGCTGTTCCGCAATATGATGAAAACGGACAGCCGATTGGTGATTTAAATGTTGGCGGGATGTAATAGACAGAAGTTGTCAACTTTGTTTTTTAAGAATTTATTATGAGTGCTCAAAAACCAACTGTTTTTATCAATAAAATCAGTGATATTACTTGGGTTATGAAGTATATATATGGTAGAATTAATAAGAATACACCATAGAAATATTTTTTATAAAACTAACATCAAAAAAACGAAAAAATAATGGTACAAAACAAGACATAGGAGGTAGTACAATTCATGGCTAAATCAGGAATTTATGTAGGTTTAGATATCGGTACAGCATCAATCAAAGTTGTTGTAGCTGAATATATCGAAGGACAAATTAATATTATCGGGGTAGGTAATGCTAAGTCAGAAGGCTTAAGCCGAGGTATCGTGATTGATATTGATAAAGCAGCTAACTCTGTGAAACGTGCGATTGCACAAGCAGAAGAAAAATCAGGAATCAAAATCAGAAAAGTTAACGTTGGCTTACCTGCGAACTTATTACAAGTTGAAACTTGCCAAGGTATGGTAGTAATTAATGCGGATGCACAAGAAATTACTGATGCTGATGTGAAAAATGTTGCATCAGCAGCCATTACAAGAACGACTCCTCCTGAACGTCAAATTATCAGTCTTGTACCAAAAGAATTCAAAGTTGATGGATTTGAAGGGATTGAAGATCCGCGTGGCATGATTGGTGTTCGTTTGGATATGACAGGTGTTTTATATACAGGTCCTAAAACAATCATCCACAACATTCGTAAGTGCGTTGAAAAAGCCGGCTTACAAATCGACCAAATGGTGATTGCGCCACTTGCTTTAACATCAACAATCTTATCTGAAGGTGAAAAAGACTTCGGAACAATCGTTATCGATATGGGTGGTGGTCAAACAACCGCTGCGGCAATGTACGAAAATGATTTGAAATTTGCCCATGTTGAGCAAGAGGGTGGCGAGTTCATCACAAAAGATATTTCAGTTGTCTTGAACACATCACTTAATAATGCAGAAACACTAAAAATCAACTACGGTGATGCTTTCTCTGAAAGAACATCAGCTGATGAAGAATTCCCAGTAGAAGTTATTGGTAAATCAGAACCAGTTAAAGTTGATGAACATTATTTGTCAGAAATCATTGAAGCTCGTTTAGAGCAAATCTTTGAAAAATTAAAAGACAGCTTAACTAACGTTGAAGCACTTGGATTGCCTGGTGGTATCATCTTAACAGGTGGGAACGCAAGCATTCCGGGCGTTGTTGAATTAGCTGAACAAGTATTTGGCGTAAATGTTCGTTTACACGTGCCAAATCACATGGGCTTAAGAAATCCTGTCTTCTCAAATGCAATTAGCATTGTGGAGTACGGTTCAATGTTAAGCGACATTGATCAAATTGCAGCAGCTGCTGTAACAGGTACAGATTATAAACCAACTCGTGAAGTGTCAATGCCAACGGCTAACTTCAGCGATGTTGAAGAAGTAAGTTATGAAGAAACTTCAGAAGTTATGACGACAGAAGAAGATGTAGATAACGAAGGTAACGTAAAAGATAAACTTAAAGGTTTCCTATCAAACATTTTTGATTAAAAATTAGGAGGAAAAGACATTATGGAATTCACATTAGATAATAGCATCGATAGTGGTGCAGTCATTAAAGTAATCGGTGTCGGTGGTGGTGGTGGTAACGCCGTTAACCGCATGATCGAAGAAAACGTTAAAGGCGTAGAGTTCATCGTAGCTAATACCGATGTTCAAGCGTTAAAAGATAGTAAAGCTGAAACAGTTATTCAATTAGGCCCTAAATTCACTCGTGGATTAGGAGCAGGTTCACAACCTGAAGTTGGTCAAAAAGCCGCTGAAGAAAGTGAACAAATGATTGCTGACGCACTTGCTGGAGCAGATATGATTTTCATTACTGCCGGCATGGGTGGTGGTACTGGTACAGGAGCGGCGCCAGTCGTTGCTCGTATCGCTAAAGAATTAGGTGCTTTAACTGTTGGTGTGGTAACACGTCCATTCAGTTTTGAAGGACCAAAACGTGGTTTGTTTGCAGCAGAAGGTATGGCTGAATTAAAAGCTAACGTTGATACATTACTAATTATTTCTAACAACCGTTTGTTAGAAGTTGTTGATAAGAAAACTCCTATTTTAGAAGCGTTCCGTGAAGCTGATAACGTATTACGCCAAGGGGTACAAGGTATTTCTGATTTAATCACAGCACCAGGTTACGTTAACTTGGACTTTGCTGATGTTAAAACAGTGATGGCTAACCAAGGTACGGCTTTAATGGGTATCGGTTCTGCAAGTGGTGAAGACCGTGTGGTTCAAGCGACTAAGCAAGCGATTTCATCACCATTATTAGAAACATCAATTGCTGGTGCGGAGCAAGTCTTGCTTAACATCACAGGTGGTCTTGATATGACATTGTTTGAAGCACAAGATGCTTCTGATATCGTAACAAGTGCTGCGGCAGGCGATGTTAACATTATCTTAGGTACTTCAATCAACGAAGATCTTAAAGATGAAATCGTCGTAACAGTTATTGCAACTGGTATTGATCCAACAAGAAAATCAAAAAAATCAGCACGTCCTAATAAACGCGTAGCGACACCCGGTGTTGCTCCAGTTCAAACAGAAACTAAATCATCTATGCCGGCGATGGAAGTAAACACACCAGCTGAAGATGAAGAAACAAGTGCGTTTGGCGATTGGGATATCAGACGTGAACCAAATCAACGTGGTCAAGTTGAAGGGTCAACAAATGATGTAATTGAGAAAAAAGAAATTGAAAGTTTCTCAAAAGAACCTGTGCAAGATGATGAAGAGTTAAATACTCCAGCCTTCTTCCGCAGAAAAAGATAGGAGAGTCACAAATGCTTGAGACTAATGTAAAGTTAATAACTGAATCAATAGCTCAAGCTTGTGGAGAGTCAAAGCGCCCTCCCGAAAGCGTTAATCTTATTGCTGTAACTAAATCAGTTACGGCAGATAAGGCAGCTGGATTGTTGCGTTATGGTATTAATAAGTTTGCGGAAAATCGGGTTGACAGTTTATTGGAAAAACAATCATATTTCCAAACTGAGTCAATAGAGTGGCATTTGATCGGAACATTACAACGACGTAAAGTAAAAGATGTGATTAATAAAATCGATTACTTCCATGCGTTAGATAACTTTAAATTAGCTGCTGAAATACAAAAAAGAGCAACTAAACCAGTTAACTGTTTTGTTCAAGTAAATGTATCTAAAGAAGAAAGTAAACACGGATTGTTATTAGAAGATACGATTGATTTTGTTAAAAGTCTATCGGAATTCGATAACATAAACATTGTCGGTCTAATGACAATGGCACCGTATCAAGCCGATGTAGGATTTATCCAAGATTGCTTCGATACACTTGCTGAAAAGCAAAAAGAAATAGCTAACTTAAAGATAAAAAATGCTCCCTGTACGGAGTTAAGTATGGGAATGAGCCAGGATTTTGCGCAAGCAATCCAGGCAGGAGCAACCTATGTAAGAATTGGTTCTGCTTTTTTCAAAGACAAGGAAAGTGAAGGTTAAAAAAATATGAATGTTTCTACTGCAACAGAAAAATTATCACGCTTTTTCGGCTTAAATGAATCTGATGAAATGGATTTTGAAACAGCCGCTGAACGTAGTAACCCAAATGCTGACAACACGTTTGTTAATACTGATCGTACAACTGCATCACAGGAAAACACTGTGAAACCGCCAGCTAAACAACAAGCACCAGTACAAAAGAAAGAATCGCGTTTCCCACAATCTGGGAAATTAAAAGCTGATAAATCAGCTAAAAAACAAAAAGCTTCAAAAGTAGCAGAAGAAGTTGAAAATGTTCGCGTTGCTCCTAAGGCTCAACCGAAACCACAAGCAACGACTCAAAAACGTCCGACAAGTTTGGAGGAAGCTCTAGTGAATAAGATTTCAATTTTAGAACCTAGAACCTATACAGAATCGAAAGAAATTGCAAAATGTATTTTCAGAAATGAAATCGTTATTGTTAATTTCCATTTAGTAGATGAAAATCAAGCTCGACGTATTGTAGATTTCTTAACAGGAACTGTTTATGCGTTAGATGGTGACATCCAACGTTTAGGTGGCGAATTATTTATTTGCACACCGCCAAATACTGAGGTTGATAGTGCGACTGCCAAGAGTTTGTTACAAACTCAATTTAATGGTCGTTAAGGAGATCTGTTATGTGGGTTTATAATTTAATTCAATTAATTAATCTAGCTGTAGAAATTTATTCAGCAGCTTTGATTGTCTATGCTTTATTATCCTGGTTTCCAGGTGCCTATGATTCAGCAATTGGTCGTTTCTTAAGTAAAATTTGCGATCCTTATATCCAAATTTTCGAACGATTAAACTTGAATTTTGGTGGGATTAGCTTTTCGATAATGGTGGCATTATTTGCTTTGTACTTTGGTCAAGCTGTTATTGTTAAATTGTTAATCAAATTATTTCTAGTTTAAAATTTGTTTTTTTTGGAAGGGTGTGTCTTTATGAATGTAAATGTTTTTCAACATTTCCGTAAAGATGAACATCCTTTTGTTGAACTAACGAATGATTGGATTGTCAAAGCGGCAGAGCAGTACATGCCAGTTTTAACTGATTATTTAGATCCGAGACAGGCTTTTATTGTTAAAAGTTTAGTTGGCACACATCAAGATCTGAAAGTTGAGTTTGATGGTGGTTTTGAAAAAGCAGAACGTGTTCGTGCTGTTATTTATCCAGATTATCATCAAGTGTCAGAATCAGATTTCGACTTAACGTTACTTGAAATTAACTATCCTGAAAAGTTTGCAGAGCTGTCTCACGGCAAGATTCTTGGAACTTTAATGGGAACAGGTCTAAAACGTGAGTACTTCGGTGATATTATTACAGATGGCAGTAAATGGCAGTTTTTTATTCAGACTGACAAAGTCAACTATGTAATAACACAGTTAGACAAGGTGGGAAGATTTCCAGTTAGTTTAACGGAAGTGCCACTTACAAACTTAGTTCATTTTAAAGAAGAGTGGTCAGAAGAACAATTAACAGTGAGTTCCTTAAGATTAGATACAGTTATTGCATCGGTCTTTAAAATTTCTCGTCAACGTGCTAAAGTATTAGTTGAAGGGAATAAGGTAAAAGTTAATTGGGCTGAAACAACTAAGCTAGATTTTATGTTAGAAGATTTAGATGTCATTTCAATCCGTGGCTTTGGCCGCATTCAAGTTCGTCGTATTCTTGGTCGAACAAAAAAAGATAAACTGAGACTAGAAATTGGAGTCTTAAGAAAATAAATATAAGAGGTGAAGAAAATGGGCTTATCTCCATTAGATATTAAAAACAAATCGTTCTCAAACAAAATGCGTGGTTACAATTCTGACGAAGTAGATGACTTTTTAGATCAAGTTATTGCTGACTTTGAAGGGACGCTACGTGAGCACAAAGAAATGGAAAAAGCGTTAAAACACGCTAATGAAAAGCTAACTTACTTCAATGAATTAAAAGATGCTTTAAACCAATCTATCGTAGTGGCTCAAGACACAGCCGATAAATTAAAAGAATCAGCTGAAAAAGAATCTGAAGTGGCGTTAACAACAGCCAATGCAGAAGCTGAAAAAATCATTCGTGAAGCGAAAGAACAAGCGGATACGATGGTTTCTGATGCTACGCGTCACGCAACAGAAATTATCGATGCTGCTACTCAACGTACAAATACGTTAGCAACAGAAACAGACGATTTAAAATCAAAAACTAAAGAATTCCACCGTAACATTTCATTGATTTTAGAATCTCAATTAGAGGTTGTTAAATCAAAAGATTGGGATAATTTATTAGCACCATTCTCAACATTCATTGATGACAAACATCAAAACGTGAAAGACATTTTAAACCAAAACCCTAAAAAAGTTGAGGTTGAAGAACCAGCTGTAGAAGAAATGACGACAGAAGTAATTGAACCAAGTGCTGAAATCATTGAAACGCCAGCGAAAGTTGAAGAAGTTGTGGAAACTGAAAAAGTTGAAGCGCCTAAATCAGCTAAAGAAGAAGCGGTTGAATTAAGCCGTTCTGATCGCCATAAATAATTAGTAAAACAGAAAATCATTTAGTTATTCATCCAGCGAGTCAATGACAGTGAGAGATTGACAGACCCTAACTAAATTTTAGATCCTTTACTTGATTGACTGCCTGAACGTTTAGTAAGGTGGACCGCCTCACTCTCGTTACGAGTGCTAGAGGGAAGTAGCTTGCTGCTTCTAAATCTGGGTGGTAACACGAATTCACACTTCGTCCCTTTATAGGGGCGGAGTGTTTTTTGTTTTATAACCGACTTAGACAATTAAGATTAAATAGGAGTGTATCGAATGAAAATTAAAGAAACCTTACAATTAGGTCAAACAGAATTCCCGATGCGTGGTAACTTACCAACACGTGAAGTTGAATGGCAAAAAGAATGGGCTGAAAAAGATTTATATGCCCAACGCCAAAAATTAAATGAAGGCAAACCATCATTTGTTTTACATGATGGTCCTCCCTATGCCAACGGTAATATTCATTTAGGACATGCCTTAAATAAAATTAGTAAAGATATTATTGTTCGTTCGAAATCAATGTCTGGTTTCCGTTCGCCATTTGTACCTGGTTGGGATACACATGGTTTGCCGATTGAACAAGCCTTAACTAAAAAAGGCATCAAGCGTAAAGAAATGTTACAAGCTGATTACTTAAGTTTATGTGAAGAATACGCGATGGAACAAGTGAATACACAACGTGAAGACTTTAAACGCTTAGGTATTTCTGCCGATTGGGAAAACCCGTATATTACGTTACAAAAAGAGTATGTGGCTGAACAAATCCGTTTGTTTGGTAAAATGGCTGAAAATGGTTACTTATATAAAGGCCAAAAACCAGTTTATTGGTCACCGTCTAGCGAATCTTCATTAGCTGAAGCTGAGATTGAATACCAAGACGTTAAGTCTGCTTCAATCTTTGTGGCATTCAATGTGAAAGATGGTAAAGGGCTATTAGATAATGATACAGCTTTTGTTATTTGGACAACGACTCCTTGGACGTTACCAGCTAACTTGGGTATCTCAGTTAATGCTGATTATATTTATAACGTCATCGAAGCTGATGAACGCAAATTTGTGATTGCTAAAGAGTTATTAAATTCAGTTGCAGAGCAAATTGGTTGGGAAGATGTTAAAGTCTTGTCAGAAATTAAAGGTGCTGACATGGAATTAATGACAGCGCAACACCCATTCTATGATCGTGAGTCATTAGTTATGGTGGGAGAACACGTGACTCTTGAAGCCGGTACTGGTTTAGTTCATACAGCACCTGGTCATGGTGATGACGATTATCAAGTTGGTAAAAAATACAACTTAGATATTTTATCGCCTGTTGATGGTCGAGGTTGTTACACAGATGAAGCGCCTGGATTTGAAGGTATTTTCTATGATAAAGCTAATCCGATGGTAACTGAGTTGCTTGAAGAAAAAGGTGCTTTACTAAAACTTGAATTCTTTACACATAGCTATCCTCATGACTGGAGAACTAAAAAACCAGTTATTTATCGTGCGACACCGCAATGGTTTGCCTCAATCGATAAATTTAGAGATAACATTTTAGAAGAAGTTAAAAAAGTAGATTGGGTGATTCCTTGGGGAGAAACTCGTCTTTATAACATGGTTCGTGACCGTGGTGATTGGGTTATTTCTCGCCAACGTGCATGGGGTGTTCCATTACCAATTTTTTATGCTGAAAATGAGGAACCAATTTTAACATCTGAAACAGTTGAACATGTGGCTCAAATCTTCGCTGAAGAAGGGATTAACGCTTGGTATAACCGTGACGTGAAAGATTTATTACCTGTAGGATTTACTCATCCAGGTAGTCCAAATGGCACATTCACTAAAGAAACTGACATCATGGATGTGTGGTTTGATTCTGGTTCATCTCATCAAGCCGTATTGCAACAACGTGAGGATTTAACATTCCCTGCTGATTTAGTCCTTGAAGGATCTGACCAATACCGTGGTTGGTTTAACTCAAGTATCACGACAAGTGTAGCGATTAACGGAGTAGCTCCATATAAACAAGTCTTATCTCAAGGCTTTATTATGGACCAAAAAGGTCGCAAACAAAGTAAATCATTAGGTAATACGATTGAACCGAATAAAGTAACTAAACAAATGGGTGCTGATATCATTCGTTTATGGGTTGCTAGTGTGGATGCTGAATCAGACGTTAAGGTGGATATGGATAACTTAAACCAAGTATCTGAAATGTATCGTAAGATCAGAAACACAATGCGCTTCTTAATGGCGAATAGTTCAGATTTTGATCCGAAAACAATGGCTGTTGCTTACAATGATTTACGTTCAGTTGATAAATATTTAATGGTTAAATTAAATGATTTAATCAAAACCGTTCGTGAAGCTGGTTATGATAAGTATTCATTCCCAACGGTTTATAAAGCGATTGTTAACTTCTGTACTAATGATCTTTCAGCGTTTTACTTAGACTTTGCTAAAGATGTGGTTTACATTGAAGCGGAAGATAATTATGAACGTCGTTGCATGCAAACAGTGTTCTACGAAACATTAGTTGTTATGACGAAATTAATGACACCAATTTTAGTTCACACATCTGAAGAAATTTGGAGTCACTTAAAAGAAGAGGAAGAGTACGTGCAATTAGCAGAAATGCCAGTCGCGCAAACTTATCCAAATCAAGAAACATTAACGAGCGAGTGGGCAAGCTTTATGGACTTGCGTGATAATGTCTTGAAAGCTTTAGAAGAAGCTCGTAATGAGAAGTTAATTGGTAAATCATTTGAAGCGAAAATCACGCTTTTCCCAAGTGAACCAACAGCAGCTTTAATTACAGCTTTAAATGCCAACTTAGCCCAATTATTAATTGTGTCTGAAGTGGTAGTTGCTGATAATACAGCGACTGCTCCGGCAAATGCGATGAGCTTTGATGGAGTATCAATCTTAGTTGAAAAAGCTGAGGGTGAAGTCTGCAAACGTTGTCGTGCTGTTAAAGTAGAGGTAGGAACAATTGAAAACTTACCAACACTTTGCGAACGTTGTGCTGATATTGTTAAAGAAAATTACCCTGAAGCAGCAGCGGAAGGATTTGAAGACTAACAAAAAAGACTGGAAGATTTCTTCCAGTCTTTTTTTTATTATTTAAATCCAAATAGCGTGATCTTTTGCTAATAAATCATCAGCACATTTTGGACCATTTGAACCGCTAATGTAATTAGGGAAATCAGGAGTTTGTTTGTCCCAAGTTTGTCGAATAACATCGACAATACGCCATGATTGAGCGACTTCATCCCAGTGGGTAAAGTTTGTCCCATCACCTTTTAAACAGTCTAATAATAGCTTCTCATAAGCTTCTGGACTATTATCAAGTGCTTCTGATGAATGTTCAAATGCTAATTTAAGTGGCTCAATTTTGAAGTTATCGCCAATTTCTTTTCCGTTCAAGGTTAATGAAAAACCTTCTGTCGGTTGGATATAAATCGTTAGAATGTTATTTGGTAATAACCCAGCAGCTTCTTTTGTTGCGAAGGGGTTTAAATCTGATTTAAAAACGATGTGAATAATTGTTTCCTTTTTACTCAAACGTTTACCTGAGCGAATAAAGAAAGGCACACCTTGCCAACGTTGATTTTCAATCGTTAACTTACCAGCAACATAGGTTTCCGTTTGTGATTCAGGTGCCACGTTTGGTTCTTGACGATAGGCAAGCTGACCAGTATTTGGATTGGCATCATATTGGCCACGGACAAAATTTTCAGCGACTTCTTCTGCGGAATAGAGTTTGATATCATTTAAAGCAGCAATTTTAGCTGAACGAATATCACGTTCTGTAAATGTTTTTGGTGGTTCCATTGCTAGTAGAGAAACAACTTGTAAGGTATGGTTTTGAATCATATCTTTTAAGGCACCGCTAGTATCGTAGTAACCGCCACGATCTTCAACACCAAGTTCTTCAGCTAAAGTCACCTGAACATTATCGATGTAGGTATTATTCCAAATTGAAGTAAACAAAGGATTGCCAAAGCGAATGGCAGAAATATTTTGAATCATTTCTTTTCCTAAGTAATGGTCAATACGGAAAATTTGGTCTTCTTCAAAAGCAGCGTTAATTTCATTGTTTAAGGAAAGCGCAGTTTGATAATCACTACCAAAAGGTTTTTCAATAATTAATCGATTGAAACCATCTTTTGTAGTGATGCCTTGTTCTTTAAGTTGTTGCGTAATAGTTCCGAAGAAATGAGGTGCCATTGCTAAGTAAAAAATCCGATTGCTTTTTAAGTTATACTTGTTATCTAACGTATCTGCTAATGTCTGCAGAAGACTATAGTCTTCACTATTATTAACGTCATGGGCTTGGTAATAGAAATGGCTTATAAATTCAGCTAACTCCGTACTAGTTGGTTGAAATGACTGAATGCTTTCAGAAACAGCGTTACGGTACACATCATTAGACCAATCACGGCGAGCAGTTCCAATGACAGCGAAGGAATCATTTAAGAAACCTTTTCTAAATAATCTGAATAATGAGGGATATAATTTTCGTTGAGCTAAATCACCTGTTGCTCCAAAAATAGTAAATAGGGCAGTTTGTTCATCTGTCATAGTAAATGCTCCTTGCTTATATAATCAATAAAATCATTATCTCTAGTCTAGTGCTTTCTACTCAAATGAGCAAGAAATTAAAACTAAGATATAGAAAAAAACTCAACTGATTTTAGTTGAGTTTTACTTAACAACACTGACAAACATATTCAGGGCTGCTTTAGGACTGAGTTGTGAGTGTGTCCCATCAGCTTTTGTTAAGGTTAATGAACCTTCGTAAGCGCCAATTTCGGTAATGGTCACAACGTCATTAATATTTAAATTGATTGAAACGAGATAATCTAACAATTCAGTTTCATCGATAACTCGTTCAATTCGAACGGTTTGTCCAGCCGCAACCTCGCTTAAGGCAGGGTGTTTAATTTCTTGAATCACTTGGTCCTTGCTTGGGATAATGCCGCCATGTGGGCAAACAGTTGGTGATTCTAGGAATAGTTCCAGACGTTCGGCCAATTCAGAAGACGTGACATGTTCTAGCACTTCGGCTTCGATGTGAACATCATTCCAAGAATAATTGAGATGTTCGACTAAGAAAACCTCCCATAAACGATGTTTTCTAACTAAGGCACTGGCTTGTTTTAAACCGTTATCTGTTAATTGAACTCCTTGATAAGGAGAGTGTTTGACATAATTATCTTTTTCTAATTTTGAAATCATTTCACTTACTGAGGCAGCGGAAACATTTAAACCCGCAACGATTGACTTGTTACTGATTTTTTTTTCGTAGCCACCTAATTCAAAAATTAGTTTTAGGTAATCTTCTTTATTTGGTGTCATCAATGGTTACCTCGCTTTCGTTCTTAATCTATTTTAACAGAAATTACGATTGAGATACAGTATAACAGAGGGCGCGAGATAGTAAAATATAATAGATACAGTAGGTTTTGCTTGTGACTATTTCCATTGTGGCATAAAATTATAAGTAGAGTTTGGGAAGGATGACGCAAAATGGCGAAACGTTTTACTGAAAAACATGAAATACCTTACTATGAATGTGATGTTACTGGTAGACTAACACTGCCGATGGTTTTAAATGTGCTATTGAAAACATCAGAGGCCCAAAGTGATAGTTTGAATCGGGGAGTAGATTATTTGTCTGAGATGGGTCTGGGTTGGGTGATTACTCAACATGAATTAGAAATTAAGGCACTGCCTAGAGTCGGTGAAGTTGTAAATGTCAGCACACAAGCAGCAACGTATAATAAGTATTTTTGTTACCGTGATTTTTGGATTCATTCTGAATCGGGAGAAGAATACCTTCACTTACAAACAACCTTTATCATGATGAATTTAGAAAGTCGTAAATTAACTGCTGTACCGGACGAGGTGATTACACCTTTTGAATGTGAAAAATCATTAAAAATTAAACGCGCTGAAAAAATTGAATTTCCAGAATTTAATGAATCACGAGAATATAGTGTTCGTTATACAGATATAGATAGCAATCAGCATGTAAATAATACAAAATACCTAGAATGGATGATTGACGGATTAGATTATGACTTTTTAACACAACACCAAGCGAAACAAGTCACTATGAATTTTGACAAAGAAATTTATTACGGAGATAAAGCCTTGGCTCAAACCGCTCTTGTTCAAGCAGATGACGTGGTAAGTTATCACAAAATATTCCGCGGAGAAGATCAATCCTCAACAGCTAAAATTGTTTGGGGCTAGAAAAATTGGTCAAGACCAATCTTGACTTTAGCTCGTTTTAGGAGTAATTTTAAAGGTAAGAAAAAGAGAAAGAAGGCTATTATTATGACGAAATATATTAAAGCAGATAAATTCTTTTTAAAAAGCGGTGTTGTCGGACCGGGTTATATGGCTATTGATGGTCAACATTTTGGTGAATTTTTATCAACAGTGTCAATGGATGTTGAAATCATTGATTACACTGGCAAATGGATTGCGCCAGGATTAGTTGATACTCATATCCATGGTTATTTAAACCACGATATTATGGATGCTGATGCAGAAGGTCTAAAAATTATTTCTGATGCATTATTATCTTGTGGTGTGACATCATTTTTACCAACTACCTTAACATCATCACGTGAGTTATTAACGGATGTGGCGAAAACAATTGGTGAAGTTGCTGGTACCGAACCGGGTGCTAAAATTCAAGGGATTTATTTTGAAGGACCATTCTTTACTGAAAAATATAAAGGGGCGCAAAACCCAAGTTATTTCTCAGATCCAAGTATGGAAATCTTTAATGAATGGCAAGCAGCTTCAGGCGGCTTGATTAAGAAAATTGCTTTAGCGCCAGAACGTGATGGCGTACCAGAATTTGTTGAAGAACTTACAAAACAGGGAATCGTCGTGGCGTTAGGACATAGTGATGCAACCTTAGATGAAGCGCAAAAAGCGGTAGAAGCAGGCGCAAGTGTTTTTGTTCATGCCTTCAATGGGATGCGCGGCTTACACCACCGTGAACCAGGAATGGTTGGTGCGACAATGAGTTTAAATAATGTTTATGCTGAGTTGATTTGTGATGGTCACCATGTTCACCGTAAAGCGATGGATGTATTGATTAAAGCGAAAGGACATGACCACATTGCCTTAATTACAGACTGTATGATGGCAGGTGGAATGCCAGATGGCAACTATATGTTAGGGGAATTCCCAGTTGTTGTAGCTGAAGGAACAGCTCGCTTAGAAAGTGGTAACTTAGCAGGTAGTATCTTGAAATTAAAAGAGGCCTTGAAAAATGTCGTTGATTGGGACTTAGCTAATGTAGAACAAGCTGTTCGCATGACAAGTTTAATTCCTGCAATCAGTTGTAAAATTGATGATAAATGTGGTTCGATTGCGCCAGGACGTGAAGCTGATTTTATCGTGTTAAATAAAGAGTTAGATTTAGAAGCGACTTACTTAAATGGTGAATGTCGTTACGAAGCTTAATAAAAAAGCAATGCCAGATGGCATTGCTTTTTTGCTTTATTCATTGGGTAAAATAGTTGAAGCTAACATGTTGGCTTCGAAAGCGACAAAGAAATCAATTGGTGTTAAGTCATAGACTTCGATATCTTCAGCGATTAAGTTTTTAGTTACAACGTAAACGTAGTGGTTGCTAGCTAAGATAAAATCACCATCGATGGTCATTGCGACCACGTGAGTGTCTTCAGGGAAATCTTCTTCTTGAACCGTCATCTCTGACGCTAAGTTTTTGACGCTTGTTTTAAAGCGGCGGTTCACCATCTCTTGGTCAAATAGGAAGAAATCAAAGTCCTCAAGTAAATCTGTATTTGAAATAAAGTTTAAAAAAGTGTGGATAGATTCATCCGGTAAAACTTCTTTAATTGTAATGAAAGGTAAGCTCATAGTAATTCTCCTATTTTATATTTGGAATCGTAACGTTAAAGTTGATGGAATTATCGCGGCCCATACTTTGAGCTTCGATTTGAATATCAGTTGGCACGGGATTATTTCCTTCGTAAACGGGTGTGACACGCATCCGCACTGTTTCACGTTTGTAGCTGACAGCCCAACGGACGTAGTTTTCATAGTCAGTCATTAAAGGACTATTTACAGGTTCTTGAATCATTGTGACTAAGTTGCGTTTATCATTTCCGTCACCACCAAATTGTTTCCCAATTAAGTGACCACGAGAATGTCCATAAGGTTCATTCCCAGTTTTAAATCCTGGAGGACGAATATCTCGATTGGCTGATGAGCCTTTTTTCTGATCGACTAAGTCTTTATTAATGACAGCTTCAGCTGTTGTTGGACGGCCTTGGCGATCTAGTGCTCCATATTTAATCCAACCAGTCTTAGTGAAAGCTAATTCATCTGTTGTGAAAGTGGCTTTCCCATTATCTGTTTCACCAGGGTTGTTACCCATGATTGTGCCATCGTTGTCATGGTTAAAGGGTGGTTGTTCCTTATTGTAATCACGTTTGATATAGTCGCCATTATTATTGTTTGGGCGTTTATTAGAGTGATTGTTTTGTTGTTGATGTTGGTTTGGTGATTTGTTAAATGATCCCGGCATCACTTTATTGTAGATAGCCGAACCAGCCATTCCTAATACGACCACTGCGGCAGCACCCATTTGTTGGGTTTGTTTGCGAGTGAAACGTTTTTTCTTCTTATTTGGTTTATTGTAAGAGCTTTGTGGCTTCTTATTTGGATCCGCTTTGTATTTATTGAACTTTTCTTTATAAGAACTTTTATTAGAGCTGTTTTGTTGCTGATGGTTCTTATTGTGAGTGTTCTTGTTTTCACGTTTAAAGGACTGTGGTTGTTTTTTATTTTGATTAGTACTGTTGTTTTTATGGGTTTGATTTTGATGATTCTTATTGTTCTGATCATGTGATTGTTTCTGTGACATTAAATCCCTCTTTTCTGTTTCTATATTATACGAAATTCTAACAGATAACTCAAAGAAAAGAAGTGTGTCCTAATCAGTCTGTTATTTAAGGAAATATGATATGATAAAAGTGAATCTAAATAGGGAGTGGATGGCATGTCTTACGTTAAATTAACAGATATTAGCAAGTTTTATAAAATGGGTGATACGACAATTGTTGCCAACAATAAAATTTCATTCGAAATCGAAAAAGGGGAGTTTGTTGTAATATTGGGGCCAAGTGGTGCTGGGAAATCAACAGTTTTAAATATTCTTGGGGGCATGGACAAAGCCGATGAAGGAGAGCTATTAGTTGATGGTTCGGATATAGCTAAATACAGTGAAAAGCGACTGACAACTTATCGTCGTTTAGATGTGGGCTTTGTCTTCCAATTTTATAATTTAGTGCCTAACTTAACAGCCAAAGAAAATATCGAACTGGCTTCTCAAATTGCACCAAATGCTTTAGATGTAGATCAAGTCATCGAGCAAGTGGGATTAAGTCATCGTGCAGGGAACTTTCCAGCTCAATTATCTGGAGGAGAACAACAGCGTGTGGCAATTGCCCGTGCGCTAGCAAAAAATCCCAAATTGTTATTATGTGACGAACCGACAGGTGCCTTAGATTATGAAACGGGGAAACAAATTTTAAAATTACTCCAAGATAGTTGTCGTGACACTGGTACAACTGTGATTGTGATTACTCATAACTCAGCGATTGCCGAAATGGCAGATCGCGTGATTAAAATTAATGATGCCGAAGTTCGTGATATTAAATTAAATGAACAGCCCCAAGATGTGGCTGATATTGAGTGGTAAGGAGTGAGAAGATGAAAAAGAGAGCTCTTTATAAGTCAATCCTTAGAGAACTAAAACAATCTAAGGCTCGTTTCTTTTCGATTCTAGGAATCATTTTGTTAGGGGTGTCTTTCTATGCAGGAATTAAAGCAACAGGACCTAACATGTTAAAAACAGCTGAAAATTATTATGTTGAGCAGCAGTTAATGGACCAACGTATTATGTCACCGCTAGGGTTAACCAAAGATGACTTGGCAGAAGTTAAGGGATTAGAAGCAGTCGATCAAGTTGAAGCGGTCTATTCAAAGGATATCAGTCTAGCTGATGTTAATCGTGTGATTCGTTTTATGTCATATGATAAGAAGGATCGTTTAAATCGTCCTGTTGTGAATGAGGGACGTTTGCCCCAAAGTAAAAATGAAATTGTCTTAGACCAGTTAGCTAAAGATTTAGAAGATTATCAAATTGGAGATAAAGTCGACATTCCGTCAGAAGATGGTGAGGGATTATCTGAAATGAGTTTTGAGGTAGTGGGGTTTGTTAATTCTCCCATGTTCATTGAAAAAATGGGCCGTGGGACCTCTGCCGTAGGAAAAGGCTCAGTTGATTACTTTGCTTTAATTGGAAAAGAGTGTTTTACGGAAGATATCTATTCTGATATTTACCTTACTTATAAAAATACTAAAGATTTAAAAGCTTATAGTGATGACTACAAGGAAGCGCAAGAAAAATCTGAGAAACAATTAAAAGCGGTATTGGCTAACCGTGAAGACCGTCGTTTAGCAGAAGTCCGTAGTCAGTTGGAAAAAGGACAGACGGAGTTAGCGCCATCTAAACAGCAAATAGAATTAGCTGAAATTCAAATTCAACAAGCTAAAAATCAGTTAGAACAACTGAAGCAAGTGCCGGGATTAGATAGCACAACGGCTGAAAAAGAATTTTTAGATTCAGAATCAACATTTAACAAACAAAAGGCTGATTTAGAGCAAGCGGAGAAGTCGTTAATTGATCAAGAAAAGGGATTAGCTAAATTAGCTGATTCAGATGTTTACTATTATTTAACAAGAGATGATAGTCCAGGTTATACCGAATACCAAGAAAATGCCAAGCGCTTATCATCCATTGCGACAGTCTTTCCCGTGTTCTTCTTTTTAATAGCAGCATTAGTCTGTTTGACTACGATGACACGGATGGTAGATGAAAAACGTGGTGAAATTGGGACGTTAAAAGCCTTAGGTTATTCCAACTTCGATATTTCATTAAAGTATATTATTTACGCAATCTTAGCCAGCTTGATAGGTAGTGGTTTAGGTTTGCTGATTGGTTATCATGTGTTCCCTAAAATTATTATTGATGCTTATGGCAATTTGTACAACACGCCATCTGCTGAAGTGAGTTACTACTGGAGCTATACGCTGCAATCGGTGATTGTCGCTCTATTATGCACGGTATTATCAGCTTTAGTCGTGTTACGTTATGACTTATTTAGTTCACCAGCTACGTTAATGCGACCCAAAGCACCGAAGGCGGGTAAACGGATTTGGTTAGAACGCTTACCATTTATTTGGAAAGGTCTGAACTTTAATCAGAAAGTGACTGCTCGTAATTTATTCCGCTATAAACAACGGATGTTTATGACAGTCTTTGGAATTGCTGGTTGTATGGCGTTAATGATAACTGGATTTGGGATTAAAGATTCCATCTCTGATGTCGTAGATTTACAATTCAATAAGATTTGGCATTATCAAGGGGTGGTCGCTTTTGATTCAGAAGCAGACCAATCAGCTGATGAAGATTATCAAGCAGCCTTGGATAAGCTACCTAAAGCTAGCAAAACCTTAAGTGTGGCTCAAAGTAACTTTGACGTTTCGGTCAAAGGAAAAGCCCCGCAAGCAGTGACATTAAATACGCCAGAACAGTTAGAAGGATTGTCTGACTTCATCCTCTTTAATGACCGTCAATCAGGTAAAAAGTATCAGTTAACAGATGATGGTGCAGTGATTAATGAAAAGTTAGCCAAGCTATTTGATTTGAAAGTGGGGGATGATTTGCCACTTAAAGATAACAATGGTGTCATTAAAACAGCTAAAATCGCAGCCGTTGTGGAAAATTATGCCATGCATTTTGCCTATGTTACACCGACCTATTATGAAGAAGTCTTTGGTGAAAAACCAACACCTAATTCCCAACTGTTACTGTTAAAAGATAAGCCAAGTGAAGAGGAAGAAGAAAGGATTTCAGAAGAGTTAATGGCAACGGATAAAGTCATCAATGTGACCTTCTTAAGTGAAACTAGTCGTGCTATGGATGACACGATTTCAAGTCTGAATGTGGTGGTCTGGGTCTTGATTATTTCGGCTGCATTATTAGCCTTCATCGTGCTCTATAATCTAACTAATATTAATATCTCTGAACGAATTAGAGAGCTATCTACTATCAAGGTTCTAGGTTTTTATAATCGTGAAGTGACAATGTATGTCTATCGTGAGAATAATATTCTGACAGTTTTAGGGATTATTGTCGGTTGCTTTATTGGTAAGTTTTTACATGGCTTTGTCTTGGCAACGGCCGAAGTGGATATGTTGATGTTCTCGCCGACAATCCATGGTGTCAGCTATGTTTACGCAGCAATCTTAACAGTCTTCTTTTCATTAGTCGTGATGTTCTTTATGCATCGTAAATTAAAAAAAGTCGATATGATTGAAGCGCTAAAATCAAATGAATAATAAAAAAGCTTAGGCTCAATGCCTAAGCTTTTTCTTTGTCTGCTAGTTGTTGTTTCAACTTGTCAATTTCAACTTGTTGGGCAACTATCGTTTGTTCTAGTTCTACGACAGGATCAACGGCTTGAATTTTTTGGGGTTTGATAAAGTGGTTAACCCCCAGTGCAATAACCGTTCCGATAATCGTATCCAATATTCTGTTTAAGGCGAAGAAAAAAGTTTGGTTCGCAGGGACAGTTAAGACGATGACTAACAAAGTTGAGGTAGCACCGACAATGCCTGCGTTTAAACCAATCGCATCTGCGGCGACAATTAAAACAATGACGAGTAGGGGCACAAGAATCAATTCTAAATAAAATTGGTCTTGGTAGTTGTGAGCAATAAAGTAATAAACTAGGGCAAATGCGCCACCGAGTAAATTACCTAAGATACGATAAGAACCAAAAGATAGGGTTTCGTTTGTGTCTGATCTCATGGCGAAGACAGCAGATAAACAAGCAATCATAGGTGTGCCACGATCAAATAAATGAAAAAATAAAATACAGAGGAAAACAGCTAACCCAGTTTTTAAGGTGCGGTAACCTAATCGTGGATGACTACTTTCCATTTTCTCTTACCGGATTTTCGGGAGCGGCTTTTAAAAACTCTTTAATCAGCTTAGTCGTATAATCAATATTAGCTTGTGCTTCCTCAGCAATCAATGCCATTGATCCATAACCGCGTTCGATCATTGTTAACTCAGCTTCAGGGTCTTTAGGTAAGTCATTATAAAAGTCTTCTTCTTGCTCAAAGTTAACTGTGGCAAAGCTTTCTACCGCTTCAAAGTTACTTTTTAAAATTGCTAAACTATTTGTAATCTGTTTTAAA
Source organism: Vagococcus coleopterorum (assembly GCF_011303955.1). Classification (NCBI taxonomy): domain Bacteria; kingdom Bacillati; phylum Bacillota; class Bacilli; order Lactobacillales; family Enterococcaceae; genus Vagococcus; species Vagococcus coleopterorum. Next base: position 1,507,018 of record NZ_CP049886.1, on the reverse strand, counting down.
CTATCGTAATCAACATCGACACCGTTCTTCTTGTTGATAGCAATGAGTTGTTTCTTTTGTTGCATCAGTGTTTTGTTTTGATCTTCCAATTCTTTTAGCAGTTCTTGGCGATGAGCTAATTTCTCAAGGTTAAGTTGTTTGTCTGTTTCAGAAAATGCTTTGTTTTTACTGTTAGCTAAATCGGCACGCAAGTCTTGAGCGAAAGTTGCCACAGAATCTTCTAATTGCTTATAAGTATTTTTTTGATTAGCCATGGTATCTTTGGCGGAATTAAGTTCAGTCTTTGCTTGGTCTAATTCTTGAGTAATACCACATCCAACTAAAAGGAAAAGAATGGCAGCTAGACTCATGTATAATAATGGTTTTTTAGTCATGGGAGACCTCCTTGTTTCGTTACATCTATCATAGCATATTTTCTTAAAAACTGTTTTCAAGAAAGGTTCAAATAAATCACACTATTGTGTTATTCTTATAATTAAGAAAGGGTGGTTCGATGCAAATTAAGATTGGGATGAGAACAATCAAGACAGCAGTTTGTGCTGCTATAGCGATTATGTTAGCGAATTTTTTTCACTTAGCTAGTCCAACTGCGGCTGGAATCATTGCTTTGTTAAGTGTCACGAATACCCGCAGGTCGTCTTTAGAAACAGGAATCTTTAGGATTACCTCAATGGTTGTGGCAACAATTGTCGCCTTTGTCTGCTTTAATTTGATTGGCTATAATGCGATTGCTTTTGGTTTCTTTCTGCTGTTTTTCATTCCTTTGGCGGTTCGAGGGAATATGTCTGAAGGAATCGCACCTAGTTCAGTATTAGTGACGCACTTTTTGATTGCTCAAGAGATGACATGGGGGCTTGTAGGTAATGCCTTTTATTTATTATTTATTGGTGTAGGAGTTGCTTGGGTGGCTAATCTATTATTAATGCCTGACAGCACAAAAGAATTAGAAGAAGGGCAAAAAGTCATTGATGAAAAAATTCGTCAATTACTGACGGGATTAAGTTTTTATCTAGGTCACCCACAAGCGACTAATTCATGTGATCGTTATTTATCGAGTTTGATTGAAACAATCGATCAATCAGAAACTAAAGCGCATCAACACAATGATAATAAATTGCTAGAAGATGATATTTACTTTGCAGATTATTTTTCGATGCGTCGTTTACAAGTGAATATTTTAGAAAAAATGAATCGTTTAGTAAAAGAAGTGTCTGAATCAGAAGTAAAAGTTGATGTTTCAGAAATTCAAGAATTGTTTTTAGAAACAGCCACAGCTTTATCGGAAGATAATGACACGGCTGAATTACAAAACCACTTAGGACGCGTCTTAAATGACTACCGTGAAGCAGATTTGCCAGCTACAAGAGAAGAGTTTGAAATGCGCGCACGTTTATATTTATTATTAAATGAGTTCGACCGTTTCTTGAATATCAAAATGGATTTTCATGAAGAACAACAAGGCAACCACTAAAAAAGCCCACGGGCTTTTTTAATTGCAATTAAATGTCAATAATACAATTTAGTTACAATCATTCACTTGTGCTGATTTTTTAAGCGAATCAAGGTAGAATGGACTATGAACTTATTTGACAGTGGCAAATGTGTGCCCTTGCAGTGATAAAGGATGGATTGTGATTATGGTAAAAAAAATTAAAAAAAATAAAGAACAACTAATCGGGGTTACCTCGATTTTAATGGTCTGCTTTATGACAGGCGCTTTTATCTTCTTCCCAGCTAAGTCACATGGGTTAGGAAAAGAAGCTTTAGCGAAACAAGAAGAAGCTTTGAAAGAAAAAGAAGCGAAAGAACAATCTAAGGGGAAAGAAGAATCAAGTAAGTACCCTGACTTGCCAGATGTAAAAAGTAGCGATTGGGAATTGGCTTTAGTGAATGCAAAGCACCCAATTGAAAAAGAAGCTGATAATTTAGTTGTTATGCCAAATGGTTATGAAATTGATGCTCGTGTTGCGGAACAATATTATAAGATGGAGGCAGCTGCAAAAGAAGAGGGCATTAATTTAGTAGTTATTTCAAGCTACCGTTCAGTAGCTGCTCAAGAAGAAGTTTATAATAATGGTGTGCAAGAGCGTTTGAATATGGGAATGAGTGAAGAGGAAGCGAAAAAATCGACTGAAGACTATATCACAGTTCCGGGAACGAGTGAACATCACACAGGCTTAGCGATGGACGTTGTTGATGACAATTGGGCCGTTAATAGTACAGGGTTAGAAGCAGCTTTTTATAATACGCCGGCAGGTAAATGGATTGATGAACATGCAGCTAAATTTGGCTTTGTGATTCGTTATCCAGAGTCAAAAGCGAATATTACTAACATTAACTATGAACCATGGCACTTACGCTATGTTGGTGTGAAAAGCGCAGAGTTTATGACGAAGAACAAGTTAGTGCTAGAAGAATATTTAGATATCTTAAACGGCAATCATGATAATGTTCCTGTAAAAGATGATAAAAAAGATTCAGATAAAGAAGATAAAAAAGAAGCAGATGAAGATAAAACTGCTGAAGATAAGTCCGATAAAGAAGGTTCCGAAAAAACAGCAGTGAATGAAGAAGAGTCGGATAAAGCCAAAACAGATAAAGAAGAGGCAGAAAAACAAAATGCGGATGATAACGATCCGACTGAAACATTAGAAGATAATGAATAACAGTCATTAATGGAGGTGATCCTATGGCGAAGCGAAAAAAATATCGGCGTCGGAAACCTTTTCTAAAACGGGTCAAGCTGTGGTTGATGAGCTTGTTAGCGATTGGCTTAACTTTTTATTTAGCGATGAGTATCTTAACTCAGCCTAACGTACCATTTTTTGGAAATAGTACGAGTCAGTCGGACGTTTTTATTCAAAGAGTGGCTCCTCATTCTCAAAAAATTCAACGTGAAGATGGCTTGTTAGCCTCAATTTCAATTGGGCAGGCAATTCTGGAATCGGATTGGGGAACTAGCGGATTAAGCCAAGGGTACAATAACTTGTTTGGTATTAAAGCCTTTGGTAATGAACCTCAAGTCACACTCTATACATCAGAATTTGAAAATGGTGAATGGATTGAAATTCCAGCCTCATTTAGATCGTATAAGAGTTGGGAAGAGTCGATGGATGACCATGTTGATTTATTTAAACAAGGCGTTAGCTGGAATCGAGATTTATACCAAGGTGTACTTGGTGCAGCAAATTATCGAGAGGCAGCCCATGAATTACAAGTTGCTGGATATGCGACTGATCCAAACTATGAAGGTAAAATAATTAATGTGATCGAAACATATAATTTACAACGATTTGATAAATAACTCGCTAGATTCTTAGTGGGTTATTTTTTTACGATAAATTATGAGAACAAATAGGTATCTAGCTTTGACACCAAAGGTCTAGATTGTTAAACTAGACAAGTAAAGAATTATGAGAGTATCTTGTAGATAAGAGAGTGGGGAAAAAGATGGCGAATTTGTTTATACCAGGCCATACAGTAGGAATTGTTGGTGGAGGTTATCAGGGGAGAATGTTAGCGATGGCTGCGAAAAATATGGGCTTTCGTGTGAGCATTCTTGATCCGAATAAACAGTGTGCTGCAGCAGATATTGCAGATGTGCATGTATTGGCTGCCACAACAGATGAATCAGGTCTAATTAGCCTAGCAGAAAAAAGTGATGTTCTAACATTTGCCTGTAATAGTATTAATATTGAGGCGGTGAAATCACTTAAGAATCACATAGCAATTCCACAAAATATTGAATTGTTAGAACTGGCTCAAAATCGTTTGTTAGCTAAAAAGTATTTTGAAGAAAGTAATATTAATATTACGCCGTATGAAGTGATTGGCGAAAGTGCAGATCTAGATTTAGCGATTGAATCGATTGGGTTGCCAGCAGTGCTGAAACCGGTAGAACAACAAGATGGCAAAAAACAGTCGTTCTTTATTAACAGTTTAATGGATATTCGTAACAGTTTAGAGTTGTTGGCGAGTGGCCCTTGTTTGTTAGAATCACAAGTTGACTATAAACGCGCCATAGCAGTTTCAGTGGTGGGAAACAGTACAGGGAATTACCAAGTTATGCCGATTGTTGAAATTTCGCCAGACCCAACGGGACGCTTCCATCGTGGGATTGTTCCTGCGAGAATTCATGATGAAGTAGCAGCGGAAGTTAATCGGATTGCTGAAGAGATGGCCTTGAGTTTTAAAGTTCAAGGAGTCTTAACAGTAGAAATGTTTATTACTGAATTTGGTGTTATCTATGTTAATTCTTTGAACCATGGACCGCATGATTCAGGCGATTATAGTTTAAATTTAGGTGTGCTATCACAATACGAAGCGCATTTAAGAGGCCTGTTTTTCTGGCCAATCCCAGCACAAAAGTTATTGTCTAGTGGGATTACTTTGCCGATTCAACAAAAACAGTTAGTTGATAGTATTAGTATGATTCCGTTTCATGAAAATTGGTTCTATCACTTTGATGGCGTGATGAGTCATAAGCCTGAAGAGATAGTAGGGCACTTAACGGTTGTGACGGAAGATGTAACTGAAAGCCTAAAGGAAATTGAACAGACAAATATTTGGGAAGATATTTTCCCAGCCTAAGGAGAATAAAAAAATGATTGAACGTTATACACGACCAGAAATGGGTAAAATTTGGACAGAAGAAAATAAATATGACGCTTGGCTTGAAGTTGAAATCTTAGCAAGTGAAGCTTGGGCTGAGATGGGTGAGATTCCTAAAGAAGACGTGGAGAAAATTCGCAAAGATGCTAGTTTTGATGTTGAGCGTATTTTAGAAATTGAAAAAGAAACACGTCATGATGTCGTGGCTTTTACTAGAACGGTTTCTGAATCATTAGGAAATGAAAGTAAATGGATTCACTATGGTTTAACAAGTACAGACGTCGTGGATACAGCTTATGGTTACCTATTAAAACAAGCAAACGATATTTTACGTGCTGACTTACGTAAATTCACTGATATTATTGGTGAAAAAGCTAAAGCACATAAAAAAACAGTCATGATGGGTCGTACTCATGGTGTTCACGCTGAACCAACAACGTTTGGTTTGAAATTAGCTCTTTGGTACGCAGAAATGACTCGTAATATTGAACGTTTTGAACATGCAGCTAAAGGTGTTGAGGCTGGTAAAATTAGTGGGGCAGTAGGGACATTTGCTAATACACCACCGACTGTAGAAGCTTATGTTTGTGACAAGTTAGGATTGCGCGCGCAAGATATCTCAACCCAAGTTTTACCACGTGACCTACACGCTGAATATGTGTCTTCAATGGCGATTATCGCGACAAGTATTGAAAAATTTGCTACCGAAATCCGTGGCTTACAAAAATCAGAAACACGTGAAGTAGAGGAGTTCTTTGCTAAAGGTCAAAAAGGGTCATCAGCAATGCCTCACAAACGTAATCCAATCGGTTCAGAAAATATGACAGGGTTAGCTCGTGTGATTCGTGGTCATGTTTTAACTGCTATGGATAATATGGTACTGTGGCACGAACGTGATATTTCTCACTCTTCTGCTGAAAGAATTATCATTCCTGATACAACTATTTTATTAGATTACATGTTAAATCGTTTCGGTGGACTAGTTGAAAACTTAACTGTTTTCCCAGAAAATATGAAACGTAATATGGATGCGACGTATGGCTTAATTTATAGCCAACGCGTACTATTAAAATTAATTGATAAAGGTATGACACGTGAAGAGGCTTATGACTTAGTTCAACCTAAGACAGCTCAAGCATGGGATGACCAAGTCCAATTCCGTCCGCTTTTAGATGCGGATTCACGTATCACTGATGTTTTATCTGAAGCAGAGTTAGATGAAGCCTTTGATTATAACTGGCATATGAAACATGTCGATACTTTATTCCAACGTGTTGGTTTAGGGGAATAAAAAAAGCAGTCACAATTGTGACTGCTTTTTTTATTAGGCATCTTCTTCAGTTTTAGTTTCTTCTTCAACAACCGCAGAAGCAATTAATCGATCAAAACGATTTAAAGGAACAATCATTCTGTTGTTTAATTCTTCAGCACGAGTTTTATCAATGTCATCAACCTCAGTTAAGACTAATAAGGCTGCGTTATCATAGACTTTCTCGACAATGCCGTAAAAGCTTTCTTTTAAAATAGGGCTACTACAATCGTATGTAGAACCAATGGTAATATCATCTGGCTTCATATAAGTCACCTGCAATTTCTTTACATATAGTACATATGTGTTTATTTGTGATACGTCTATCCTACGCTTTTTATTTAGAAAAAGCAAATATTCGCTTTTAAAATGAGCCTTTTTTATAAAATATTAAAAGTTATTAAAAAAACTCCCTTTAAAGGGAGTTTAACGTTTTTCTGCTTGATTGTAAGCACCGTGCCAAGCATGACCGATAAATGGGTTAATAGTCACGCCATTTTCAATCGCTGCTGCAACAAAGTCCTTTGCAAATAAGACAGACTCTTTCACTGTTTTTCCTTTACCAAGACAAGCTGCAATGGTTGCAGCGAATGTACAACCAGCTCCGTGGTTAAAGTCAGTTTCGAATTTTTCACCTTCTAGTAACGTGAATGTTTCACCATCATAAAATAAGTCAGTCGCTTTTTCCGTTTGTAAACGGCGTCCGCCTTTGATGACCACATTTTTAGGTCCTAATTCTAAAATTTTAACCGCTGCTGCTTTCATATCATCAACGGTTTTTAATTCGCCAAGGCCTGAAAGGATACCTGCTTCAATTAAGTTAGGTGTCACAATCGTAGCCACAGGGAAAAGTAATTCTGTCATTTTAGCAACGTTTTCAGGTTGTAATGCTTGCGTTGTTCCTTTACACGCCATGACAGGATCGATGACCACATTTTTTTGATTGAATTTATCGATGTAGTTACGAGTGACCGTAATCGTTTCGATATCACCGAGCATACCAGTTTTCATAGCATCTAGAGGTGCACCTGCATATATTGTTTTTAATTGCTCATCAACTAATTGACTACTAATTGGTGATACAGCATGTGACCAACCATTATCTGGATCCATAGTGACAATGCTTGTGATAGCACAAAAGCCAAAGGTCCCTAATTCTTGGAATGTTTTTAAGTCTGCTTCAATACCAGCGCCGCCACTTGAATCTGAACCGGCAACTGTTAATAGTTTTGGAATCATAAAGCCATCCTCCTTAAATTTTCTATCCATAGTATAGCATCTCTTAAGGTGTTTAGGAAACGCTATCACTCAGTTATTTATTATTAGGTAGGTTTTAAAAAGGTTGACATTATCCAAGGCTCGTCCTACACTTGAGATGAATCAAAACTAAATAGTCTAATCTGTTAGGTGAGGCTCCTATATTGGAAATACGCTGCTGCTCAAAAATGTCGAGAGACGCCAATGAGTCAACTGGAATTGTCGAACAAGGCTCTTCCTAATGTAGCTGACACATATGTGTCTAAGCCATATAGTGCTAAAACTCGACGTCGAGATTTGAAAATAAGTTCTTCAAGGGGATCCTTTTAGGCATATTTGCGTACGCTTCTCAACGTTAAGTTGGGGAGCGTTTTTTAGTTGATTAATATTTAGTTTAATAAAGGTGAATAAGGGGTGAGTTAAGTGGCAAGAAAATTAGTTGATACAAGTGATTCAGGAAGTAGTCTGCAGCGAAGCGGTATGGTTGGATTTTTTGAAGATGATGTTCCAAGGTGTTGCCAATTGGCTCAACTTGTTTACAACACTATTCAATAATTGACAATGCTTCTTCGCTAGCTGGAAAGTGAGGAATTATCATGACAAATAAAAAAACAAAACAAACCTATCAAGTAACAAGACAAGAAGTAAAAAACTCTGAACTAAAACAATTAGCGGCATTATCTGAAAGAGAATTGATGATGACCTTTAGAACATCACCAAATGGTTTATCGCAAGAAGATGCTCTGGAGCGCTTAGAAGAATACGGACCAAATGTTGTGGCATCGGAAAGTCCGACGCCAGGTTGGAAGCTCTTTATCAAAGCTTTTCAAGATCCTTTTGTTTATGTCTTATTGCTATTATTAATCGTATCAGCTGCAACAGGAGATTTTGAAGCGGCTGTTATTATGGGGATTATGATTCTTTGTAGTGGGCTGATTCAGTTTGTTCAAAGCTATCGTTCTCAAAAAGCGAGTTATGCTTTAAAAGAAATGATTGAAAATACCTGTGCGATTACTCGCGATGGGGTAACCGAAGAAATTCCGATGGATGAAGTGGTGCCGGGAGATATTGTTAACCTATCAACAGGGGATATGATTCCAGCGGATGCGGTTTTGATTTGGTCGAATGACTTATTCGTCAATCAATCGTCACTAACAGGTGAATCTATGCCAGTCGAGAAATTTGTCGAAGCCGGGGTTCCTGAGAAGGCTATCAAAGACGATTCATTGACAGCTTTGGATATGGAAGATTTAGTGTTTATGGGGACGGATGTTTTAAGTGGTCAAGGTAAAGCGATTATTTTAAGAACAGGTGAAGGAACCTTCTTCGGTGGCATTGCTAAGACTGTTTCGGGAAGTCGTGAAGAAACAGCTTTTGATATTGGGTTAAATAAAGTCAGTCGTTTGTTATTAAGAATGGTGGCAGTCTTATTCCCAGTCGTTCTTTTATTAAATGGCTTTACTAAGGGAGATTGGAGTCAGGCCTTCTTCTTTGCAATTGCAGTAGCAGTTGGTCTAACACCAGAGATGTTACCAATGATTGTGACGAGTAACTTAGCGAAAGGTGCCATTGCGCTATCTAAGAAAAAAGTCATCGTGAAAGAGTTAGCAGCGATTCAAAACCTAGGTAGCATGGATATTCTATGTACGGATAAAACCGGAACGATTACGGATGATGAAGTCGTGTTAGTAAAACATGTGAATCCGCTGGGTGATGTGAATCAAGATGTTTTGAACATGGCCTACTTAAATTCAAAATATCAAACAGGTTGGAAAAACTTAATTGATCATGCTGTCATTAAATATTATGACGAAACAAAAGATAAGTTGAACCAAGAAATCATCACAAAAATTGATGAAATTCCGTTTGATTTTTCACGTCGTCGTTTAACTGTGGCGGTTGATGTAGATGGTCGTCATTTGATGGTGACTAAAGGTGCCGTTGAAGAGATGAGTGATATCTGCACTTATGCAGAAATTGATGGTGAGATTTTACCAATAGATGCTAAATTAAAAGCAGAAATGCTGGCAGTTAACGAACGTCTTAACATGGACGGGATGCGTGTGATTGCTGTGGGTTACCGTCAGGATGTCTATGACGAACCAATTTATACAATCGAAGATGAGCGCGACATGATTTTAGTTGGATTTGTAGGTTTCCTTGATCCTGCTAAAAAATCTGCCATTCCTGCGATTGCTTCGTTACATGAGCATGGGGTCGGCGTTAAAGTTTTGACAGGAGACAATGAAATTGTTGCACGCAAAGTCTGCCAAGATGTGGGGATTGAAGTGAATGAGGTTTTAGTGGGTAATCAGATTGAAGAGATGACAGATGAGGAATTAACCGGAAAAGTTGAGGGTGTTAATCTATTCGCCAAACTATCACCTATGCAAAAATCACGGATTATTGACTTGTTGCAAAAACAAGGGCATACAGTTGGGTTTATGGGGGACGGCATTAATGACGCGCCAGCGCTAAGAAAAGCTGATGTCGGTATTTCGGTAGACACGGCTGCGGATATTACGAAAGATGCTAGTTCGATTATTTTGCTAGAGAAGAGTTTAACCGTTCTTGAAGATGGTATTTTAGAAGGACGTAAAGTTTTCTGTAATATGATGAAATACATTAAAATTACCATTAGTTCAAACTTTGGGAATGTCTTCTCGGTATTAGTCGCAAGTGCCTTCTTACCGTTCTTACCAATGTTGTCATTCCAACTGTTAGTTCAAAACTTAGTGTACGATATTGCTCAGTTAACAACGCCGTGGGATAACGTGGATGAAGAAGATATTGCTCATCCAGTTAGCTGGGGAACAAAAGGGTTGTTGAAATTCACCTTAAGTATTGGGCCGATTAGTAGTATTTTTGATATTTTGACATTCTTTATTATGTGGCATGTCTTTAGTGCCAATACCGTTGCTGAACAAGGGTTATTCCAAGCAGGTTGGTTCTTAGTTGGGTTGACGAGTCAAACGTTGATTGTTCACATCATACGGACTAAGAAATTACCATTTATTCAAAGCGTTGCTAGTTGGCCACTATTGTTATCTAGTGTCATGGCAATCTTAGTAGGATTTGTTATTGTCCTAACACCATTAGGCGGGAAATTTGGCTTTGAATCTGTTCCAACATCATACTGGCCTTGGTTTGTAGGGATTATGATTGCTTATATGTTAGTGACCGAAGTTGTCAAACGTATTTATATTAAAGTTAATAATGAATGGTTATAAAATATAAAAAAGTTTGTTAAATATTTATTTCACTAACTAGTGAAAATAAAACAGTTTATGAGAGAGAAAAGTATTTTTCAGAAGGAACTTTCCTACTGGAAAATACTTTTTTTATTTCCTCTGAAAATAAGGGTTATTAGTTGGAATACTTAGCAAAGGTCGATATACTGTAGGTATGGGAGGATGTATCGAAATAATAGCATCATCTTTGACAAGTTTAGGGAAGGAGGAAGTACTTTTAAAGGGAAACGTTTTAAGCGCAAGTGACATTGTTCACTAACTGATACAGAAGTAAAAACTGTCATACATCTGTACTAGTAAAATGACAAGCAATTACCTTGCGTCCTTATATGTATCATGGTAAATTGGGATTGTAACAGCAAGAAATACTGATACAGTTTTCTTGCACAGTTTGATATTCAAACACTACTAAATGGAAACAGAGAGGATTGTGAAACAATGGCGACTAAAAAGAATAACACAGTTGATTTTGAAGCATTGTTAGAAAACATCAATGCAGATTTCCCAACATATCAAGTGTTGGATGAGGATGGTAAAGTTACTAACCCTGACTTAATGCCTGATTTATCAGATGAGGAATTGGTTGAATTAATGAGTAATATGGTATGGGCTCGTGTCCTAGACCAACGTTCAACAGCCTTGAACCGTCAAGGACGTTTAGGTTTCTACGCTCCTACAGCAGGACAAGAAGCAAGTCAATTAGGTAGTCAATTTGCAATGGATAAAGAAGATTATCTATTACCAGGTTACCGTGATGTTCCGCAACTTATTAAACAAGGATTACCTTTAAAAGAAGCTTTCTTATGGTCACGTGGTCACGTGGCAGGTAACTACTACCCAGAAACGCTTAAAGCATTACCACCACAAATCATCATCGGAGCACAATATGTGCAAGCTGCTGGTGTGGCTCTAGGTCTTAAAAAACGTGGTAAAGATAACGTCGTAGTAACTTACACTGGTGACGGTGGATCTTCACAAGGTGACTTCTATGAAGGTATTAACTTTGCAGGAGCTTACAAAGGAAACGCAATTTTCTTCATCCAAAACAATGGATTCGCGATTTCTACTCCACGTGAAAAACAAACAGCCGCTACAACATTAGCTCAAAAAGCTGTTGCAGCAGGAATTCCTGGTATCCAAGTAGATGGTATGGATGCGTTAGCAGTTTATGCTATTACTAAACAAGCAAGAGATTGGTCAATTGCCGGTAACGGTCCTGTCCTAATCGAAACATTAACTTACCGTTACGGTCCACACACACTTTCAGGTGATGACCCAACACGTTACCGTTCAAAAGAAGAAGACGATATTTGGGAAAAACGTGACCCATTGAAACGTCTACGTATTTACTTAACTGACAAAGGTTTATGGTCAGAAGAAAAAGAAGAAGCAGTAATTGAAGCAACTAAAGAAGAAATTAAAGTAGCAATTAAAGAAGCTGATTCAGCTCCAAAACAAAAAGTTTCTGACTTCTTGAAAAATATGTTTGAAGTTGCTCCTCAAAGCATCCAAGAACAAATTGAAATCTACGAAGCAAAGGAGAGTAAATAATCATGGCACAAAAAACAATGATCCAAGCCATCACAGATGCGCTTGCTGTTGAATTAGAAAAAGATCCTAACGTCCTAATTTTTGGTGAAGACGTTGGTAATAACGGTGGTGTTTTCCGTGCGACTGAAGGCTTACAAGCTAAGTTCGGTGAAGACCGCGTGATGGATGCCCCTCTTGCTGAGTCAGGTATCGGTGGTATGGCATTCGGTTTAGCCTTAGAAGGTTACCGTCCAGTACCAGAAATCCAATTCTTCGGATTTATCTTCGAAGTAATGGATGAAGTTGTTGCTCAAATGGCACGTACTCGTTACCGTATGGGTGGCACTCGTCACATGCCAATTACAATCCGCGCGCCTTTCGGTGGTGGTGTACATACTCCAGAATTACATGCTGATAACTTAGAAGGATTGATCGCTCAATCTCCTGGTATCCGTGTTGTTATTCCGTCAAACCCATATGATGCTAAAGGATTACTTATTTCAGCAATCCGTGATAACGATCCAGTTATCTTCTTAGAGCACATGAAACTTTACCGTTCATTCCGTGATGAAGTTCCAGATGGTGAATACACTGTTCCCCTAGATAAAGCAGCTGTTACTAAAGAAGGTAAAGATGTTTCTATCATTACTTACGGTGCAATGGTTCGCGAATCAATCAAAGTTGCAGAAAAATTAGAAGCAGAAGGTATCTCAGTTGAAATTATCGACTTACGTACTGTTGCTCCTTTAGATATTGAAACAATTATCGCTTCAGTTGAAAAAACTGGTCGCGTAGTAGTTGTTCAAGAAGCTCAAAAACAAGCAGGGGTTGCTGCACAAGTTGTTTCTGAAATTTCAGAACGCGCAGTCATGTCATTAGAAGCTCCAGTTGGACGTGTATCTGCTCCAGACACAATCTTCCCATTCGGTCAAGCTGAAAATGCTTGGTTACCAAATGCAGCTGATATTGAAGCTAAAGTTAGAGAAGTATACGAATTCTAATTATAAAAAAATAAGCGAGTAGGGAGTTAGTTAGCTGACTCCCTATGCGCTAATACTATGTAAATGAAGGGATGAGTGCGATCATGGCATTTAAATTTAAATTACCAGATATCGGTGAAGGTATCGCAGAAGGCGAAATCGTAAAATGGTTTGTAGCAGTAGGCGATACAATTAACGAAGATGATACATTATTAGAAGTACAAAACGACAAATCTGTTGAAGAGATTCCATCTCCAGTAACAGGTAAAGTATTAAACATTGTTGTTCCAGAGGGAACTGTAGCAAACGTTGGTGACGTCTTAATCGAAATCGACGCTCCAGGTCACGAAGACAATGATGCTCCAGCAGAAGCAGCACCTGCAGCGCCAGCTCAAGAAGCGGCTCCAGCAGCAGCTCCAGCCGGTGGCGTATTCCAATTCAAATTACCAGATATCGGCGAAGGTATTGCTGAAGGCGAAATCGTTAAATGGTTCGTAGCAGCAGGCGATACAATCAACGAAGATGATACATTATTAGAAGTCCAAAACGACAAATCTGTTGAAGAGATTCCATCTCCAGTAACAGGTAAAGTTGTGAACATCGTTGTTGCTGAAGGTACAGTAGCAAACGTTGGTGATGTCTTAATCGAAATCGATGCACCAGGTCACAACGACTCAGCAGCTTCAGCTCCAGCAGCCCCAGCGGCAGCTGCACCAAAAGCAGAAGCAGCACCGGCAGCAGTTACACCAGTAGCAGCTGTAGCAGCAGATCCAAACAAACGCGTTTTAGCAATGCCTTCAGTCCGTCAACATGCACGTGAAAAAGGAATTGACATTACAACTGTACCTGCAACAGGTAAAGGTGGACGTGTTCTTAAATCAGATATTGATGCCGTAGCAGCAGGTGGCGCACCAGTAGCAACTACTGAAGCTCCAGCAGCAACAGCAACAACTGAGGCAGCTGCACCAAAAGCAGCAGCAACTCCAGTAGCAGCACCAATTGCTCCAGCAGCAAGTGGCGAAGCTCAAACTCGTGAGAAATTAACACCAATGCGTAAAGCAATTTCTAAAGCAATGGTTAACAGTAAACACACTGCTCCTCACGTAACATTATTTGATGATGTAGAAGTTTCTAAAATGTGGGATCACCGTAAGAAATTTAAAGATACAGCTGCGGCTCAAGATGTTAAATTAACATTCTTACCATACGTAGTTAAAGCGTTAGTTGCGACAATGCGCGACTTCCCAATCTTAAATGCTTCTATCGATGATACTACTGAAGAAATTGTTTACAAAAACTACTTCAACATCGGTATCGCTACAGATACTCCAAACGGATTATTTGTACCAAACATTAAAAACGCTGACTCAAAAGGCATGTTCCAAATTGCTAGCGAAATTACATCTAATGCTCAAAAAGCAATGGAAGGTAAATTAGCTGCAGGTGAAATGCGTGATGGTACAGTAACAATCAGTAACATTGGTTCAGCACGTGGTGGCTGGTTCACGCCAGTTATCAACTACCCTGAAGTAGCTATTTTAGGTGTAGGTACAATTGCTCAACAACCAATCGTGAACGAAGACGGCGAATTAGCTGTTGGACGCGTAATGAAATTATCATTAAGCTTTGACCACCGTATCGTTGATGGCGCTACAGCGCAAAATGCTATGAACAACATTAAACGTTTACTAGCAGATCCTGAATTATTATTAATGGAAGGGTAAGGTGAATTATTCATGGTAGTAGGAGATTTCGCTTTAGAATTAGATACAGTTGTTATCGGTGCCGGCCCTGGTGGGTACGTTGCAGCTATCCGTGCAGCTCAAATGGGACAAAAAGTTGCCATTATTGAACGTGAATACATCGGCGGCGTTTGTTTAAACGTCGGCTGTATTCCTTCAAAAGCACTTATCAGTGCAGGACATAAATACCAAGAAGCATTAGATTCAGAAATCTTTGGTGTATCAACTAAAGGTGTTGAATTAGACTTTGCTAAAACGCAAGATTGGAAAGATAACCAAGTTGTTAGCAAATTAACTTCTGGTGTTGAATTCCTTCTTAAGAAAAACAAAGTTGAAGTAATCAGAGGGGAAGCTTTCTTCGTAGATGAGCACACTTTACGTGTTATCAACGATGAATCAGCTCAAACTTATGAATTCAACAATGCGATTGTTGCGACTGGTAGTCGTCCAATCGAAATCCCAGGTTTCAAATTTGCTGGTCGTGTCTTAGATTCAACTGGTGGTTTAAACCTTAAAGAAGTACCTAAAAAACTGATCATCATCGGTGGTGGAGTTATTGGTGCTGAACTAGGTGGAGCTTACGCTAACCTAGGTGCTGAAGTAACTATCCTTGAAGGTTCTCCACAAATCTTACCAAGTTTTGAAAAAGACATGGTTAAATTAGTTGAGAAATCATTTGAAGATAAAGGTATTACAGTTGTCACTAAAGCAATGGCTAAAGAAGCTGTTGATAATGGTGATAGCGTAACAGTTAAATACGAAGTTGATGGTAAAGCGCAAGAAGTTACTGGTGACTACGTAATGGTAAACGTGGGACGTCGTCCAAACACTGATGAACTTGGTTTAGAAGTTGCGGGTGTTGAAATGACTGACCGTGGTTTAGTGAAAGTAGATAAACAAGGCCGTACGAATGTATCTTCAATCTTTGCGATTGGTGATATCACTCCTGGTGCTGCTCTTGCTCACAAAGCAAGCTACGAAGCTAAAATTGCTGCTGAAGCAATTGCCGGAAAACCTGTTGAAATCGACTACCGTGCTATGCCAGCTGTGGCCTTCACAGATCCTGAATTAGCAACTGTTGGTTTAACAGAAAAAGAAGCTAAAGAACAAGGCTTAGATGCTAAAGGTTACAAATTTGCATTAGGTGGAAATGGCCGTGCTATTTCTCTTAACCAAATGGAAGGTTTTGTACGCTTAGTAACAACTAAAGAAGACAACGTTATCGTTGGGGCACAAGTTGCCGGCGCTGGCGCTAGTGATATGATCGCTGAACTTGGTTTAGCAATCGAAGCTGGTATGAACGCTGAAGACATCGCTTTAACAATTCACTCACACCCATCACTTGCAGAAGCAGTAATGGATACAGCTGAATTAGCTTTAGGTATGCCTATTCATATGTAATAAATTGAAAGACCTGACTAGTAATAGTCAGGTCTTTTTTTGTTTGGATGCTTAGGCTCTAATGATGATCGTTTTCTGAAAATGTGTTGATATTTTTCTTAAGAACTTTGACGAGAAAATAAAAAAAAGGTATACTTTAGTATAAATGTTTTGGAGGATATATATGAAAAAAGTAAATATAATATTATTGATTATGGTTTTTTTTTCGTCTGTAAAAATTGTTAATGCTGAATCCTCTCAAGTTGTTAAAGAGGTTCAGCAACAAATTGCGTTCGATAAGTCAACGGCAGTCGGGAAAAATGGTAAAGGGGAAGATGATAGAGCTCATTCGGATAATTATTTTAAATTTAGTGAAAAAAACCCTAAAAAAACAAAAATAAATGAGTATATCAAAAAAAATAAATTGCCATTAGCAAATGTTGATTTTAAAGATAGCAGATTTGGAAAAATTACGCCTAAGTATAAATATGCTGGAAATAAGCCGATAGGTGTTGTTATTCACGAGACTGCAAATCCAAATTCAAATATTTATGGCGAAGTTAACTACATGTTTAATAATTATTTTAACGCTTTTGTTCATGCCTATGCTTCTAGTGATAAAATTATAAATACAGCACCTACCAAATATTTAGCTTGGGGGGCTGGTCCAGAAGCCAATCCTTATTTTATGCACATTGAACTGGTTGAAGAACACAGTTTAGACGCCTTTGCAAGATCTGTTAATAATGACGCTTATTGGGTTGCAACACAATTGCTTGAATATAACCTCCCTGTAACTTTTGGGGATACAAATGGAAACGGAACTGTTATTAGTCATTCAGCGATTTCTAAATTTTGGGGAGGATCAAATCATACAGATCCAGTTGGTTATTTTGGTTCTTGGGGTTACTCAATGAAAGAATTCTATGAACTAGTAAAAAAACATTACAATGGAATTGAACGATATAGAGAAATAGATGAAGATGTTAGATTAATTGAAGGAGGTTATTCTGTCTATAGTGCACCTAAAGGATTTGAAGGTGCAAAATATCTTGGTAAGACAAAGCAATACGTAGGGAAAGATTTTACAATAAAAAAAGAATCTATCGCTCCAGATGGGGTATCATATGAAATTCCTGGTATTGGCTGGGTAGGGAAAAATGCCTTTGAACAATTGAGTAAACCAAAATATAAAACGATGGATCAAGATGTCCGACTGTTGAATGGGAGTTTTGCAGTTTACAATGTGCCGAAGTATTACAAAGGATACAAGTATCTAAGCAATGCGAAAGCATATGAAGGGCAAGACTTTACAATCACAAGAGAAGCAACATCGAAAGATGGAGTATCATATGAAATTCCTGGTGTTGGCTGGGTAGGGAAAAATGCCTTTGAACAATTGAGTAAACCAAAATATAAAACGGTGGATCAAGATGTCCGACTATTGAATGGGAGTTTTGCAGTATACAACGTGCCCAAGTATTACAAAGGATACAAGTATCTAAGCAATGCGAAAGCATATGAAGGGCAAGACTTTACAATCACAAGAGAAGCAACATCGAAAGATGGAGTATCATATGAAATTCCTGGTGTTGGCTGGGTAGGGAAAAATGCCTTTGAACAATTGAGTAAACCAAAATATAAAACGGTGGATCAAGATGTCCGACTATTGAATGGGAGTTTTGCAGTATACAACGTGCCCAAGTATTACAAAGGATACAAGTATCTAAGCAATGCGAAAGCATATGAAGGGCAAGACTTCACAATCACAAGAGAAGCGACATCGAAAGATGGGGTATCATATGAATTAAAAGAAACTGATGATAAAGTAATCGGTTGGGTAGGAAAAAATGCTTTTGAAAATCTAGAACCAGAAAATTATAAAACAATTAACAAAAAAATGTGGTTAGATAGTAGTAAAGGGTATGCAATCTACAGCAAACCGAAATATTATAAAGGTTATCAAAAAACAGGCAATATAAAAACACTAGCAAGTAAGGATTACTTGGTAACACGACAAGCAACGGCATCAGATGGAATTTCATATGAAATTAGTCTAAACGATGAAGTAATTGGTTGGGTTGGTAAGGGAGCATTTAAAGAAATAGAACATCCTTCTTATGAGTCAGTAAACAAAGAAATGAGATTAACAGGAAGTAATTTTGGAGTGTCTACCGCACCGAAATATTATGAAAATTATAGTTATTTGGGTACTGTTTCAAGTTTAGGTTTGGCAGGTAAAGATTGCCTAGTAACAAGACAAGCACAAGCATCTGACGGTATCTCGTATGAAATAAGTGTAGAGGGTCAAGTGATTGGCTGGGCAGGGAAAAATGCTTTTGAAAATCTAGAACCAGAAAACTATAAAACAATTAACAAAAAAATGTGGTTAGATAGTAGTAAAGGGTATGCAATCTACAGCAAACCGAAATATTATAAAGGTTATCAAAAAACAGGCAATATAAAAACACTAGCAAGTAAGGACTACTTGGTAACACGACAAGCAACGGCATCAGATGGAATTTCATATGAAATTAGTCTAAACGATGAAGTAATTGGTTGGGTTGGTAAGGGAGCATTTAAAGAAATAGAACATCCTTCTTATGAGTCAGTAAACAAAGAAATGAGATTAACAGGAAGTAATTTTGGAGTGTCTACCGCACCGAAGTATTATGAAAATTATAGTTATTTGGGTACTGTTTCAAGTTTAGGTTTGGCAGGTAAAGATTGCCTAGTAACAAGACAAGCACAAGCATCTGACGGTATCTCGTATGAAATAAGTGTAGAGGGTCAAGTGATTGGCTGGGTAGGGAAAAATGCCTTTGCCATTTTACAGAAGACTCAAGCAATCACAGAAACTGAAAGTGAAGAACTGATAGAAACTGAAAGTGAAGAACTGATAGAAACTGAAAGTGAATTAAGTGAAGAGTCTCAAGAGGAGAAGAAGTATCCTTTAAGCGATGAAAGCACTACTGTTGAAATGATTGATGAATCTTTAGAATTACTTTAAGATAAAGATGATGTGAACTTTGAGGAGCTAATTTAATATGAAGCAAGCTTGCAAACTGCAAGCTTGCTTTTTTAAAAGTGGGGTATCATATGTTAGTAAAAAAGAATAAAAAATATTTATTAATACTTTTATTTATTATGTTGTTTGGATATGAGTTAAAGGCTTTTTCAAAGTCAGAAACAAAAGCTATAAGTACTAATGAAAATAGACAAGTAGAAAGACAACGTTTTATTAGTGCTATAGGTGAAGTTGCTCAAAAAAAAGCTGCTGAAAATGACTTATTTGCATCTGTTATGATAGCGCAAGCAGCATTAGAGAGTAATTTTGGAACGAGTGTATTGGGTTCTGAGCCAAACAATAATTTATTTGGTATTAAGTGGAATAAAGGAGACCTTTGGGATAAGGTTTTTGTTTGGACTAAAGAAGCGAATGAAAAAGGAGAGTTAGTTGATGTTTATGCTAGCTTCAGGAAATACCCAGATATAAAATATTCATTGCAAGATAATGTCGATAAGCTAAAAAAGGGAGTATCTTGGGATAAAAACAGGTATAAAGGAGCATGGAAGTCTGTTGCTAAAAAATATAGCAATGCAACTAAGCACTTACAAGGACGCTATGCGACGGATCCTAACTATGCTCAGAAATTAAACAAACTAATTGAACAATATCAGTTAAACAGGTTCGATAAGCAGTTTACCTACTTTGAAATAGATGAAGATGTTAGATTAATTGAAGGAGGTTATTCTGTCTATAGTGCACCTAAAGGATTTGAAGGTGCAAAATATCTTGGTAAGACAAAGCAATACGTAGGGAAAGATTTTACAATAAAAAAAGAATCTATCGCTCCAGATGGGGTATCATATGAAATTCCTGGTATTGGCTGGGTAGGGAAAAATGCCTTTGAACAATTGAGTAAACCAAAATATAAAACGGTGGATCAAGATGTCCGACTATTGAATGGGAGTTTTGCAGTATACAACGTGCCCAAGTATTACAAAGGATACAAGTATCTAAGCAATGCGAAAGCATATGAAGGGCAAGACTTTACAATCACAAGAGAAGCAACATCGAAAGATGGAGTATCATATGAAATTCCTGGTGTTGGCTGGGTAGGGAAAAATGCCTTTGAACAATTGAGTAAACCAAAATATAAAACGGTGGATCAAGATGTCCGACTATTGAATGGGAGTTTTGCAGTATACAACGTGCCCAAGTATTACAAAGGATACAAGTATCTAAGCAATGCGAAAGCATATGAAGGGCAAGACTTCACAATCACAAGAGAAGCGACATCGAAAGATGGGGTATCATATGAATTAAAAGAAACTGATGATAAAGTAATCGGTTGGGTAGGAAAAAATGCTTTTGAAAATCTAGAACCAGAAAATTATAAAACAATTAACAAAAAAATGTGGTTAGATAGTAGTAAAGGGTATGCAATCTACAGCAAACCGAAATATTATAAAGGTTATCAAAAAACAGGCAATATAAAAACACTAGCAAGTAAGGATTACTTGGTAACACGACAAGCAACGGCATCAGATGGAATTTCATATGAAATTAGTCTAAACGATGAAGTAATTGGTTGGGTTGGTAAGGGAGCATTTAAAGAAATAGAACATCCTTCTTATGAGTCAGTAAACAAAGAAATGAGATTAACAGGAAGTAATTTTGGAGTGTCTACCGCACCAAAGTATTATGAAAATTATAGTTATTTGGGTACTGTTTCAAGTTTAGGTTTGGCAGGTAAAGATTGCCTAGTAACAAGACAAGCACAAGCATCTGACGGTATCTCGTATGAAATAAGTGTAGAGGGCCAAGTGATTGGCTGGGCAGGGAAAAATGCTTTTGAAAATCTAGAACCAGAAAACTATAAAACAATTAACAAAAAAATGTGGTTAGATAGTAGTAAAGGGTATGCAATCTACAGCAAACCGAAATATTATAAAGGCTATCAAAAAACAGGTAATATAAAAACACTAGCAAGTAAGGACTACTTGGTAACACGACAAGCAACGGCATCAGATGGAATTTCATATGAAATTAGTCTAAACGATGAAGTAATTGGTTGGGTTGGTAAGGGAGCATTTAAAGAAATAGAACATCCTTCTTATGAGTCAGTGAACAAAGAAATGAGATTAACAGGAAGTAATTTTGGAGTGTCTACCGCACCGAAATATTATGAAAATTATAGTTATTTGGGTACTGTTTCAAGTTTAGGGTTGGCAGGTAAAGATTGCCTAGTAACAAGACAAGCTCAAGCATCTGACGGTATCTCGTATGAAATAAGTGTAGAGGGTCAAGTGATTGGCTGGGTAGGGAAAAATGCCTTTGCCATTTTACAGAAGACTCAAGCAATCACAGAAACTGAAAGTGAAGAACTGATAGAAACTGAAAGTGAAGAACTGATAGAAACTGAAAGTGAATTAAGTGAAGAGTCTCAAGAGGAGAAGAAGTATCCTTTAAGTGATGAAAGCACTACTGTTGAAATGATTGATGAATCTTTAGAATTACTTTATGACAATATAGAAAATTAAATTAAGAAGGACAAAGAATTAACATACAGTTGGCGGATAGTAACATGATTTAGTAAATGCTTATATATTATCATTTAGGGGGTACGATATGTTTCAAGTGTTATTTTTAATGTTAACGTGGATAAGTGCATTTGTGATGATGATTAGTTTGATTGCAACCATTTATTTATGGGCGAATGGTCATCGGACATTTAGAATGTTTATTTTTAGCGTTATCTTTTTTGCTATCAGTTTAATCGGTTTAGTTATTTTTAGTTAAGAACAATCTTCGGATTGTTCTTTTTGTTTAGTCATGTTGATTTGATTAGTTTCTAATCCGTGGATGCTGTATAATAGAAGATGAGATTATTAAGATAGACAAAGGGGTTTTAAATATGGCAGTCGAATTAAATCAAGAAATTTTAGCAATGTTAACAAAAGAATTGAGTGGTATTGGTGTCAAACAAATCAAAACTGTTTTGACGTTATTAGAAGAGGGTAATACCGTGCCTTTTATCGCTCGTTACCGTAAAGAAATGACAGGGAGTTTGGATGAAGTCCAAATCCGCGATATATCTGAACGTTATACTTATATTCAAAACTTAGAAAAACGTAAAGAAGACGTGATTCGTAACATTGAAGAACAAGGGCTATTGACAGATGAGTTAACAAATAAAATTATGAAGGCTGCTAAGATGCAACAAGTGGAAGATTTATATCGTCCCTTCAAACAAAAACGCCGCACAAAAGCGACAATGGCCAAAGAAAAAGGGTTAGAACCGTTTGCTTTGTGGTTAAAAGAATTACCAGTAACAGGTGATGTCTCTGCTGAAGCAGTTAAATACATCGATGAGGAAAAAGAAGTCTTAACAGAAGAAGATGTCTTAGCCGGAGCACATGAAATTTTGGCTGAAACAGTTGGGGATGAACCAACATTCAGAACTTGGACCCGTGATTTCCTATATAAAAATGGCGAGGTCGTAAGTAAAGTCAAAGATGCTGAGAAAGATGAAAAAGGCGTTTTTGAAATGTACTATGACTATTCAGAGGCTATTAGTAAAATTGTCGCTCACCGTATTTTGGCAACAAATCGTGGCGAAAAAGAGGGGATCCTTAAAGTTGATCTAGTTTGTGATGAAGCTCAAATTTTTAACTATTTAAATCGAGCAATCATTGGTGACAAACAGCAATCACCTGCAGCACCCTTTGTGCAAGCAGCTTATGAAGATGCTTATAAACGTTTCATTGGTCCAGCGATTACTCGTGAGATTCGTAATGAATTAACGGAAAAAGCAGATGAGCAAGCCATTGGTATTTTTGGTCAAAACTTGCATAACTTATTATTACAATCACCGTTAAAAGGCAAAGTCGTTTTAGGATTTGACCCAGCTTACCGTACTGGTTGTAAAATGGCGGTGGTTGATGAAACGGGTAAAGTATTAGCGATTCAAGTAATCTACCCACATAAACCGGCGAGCAATGATAAGCGAGCTGCAGCTGGTAAACTCTTCAATGAGTTAGTTGAAAAGTATCAAGTGGAAATGGTTGCTATTGGAAATGGTACCGCAAGCCGCGAATCAGAATTATTTGTAGCAGAACAATTAAAACAATTACCTCGTGAAGTTTTCTATGTGATTGTAAATGAAGCGGGAGCATCGGTTTATTCAGCCAGTGATGTGGCTCGTACAGAATTTCCTGATTTACAAGTTGAAGAACGTAGTGCTATTAGTATCGCTCGTCGTTTACAAGATCCCTTAGCTGAGCTTGTGAAGATTGATCCTCAAGCAGTAGGCGTTGGTCAGTATCAACACGATGTGTCACAAAAAATGCTAGGAGAACAATTAGACTTTGTTGTTGAAACAGCGGTAAACCAAGTCGGTGTAACCGTTAATACAGCAAGTCCACAGTTGTTACAACATATTTCAGGATTGAATAAAACAACTGCGACTAATATTGTGAAGTTCCGTGAAGAAAATGGAGCCTTTGCAAGTCGTGCTCAATTGAAAAAAGTACCTCGCTTAGGACCTAAAGCTTATGAGCAAGCGATTGGCTTCTTACGTATTCCAGCAGCTAAAAATATTTTAGATAATACAGGAATTCACCCAGAAAGTTATGCTACAGCTAAAGAAGTTTTAGCTAAAGCAGGGGTAACTAATAAAGATTTAGGAACACCGGAAGCTAAAGAATCGTTAGAGCGTTTAAATGTGACACAATTAGCAACAGAGCTATCTGTTGGGGAAGAAACCTTGAAAGATATCGTTGCCGGCTTAATTCAACCGGGACGTGACTTGCGTGATGAAATGGCAGCGCCATTATTACGTAAAGATGTATTAAGTATGGAAGATTTAAAACCTGGTATGGAGTTAGAAGGAACCGTTCGTAACGTGGTAGACTTCGGTGCCTTTGTTGATATTGGTGTCAAACAAGATGGCATGGTTCACATTTCTAAATTAAGTAATAAATTCGTTAAACACCCAACGGACATTGTTGCTGTTGGCGATGTGGTAACAGTTTGGGTGGAGTCAGTTGATTTGCAAAAAGGTCGTATCGCTTTAAATATGTTAGGACCAACTGAGTAATGACAACGGAACAATTATTAAAACAGGAAACGCTGCAATCAATGGTTGAAGCAGTCTCGCTTGAATTTTTTAGCAAACCGTTTAAACATCATGCGACCTATAATCGTCGGTTACAAACGACTGGTGGGCGCTATCACCTTGGCAGTCACGATTTAGACTTCAATCCTAAAGTGGTTGAAGTTTATGGAGAAGAGGAGTTAATTAAGGTCATAAAACATGAGTTGTGCCATTATCACCTTCACATTGAAGGGAAAGGCTATCAGCATCGTGATCGTGATTTTAAAGAACTCTTAAAAGCAACAGGTGGGACTCGTTTTGTGCCGCCGTTAGTTGAAAAGAAAAAGCGTGCGCCTAAATATCTATATCAATGTAAAACATGTGGCAAGGCATTTCCTCGCCAACGTAAAATTAACCTTTGGCGTTATGGCTGTCCTTGTGGTGGTCGACTAAAATTAATAAAATAAAAAAGCCCTTCTATCGAAGGGCTTTTTTGTTTTAAACTTTTTCAATCATAAAGTCATTAAATTCGGCTTTAGTTAGGTTGGCATTTAGCGCAACTAGTAATTTAATACGCGCTTTTTGGCTGTTTAATCCGTTACAGAAAATAACACCTTTTTTCTCTAATTGGATACCGCCACCTTCGTAACCGTAAACCCCTTCAGCAACACCGTTGAAACAACGTGAGACTAAGATGACAGGAATATTTTTAGCAATCATTGCTTCAATAGCAGGCACGGTTTTTGGTGGTAGGTTACCAGCGCCAAGTGCTTCGATGACCAGACCATCAATTTGACTATCAGCAAGTAAGTCTAGGATTTCAGAATCCATACCAGCGTATGCTTTAACAATTGGGATACGAGCAGATACATTTGCAATATCAAGTGTATGGCTAGTTAATAGTTGTTGATAGAATGAAACTTTGTGTTTTGTGACTAATCCAACAGGACCAAAAGTCGGTGTTCTGAATGTAGCGACGTTTGTTGTGTGAGTTTTAGTCACGTAACGTGCTGTATGAATTTCATCGTTCATGACAACTAAGACACCTTTACCTTGTGATTGGTCATCACAAGCAACACGAATTGCTGTTAAGAAATTATAAAGTCCATCCGTTCCGATTTCGTTACTTGAGCGCATCGCGCCAGTGACAACGATTGGTAATAGGTCGCCAACGGTAATATCTAAGAAATAAGCTGTTTCTTCTAATGTGTCTGTTCCGTGAGTAATCACAACGCCAGCAAAGTTTTCAGTAGCGGCTTTTGCAACGCGTTCTTTTAGAGCAAGCATGTGCTCTGGTGTAATATGTGGAGAAGGGACATATAAAAAGTCCTCAACGATTAATTCGGTTTCTGTATCATTCATGTTTGAGAAATTTAATAATGGATTGCTTTGCTCAGTCGACACTTCACCAGTTTGGCTATCTTCTGCCATGGCAATTGTTCCGCCTGTGTGCAAGACTAAAATACGTTTCATGTCATCCCAACTTTCTTGTTATTTATTGTCATAAATCATTAGTCTGATTATAACAAAAAAAACGATTACATACAGTATTTTATAAATAAGAATTCATTGAGAAAATGATGAATTTATCCCAAGGTAGTAAAGGCAATTAAAAGTTTTTTTATAGGAGATTAAAAAAGGTTTGAATAGAACTGTTCAATTTCTAATTTTTTCGGGTTGAAGCTAGCATTTTTTAGACATTATGTGTATAATTTATTAAGTCTGAGTATGTTCTTTTTATGATAGAAAATAAACAATATGATATACTAAAATTAATAATTAAAAGCTTGCTGAAACTGAGTTTAAAAAAGCGATGGAGGAAACAAAAATGAAATCAAATACAATCTTATGGATATTTCTAGCGATTATTCTAATTGCGGCAGTAGCTTATCTTGCAGCGTTTATTGTGAGACGAAAAAATGAAGGGCGATTAAAAGAATTAGAAGAACGTAAAATGTCATTATTTGAATTGCCTGTAAATGAAGAAGTGGATGAAGTGAAGCAAATGCATCTAGTTGGTCAAAGCCAAAATACATTCCGTGAATGGCAAGAAAAATGGTCAGATTTATCAACGGCCTCATTTGCCGAATTAGAAACAAAAATCTTCGATGCAGAAAACTTAAACCAAACATTTAAATTTGGTGGCGTGAAGAAAGCGATTGTTGATGCAGAAGAAACAATGGATTCGATGGAATCAAAAGTAGCGGATATCCGTGTTGGTTTGAAATATTTACGTGACCGTGAAGCCGAAAACTCAGTAGCAGTACAAGAAGCATTAGATAAATATGAAGAAGTTAAAACACAAATCACTGAAGAAGAAGCGAAATTTGGACCAGCTATCGAAAGTTTGAAAAAAGAAATTGATAGCATCGATAACCAATTCAAATCATTTGTAGCTTTAAATACGTCTGGTGATCCAATGGAAGCTGGTTTAGTTTTAGCAGAGGCTGAAGAACAAGCTAAAGCTTTAGAAGAAAAAATGACAGTCATCCCAGGTTACTTTGAAGAGTTGGATCAAGAGTTTCCAATTCAAATGAAAGAAATCGTTAGTGGTCATGAAACATTAGTTAAACAAAAATATCAATTCCCAGAAGTTAAGATTGAAGAACAAATTAAAGAAGTTAACCAAAAAATTGGTAAGAACGTTAATAATTTAAAAGAAATGGATTTAGAATTAGTTAAATCTGAAAATGAAGCAATCGCTGAACAAATTGATGGGTTATACAACATCATGGAGCAAGAGATTGAATCAAAACAATTTGTTGATAAAAATGTTAAAACAACAAATGAGTACATTGAACACATTAGTAAAAACAACAAACAATTAAAGATTGAATTAGACCATGTATCTCAATCATATGCGTTAAATAACAATGAACAAGGTCGTGCTGAAGAGTTCGAAAAACAAGTTGATAACATCGCTAAAGCATTTAAAGAAACAGAAGAAAAAATCAACAAAAATACTGTTGTTTACAGTGATGCTGAGTTTGAAATTAAAAACCATTTAGAAGCTTTAGATGAAGTGGAAAACAATCAAATCGCTATTAACGAATCGGTGACTGAGATGCGTGAAGGTGAAAAAATGGCTCAAAGTAAAATCGATACATTTGAATTTGATATGCGTGCCATCAAACGTAAAGTGGATAAACAACGTTTACCAGGTTTGCCGAAAGATTACTTAGACTTCTTCTATGTGGCAACAGATAGAATTGAAGAATTAAGTCATGAATTAAACAAAATGCGTATCGATATGGATCGCATCAATCAATTGGTTTCATTCTGTGAAGAAGACATCCAAATGTTAGATGATAAAACAGAAGAATTAATTGATAGCGCAGCGCTAACTGAACAAATGTTACAATATTCAAACCGTTACCGTATGACGGATGAAGACATGGCAGAAGCTGTGACTAAAAGCTATGAACTATTCACTGAAGAGCACCGCTACAACGATGCCTTGGATGAGATTGGCGTTGCTTTAGAACAAGTTGAGCCAGGTGCTTTCAAACGTATTGAAGCAGCATACTTCAGTACTAAAGGAAATAACACACAATTTTAAAACATAAGGAGGGCTAAAAGGCTCTCCTTTTTCTTTTTGTTTTAAATGTGTCGCATTGATATTAAGACAGATAAAGACTATAATAAGTAGTGCTTTAATCAGCCTAGAGAGAATATAAATAGAGGTGGATAAAATGATCTATTTTGACAATAGTGCCACAACTGCGGTTCATCCTGCAGTTTTAGATACGTATGTAAAAACAAGTCAACGGATACTTGGCAACCCATCAAGTTTACATCGCTTAGGAAACCAAGCCAGTCGCTTGTTAAATGAGTCACGTAAACAGATTGCCGAAATGTTGGCAGTTGATCCAAGTGAGATTTTTTTCACTAGTGGAGGAACAGAAGGAAATAACTGGATTATCAAGGGAACAGCCTTAGCTAAGGCTGACTTTGGTAAACACATTATTATTTCTGCTGTGGAACACAGTGCTGTGTCAGCCGCAGCGCTGCAGTTAACTGATTTAGGATTTGAAGTCAGTGTGGCACCAGTTGATGAACGTGGTCAAGTTCGTGTAGATAAAGTAAAAGAATTATTACGACCAGATACAATTTTAGTATCAGTTATGGCAGTCAACAATGAGGTAGGGGCTGTTCAACCGATTCGAGAAATTGGTGATTTATTGAAGGAGCATCCAACAACTCATTTTCATGTCGATGCTGTTCAAGGATTAGGTAAAATCCCAACAAGTCGTTTCTTGACAAAGCGAGTGGATTTTGTGACTTTCTCAGCTCATAAATTCCATGGACCAAAAGGAACTGGTTTTATTTATTGGAAAAAAGGGCGTCGAATTGAACCGCTATTAAACGGTGGTGGTCAAGAAAGTCAACAACGTAGTGGGACGGAAAATGTTCCGGGGATTGTTGCCATGGCGCGTGCTGTTCGTCTGCATTTAACAGACCAGGAGTTAAAGAATAAACGAGAACAAAATATCAAAGACTATCTAATTGACTCGTTGAAAAAATACCCCAAAGTAACCTTGTTCTCTGAAGCGAATGAGGACTATGCACCGCATATTGTTTGTTTTGGCTTGAAAGATATTAAAGGTGAAGTATTAGTTCACGCTTTTGAAACGAAAGATATTATTATTTCTACAACCAGCGCTTGCTCAAGTAAGAGTAAAGTGTCTGGCAGTACCTTATCTGCTATGGCGGTGCCTGAAGCCAAAGCAATTACAGCTGTTCGTTTAAGTATCAATGCGGATACAACAATGGTGGAAGCAGAGCAGTTCATGGTGGCCTTTAATCAATTACAAGAAAAATTTTCAAAAATTAATAACTAGTTAGGATGAAATAGATGAACTATACAGAAGTAATGGTCCGTTATGGTGAGCTATCAACAAAAGGAAAAAACAAACGTATTTTTATTCGTATTTTAGCAACAAACGTTAAAAAAGCGCTGCATGCTTTTCCTGAAGTTAAAGTTCATGGTGAACGTGACCGGATGCATTTATTATTAAATGGTGCAGATAGCGCAGGTGTTTTAAATGCCTTAAAACCAATCTTCGGGATCCAAAACTTTTCACCAGCGATTCGTGTGGAGAAAGATTTGGATACGATTTATCAAACAGCGGTAGAGATGGTGAAAGAACACTACCAACCGGGGATGAGTTTCAAAGTGAATGCTCGTCGTGCCGATCATGATTTTGAATTAGATACCAATGAATTGAACCGTGAAGTTGGTTATCACGTGATTCAGGCTATTCCTGAAATTGATGTGAAGATGAAAAATCCTGATATTACCATGCGTGTGGAAATTCGTATGGATGGTGCTTACTTATCATGTGAGACAATCAAAGGAGCAGGTGGTTTACCTGTTGGTTCTAGTGGTCGTGGGATGTTGATGTTATCTGGTGGGATTGACTCACCCGTTGCAGGCTACTTAGCGATGAAGCGTGGGGTTGAAATTGAAGCCGTTCATTTCCATAGTCCACCTTATACAAGTCAACAAGCTTTAGATAAAGCTAAAGATCTAACCGTAAAACTAGTACCTTATGTCGGAAGTATTCAGTTTATTGAAGTGCCGTTTACTGAGATTCAAGAAGAAATTAAAAAGTCTGTTGATGAAGGTTATTTGATGACCATTACGCGTCGGTTCATGCTGCGTATTACAGATGAAATTATGAAACAACGCAAAGGTTTAGCCATCTTTAATGGTGAATCTTTAGGGCAAGTTGCCTCACAAACATTGCATAGCATGATTGCCATTAATGATGTGACAACAACACCGATTATTCGACCCGTCGTTGCGATGGATAAAAATGAAATTATTGAAGTAGCTGAAAAAATTGATACGTTTGATTTAGCTATTCAACCATTTGAAGATTGTTGCACAATCTTTGCGCCGCCAAAGCCCAAAACAAAACCACGTTTGGATCGTGCAATTGCTATGGAAGAACGGATGGATGTTGAAGGATTAGTTGCACGTGCTGTTGCAGGTATTAAAATTACTGAAATACAATCTGGTCAACGCTATTTAGCTGGTGATCAAGATGAATTTGATGATTTACTATAAAAGACTGAGCTTAGCTCGGTCTTTTTTTGTTTGTGAAGAGTGATTGCTAATGTTTCACAAGAATGGTACACTTGTAATGTGAAAAGTTTAACAAAGGAGTGAGAAGATGGCAGTAGAAGCAGAATTAAAAATCCCAAACGCCACAGCAAAACGTATACCTTTGTATTACCGATACTTAAGAACATTAGCAGAATCCAATGTTGAAAGAATTAAATCTCAAGAATTTAGTCAGCTGATTCAAATCCCATCAGCAACCATTCGCCGAGATTTTTCTCATTTTGGGGAGTTAGGCAGAAGTGGCTATGGTTATGATGTATCTTATCTGATCGAAGTGTTTGGCCACATTTTAAATACTCAGGTTAAGAAACCGCTAGCAGTTGTGGGAGCTGGAGATTTAGGGAAAGCATTAGCGAAAAATAATTTCCGTCGTAATGACAATTTACAAATAGAAGCTATATTTGATAATAACCCAGAAATCATTGGCACGATGGTTAATGGAATTGAAGTTCAAAGTGTTAAAGATTTTAGCAAAGTGATTAAAGCTAAGGGAATCACTACCGCTATCTCGACAGTGCCAAGCAAATATTCACAAGATGCTGTTAATCACATGGTAGAGGCAGGCATTACCGCCATCTTAAACTTTGCTCCAGGACGTGTGACAGTGCCAGATAATGTTAAAGTTCAATACATAGATTTAACGACGGAACTACAAACCTTAATATACTTTGATGAGAATTTTAGTTCGAATCACCAATTTAATTTTAGTAATCAGTAGTAAGCAGATTAATAGTCAATCGGATTCCTTAGTTCTATAATTAAGATAAGAAAAGGAGGGCGTTATGATGAAAATTTCAATTAAAGGTGAAGAGTTTACTTTGCCAGGTCAACCTGTTTCAGTAGGAGCCCAAGCTCCTGATTTCAAGATGCAAGATTTAGAGGACACAGTTAAAACTTTAGCTGATTTCCAAGGGAAGCCAACGATTATTAGTGTGGTACCAGCAATTGAAACGCGCATCTGTCAGTTGCAAACAAAACGTTTTAATCAAGAAGCTGGCAATATGCCTGAGGTAAACTTGGTGACAGTTTCGACGGATTCTAAAGAAACGCAAGCTAATTGGTGTGCTTCAGAAGGTGTCACAATGACCATGTTACGAGATGAAGATCGTGAATTTGGTAAAGCTTATGGCTTGTATTTAGCTGAAAAAGACTTTGATACACGAGCGCTAATTGTATTGGATACTAATGGTCAAGTTGCTTATGTGAAAGTCTCAGAGGAAGTTTCAGAAGAACCAAATTACCGTGCGGCGTTAGATATTGTGAACAGCTTAATCTAAGATTATCCAGATTGACGAATCAGTGTCTTCCGTGTAAAATAATACACAAGACAATGATTAAGAGGAGTAACTTCTGTCAGAAATGCTAGAGAAAAAATCCCCGGCTGAAAGATTTTTATTTCTAAAGAAGTGAAGGTAGCTTAATCGTCGAGTGACTGAACTAAAAGTAAGTCATTCCGATTCGTGATCGTTAACTCACTTAGAGAAATAGACTTAGTCTATAATTTAGGTGGTACCGCGTTAATTCGCCCTAAAACACAGGTGTGTTTTAGGGCTTTTTTTTATGATCATTGTCATCAGACTATTAAATAAACAAGACAGAAAGAAGGGGTAGTATGTCAGAAGATAAAAACTTAGCACCAAAATATGAACCCAATGCCGTTGAAGCAGGACGTTATGCTAAATGGGTAGCAGAAGGACGTTTTAAACCAAGTGAAGATCCCAATGCAGAACCATATTCAATCGTCATTCCACCACCAAACGTAACAGGTAAATTACACTTAGGTCACGCTTGGGATACAACACTGCAAGATATTATTATTCGTCACAAACGTATGCAAGGGTATGACACATTATGGTTGCCAGGGATGGACCATGCTGGGATTGCAACGCAAGCAAAAGTAGAAGGAAAATTAGCTGAAGAAGGTATTTCTCGTTATGACTTGGGCCGTGAAAAATTCTTAGATAAAACATGGGAATGGAAAGAAGAATACGCTGGACATATCCGTGAGCAATGGGGCAAAGTCGGTATTTCTGTCGACTACGACCGTGAGCGTTTCACGTTGGATGACGGACTGTCAGATGCGGTTAAGAAAGTCTTTGTTAAACTTTATGAAAAAGACTTGATTTACCGTGGTGAATTTATCATCAACTGGGATCCAAAAGCGAAAACAGCTTTATCAGATATTGAAGTGATTCATAAAGATGTGGAAGGTGCTTTCTACCACATGAGCTATCTGATTGCTGATGGCAGTGGTGACAGTGTTGAGATTGCCACAACTCGTCCTGAAACAATGTTAGGGGATACAGCTGTTGCTGTTCACCCTGATGATGAACGTTACCAACACTTAATTGGAAAAAATGTTATCTTACCTTTATTAAATAAAGAAATTCCTGTTGTTGCAGATGACTATGTTGAGATGGATTTTGGAACTGGAGTTGTAAAAATCACACCAGCCCACGATCCGAATGACTTTGAGGTCGGTAACCGTCATGACTTACCACGTGTTAACGTGATGGATGAAGATGGTTCTATCAATGAATTAGGCGGCAAGTATGAAGGTATGGATCGTTTTGAAGCCCGTAAAGCAATCATTGCTGATTTAGATGCCGCAGGTCGTTTAGTTAAGATTGAAAAAATGACTCACAGTGTGGGACATTCAGAACGTAGTGGTGTGGTTGTTGAACCACGTCTTTCGACACAATGGTTTGTTAAAATGGAACCACTGGCTAAAAAAGCAATGGATAACCAAGAGACAGATGACAAAGTTGAATTCTTCCCGCCGCGTTTTGAAAATACATTCTCAACTTGGATGGAAAATGTTCATGACTGGTGTATCTCTCGTCAATTATGGTGGGGCCACCGTATTCCAGCATGGTATCACAAAGAAACGGGTGAAATGTACGTGGGTGAAGAAGCACCTGCTGATATTGAAAACTGGAATCAAGATGAAGACGTCCTTGATACATGGTTCAGTTCTGCTTTATTCCCATTCTCAGGAATGGGCTGGCCAGATGAAGAAAATCCAGATTATAAACGTTATTTCCCTAACTCAACATTAGTAACAGGTTATGACATTATCTTCTTCTGGGTAAGTCGCATGATTTTCCAAAGTTTAGAATTTACTGACAAAGCACCATTTGAAAATGTTTTAATCCACGGCTTAATTCGTGCTGAAGATGGTCGTAAGATGAGTAAATCACTAGGTAACGGAATTGATCCGATGGATGTGATTGAAAAATATGGTGCCGATGCCTTGCGTTGGTTCTTATCAACAGGATCAACACCAGGTCAAGATATGCGTTTCAGCTACGATAAGATGGATGCTTCTTGGAACTTCATTAACAAAATTTGGAATGCTAGCCGTTTCGTCTTAATGAATACAGAAGATTTCACTTATGAAGATATCAACTTAGAAGGACACAAAACAGTGGCTGACCGTTGGATTTTAACGCGTTTAAATGAAACGATTGAACGTGTAAATACCCAATTCGAGAAGTTTGAATTTGGTGAGGCAGGTCGTCATTTATACAACTTCATCTGGGATGATTTCTGTGACTGGTATATTGAAATGAGTAAAGAAGTTCTTTACGGCGAAGATGAAACGCAAAAACAAATGACTCGTAGTATTTTAGTTTATGTTTTAGATAACATCACGCGTTTATTACACCCAATTATGCCATTCGTAACAGAAGCCATTTGGGAAAAAATTCCACATCAAGGTGAGTCGATTGTGATTGCAGATTACCCAACAGTCAACGCTGACTTATCTGATACAAAAGCAGCTGAAGGAATGGAAATTCTTAAAGAGTTAATTCGTTCAGTTCGTAATATTCGTTCAGAAGTGAATACACCATTATCAAAACAAATTACCTTATTAATTAAAACAACTGACGAAGATGCAGAAGGTTTCTTGAAAGAGAATACAAACTACATCGAACGTTTCTGTAACCCAGAAGAGTTAGAAATTTCACCAAGTATTGAAGCCCCTGAATTAGCCATGAGTGCTGTCATCACAGGCGCAGAAATTTACTTACCATTAGCAGACTTAATCAACATTGATGAAGAAATTGCTCGTCTTGAAAAAGAATTAGAAAAATGGACTAAAGAAGTGAAGATGGTTCAAGGTAAATTATCAAATGAACGTTTTGTTGCAGGCGCTCCAGAAGCAGTTGTAGCAGGTGAACGTGAAAAAGAAAAAGATTACTTAGAAAAACAAGCGGCAGTTAAAGAACGGATTGCGACACTTAAAAAATAACAGTTAGGAGGGGTTAGATGGAGATACAGGAAGCGATTGATTGGATTCACAGTCGACGTCCGCAAGGTCAGCGGCCTGGTCTAACAAGAATTGAAATCTTGTTAGAAAAACTAGCTAATCCCCACCGTAAACTGAAGGTGATTCATGTTGCTGGGACAAACGGTAAAGGGTCAGTGGTGGCTAACTTACGCGTGCTTTTAGAAGCCCAAGGCTTAAAAGTCGGGACATTCACTTCGCCCTTTATTACGGTTTTTAATGAACGCATTTCCATTAATCAGCAACCAATTCCTGATGAGGACTTAATTGCTTTAGTAGAAAAGTTCAAACCGTTGATTGTTGAGTTAGATAACGAGAAAGCAACCGCAGGCATGATTGAGTTTGAAGTGATTACCGCCATGATGTTTGATTACTTTGTGGAACAACAAGTTGATATTGCGATTGTTGAAGTTGGTTTAGGGGGGACGTTAGATTGTACTAACGTAGTCGCCCCGTTAATTTCAGTTATCACAACAGTTGGTTTAGATCACCAAGATATTCTTGGTCAAACTATTTCTGAAATCGCAGCACAAAAAGCTGGGATTATTAAACCTAGGAAACCAGCTGTCGTTGGTCGCTTATCAGAGGATACTTTAGCAGTTGTTAAGCAGAAAGCTGAAACAGAAGGATGTCAGTTAAGTGTATTAGCTGAGGATTTCAATATTCAGGATGTTCGAAGCTTAGGCTTGCAGGGTGAACGCTTCACTTTTGAAAATCGGAAACAGTGTTTAACTGAAGTCCCTGTACCGTTGATTGGTCAACATCAAGTTGATAATACGGCTGTTGCCTTAGAAACGTTTATACAAGTTTCAGAACTATTAAAACTTGAAGTTAGCACTGAGCAGATTCGGACAGCGTTGGAAACTGTCAGTTGGTCAGGGCGAATGGAACAACTAACTTCTGATCCGCTCATGATTATTGATGGGGCTCATAATGAGCCGGCAATCAATGTGCTAGTTGAAAATTGTCGCGACTTATTAAAAGGTAAGAAAACACACGTGATTTTCGCAGCGTTAAAAACAAAAGAAGCCAGTGGGATGTTATCAGAGTTGGCAACCATTCCTAACAGCCAGTTATATATTACGAGCTTTGATTATCCAACGGCTCTAAAGGTGTCGGATTATACAGCTATGAATTTAACTGTTGAATTTGAAAGTTGGGATGATTGGCAAAAACAGTTAAGTAGTTTGTTGAAAGAAATACCTCAAGATGACTGTATTTTGATTACCGGATCGCTGTATTTTATTTCCCAAGTTAGAGCGTTTATTTTAGGAGGACGATGAGATGGCAAAAGCATATAAAGGCATTATTTTTGATATGGATGGTTTGTTGTTTGATACGGAGTTAGTTTATTATCAAGCACAAAAAGCAGTAGCACCTAAATACGGTTTGACGAACTATACGAAAGAGTATTACTTACAATATGTTGGTCAATCAGACAAAGAGTTTCACCCAGCATTGTATCGTGATTTTGCTGATGCAGGTGAAAAAAATGTCAAAGGCTTCATTGAAGAAAGTTACGTTAAAGTAGAAGAGCTTTTTAGTGCAGGTAGTGTTCCGTTGAAACCAGGTGTTTTAGAATTGTTAGCTTATTTTAAAGAAAACAATATTCCTTGTGTGATTGCCTCTAGTAATTTCCGTCGTTATATTGATGTCTTGGTAGCGTCTAAAAATATAGGCGAGTACTTTGTTGATATTGTATCAGCCGAAGATGTAAAAAATGCCAAACCTGCCCCTGAAATTGTTTTGAAAGCAGCTAAGGTTTTAGCTGTGGATCCATCGGAGTGTTTAATGTTCGAAGACTCTGCCAATGGGATTAAAGCCTCTCATGGTGCAGGTGTTGATGTGATTATGGTTCCAGATTTAATTGAGCCAACACCCGCTTTAGAAGAGATGACTTTAGCGATTTTAGACTCGTTGCATGATGTGCCAGCTTACTTAGAAAAATAATTTAAAAAACTCCTTTAATCGTAGCTTATTGATAAGCTGGTGAGAGGAGTTTTTTTATGAAGAAAGAGATGGCATTGATTGGACCGAGAGAACGATTAGAAAATTCAGGGCCGTCAGCTTTAGCTGATTATGAATTATTAGCAATTGTCCTAAGAACAGGCTATCAAAATAGTGATGTTTTAACGGTTTCCCAAACCGTGCTAAAAGAATTTGAAACATTGTATGAGTTCAAGTCGGCAAGTTTAGAAGAACTACAACAAATTAAAGGGATTGGCTTAGTTAAAGCAATTGAAATTAAAGCGGCTCAAGAATTAGGTAAACGCTTAGAAAGCGCCAGTCAAATTAAATTAGGAGAAGTCGTGTCTAGTGAAAATTTGGGACAAATGATTTGCGCTGAATTGAAAGACTTTCAACAGGAGCACTTAATGGTTGTTTACTTAAATAATCATCATGAAATGATTAAAAAAGAAGTTGTATTTATAGGGAGTTTAACGGAGTCGGTAGCCCATCCAAGAGAAATCTTTAATCTAGCAGTCAAGTGTTCAGCGGCCAAAATCGTCTTAGCTCACAATCATCCATCGGGAAACTTAACACCGTCCAAAAATGATTTAGCATTTACGGCTCGCTTGAAAAGTTGTGGGGAGTTAATGGGAATCGAGTTGCTAGATCATTTTATTGTTAGCAGTCAAGGCTATTTGAGTTTTAGAGAGAAAAGTTTATTAAAATAAAAAAGGAACTGCAGATGCAGTTCCTTTTTTTAAAAATTAACGTGCGCGACTTTTGCGCATTGCTTTACGACGGTTTTCTTCAATTTCAGCTTCTTTTTCTTCAACTGGTTCGATGACTTTTTTCTTAACTGCAAATAATGCGCCAGCGGCAGTTCCGATAGTCAAGGCAGTTCCTGTAAGGATACCTGATACGAATTTTTTCATAAAACACACCTCTTTCTGATTGGTTCTAACTATATTATCTATCAAAAAGGCTGAAAAAGCCAGTCAAAAGAATAACAGATAAGTGTATCTTTCATTGAGAAAATGCTAAACTATATAAGAAGTGGAGGTTGAGACTATGACTAAAATTTTTGCTCATCGTGGCAGTAAAGGGACACATCCAGAGAATACTTTACCAGCTTTCCGTGAAGCAGTACGTGTAGGGGCTGACGGGGTTGAATTAGATGTCCAATTAACCAAAGATCAAGAGTTAGTGGTGATTCACGATAATGACGTTGACCGGACGACTGATGGAACTGGTGAAATAACAGATTTTACTTTATCAGAAATCAAACAATTAGATGCAGGTTCATGGTTCAAGCCGGAGTTTTCTGGCGAACGGATTCCCACATTTGTTGAAGTTTTAACTTGTTTGCAAGAAGAGGGCTTTACTGGCATCTTAAATATTGAAGTCAAAACAGACGAAAAAGAGTATCCTGGAATTGAAGCTAAAGTGATTGAATGTTTAAATCAGCAAGAGTGGTCTTTCCAGGTGGCTTATTCAAGCTTCAACTTTTCAACATTAGAAAATTTAGCTGAATTAGATCCAACGAGAGAAATCTGCCATATTATGTATGCGAAACAAAGTGAGATTGAGATGGTGAAACACGTACCATTTATTAGTGGCGTCCATCCTAAAATCACGTGGATTCAAGAAAATCCAGAGCAAGCAGTAACGTATCCTTTACCATTAAGACCTTGGACGGTGAATCAAGTGGGAGATATGTTATTAGCTTTTGAGTTAGGACTTGCAGCTATTCATACAGATTATCCGGAACAAGCAAAATTGCTATTAAAAAGTTACCAAGAGAGATAGGAATAAATATGCCAAGTAAAGAAAAAGTATGTGTCATTGTAGGACCAACGGCTGTTGGCAAAACAGCTTTAAGTGTGGAACTAGCAAAACAGTATAATGGGGAAATTATTAGTGGCGACTCGCTGCAAATTTATCGTGGTTTAGATGTGGGGACAGCTAAAGCGACAACAGAAGAACAGCAAGGTGTCCCTCATCATCTACTAGATATTTGTGAGTTGGGAGATAGCTATTCTGTTGCTGACTTTAAAGAAACGGCCCGTGGCTTGATTACCGAGATAACAGCTCGTGGAAAGTTACCAATAGTAGTAGGTGGTACGGGGCTTTACATTCAAGCCTTATTATTCGATTTTGAACTAGGGAGCGCTGAAGGTGATGTTACCAACCAAGCCTTGCGTGATGAGCTAGAAGAGTATGCTGAAACATACGGTACCATGCAATTGTGGGAACGCCTACGTAGTCAAGATCAAGCCGCAGCTGATTTGATTCATCCTAATAATGTCCGCCGTGTGATTCGTGCGATTGAAGTGATTGAGCAAACAGGGATCAGTATGACAGCTCAACCTAAAGTAGACTTCAAAGATTTGTCAGAGTCCTGCTATGACGTAAAGCTAATTGCTTTAGAATCTGACCGTCAGGCGTTGTATGACCGGATTAATAACCGGATTGAGAGTATGTTAACTAACGGCTTGTTAGCAGAGGCTCAACAAGTTTATGATTTTGGTCCTAGTCAAGCAGCTCAGGGGATTGGTTATAAAGAGTTCTTCCCGTATTTTGAAGGGGAACAAACCTTGGAGGAAGCGACGGAGTTTGCCAAACAACAATCTCGTCGTTATGCTAAGCGTCAGTTAACGTGGTTTAGAAATCGCATGACCTGTGAGTGGTGGGATTTAACGCAAAGTCCAGAAACAATGGTAGATTTATCGAATGATGTGGCAACGTGGTTAACTAACTAAAGGAGGGGTGTCATGTTTAAAGAAAAAGAACGAGTGGTAGTTGTCGGCGTAGAAACCGCAGATAACTATCGTTATTTTGAAGAGTCTCTCCGTGAAGCGGCTAATTTAATTGAAACAGCCCAAGGTGTGGTAGTGCATGAAGTTATCCAGAAGCGACCGGCTGTTGACCGTAAGACGATTGTCGGTAAAGGTAAGTTAGAAGAGTTGGTTCAGTTGATTGATGCTTATGAAGCTGATTTAGTTGTCTTTAATCAAGAACTAACACCGCGCCAAAGTCAGTTGTTAAGTGAAGCTTGCCAAGTTAAAGTGATTGATCGCGTACAATTAATTCTAGATATCTTTGCCATGCGTGCGCAGTCTAAAGCGGGTAAATTGCAAGTGGAATTAGCTCAATTGAATTACTTGTTACCTCGTTTAACAGGTCAAGGTGCAGCCTTATCTCGTCTTGGTGGTGGGATTGGGACGCGTGGACCAGGTGAGACGAAATTAGAAACGGATCGTCGTCATATCCGTAATAAAATCACTAATATTAAGACAGAGTTAAAAGAAGTTGCTGCCAGTCGTGAGCGTAACCGCCAAAAAAGACAATCAACTGGCATCTTCCAAATTGGCTTAATTGGTTATACGAATGCTGGTAAGTCAACCTTGCTAAATCGTTTAACAAATGCAGAAGCCTATTCTCAAGATCAGTTGTTTGCGACGTTAGATCCTTTAACAAAACAATGGCAATTAGCAGAAGGGTTTGAAGTAACACTAACGGATACGGTTGGTTTTATCCAAGACTTGCCAACCCAATTAATCGAAGCGTTTCAATCGACGTTGGAAGAAAGTCGCAATATGGACTTACTGCTACATGTAGTAGATGCTAGTTCTGCTGATCGTGATTTACAGGAACAGACCGTCTTGAAATTGATGGATGAGTTAGAGATGGATGATGTGCCAGTCTTAACAGTCTATAATAAGATGGATCAAGTCGAACAAGCAGATTTCACCCCAACTTTATTCCCGCATATTCAAGTATCAGCTAAACGACCGGAAGATCGCCAAGTGATTGAGGCGGGTATTCGTCAGCGTTTGATGGAGCTGTTCATACCCTATGAGTTTGAATTAGCTGTGGACCAAGGGTATAAGTTAACCAAGTTAACAACGGATACTTTAGTCATTAATCAAGAGTTTGATGAAGAACAAGAAGTTTATCGAGTAGCTGGTTTTGCGCCAGAAAATTCTCGTTGGTTACCTAAAGAAGAATCAGAGTGGTAAAAGAAAGTCCTAACACTGTTAGGGCTTTTTTATTTTGATGTCAGATTATCTAACATCATTTGTTGACCGCTTTATTTCAATTGGTATATTATAAATTAATAAGGGGGATAACCATCATGCAGACAAAAGAAATGCTGAAATCGCGAGCAGTTTTCCCGATTGGTACAGTCATGAAATTGACAGATTTATCGGCTCGACAGATTAGATATTATGAAGAACAAGGTTTTTTTCGAGCAGAACGTTCTGAAGGCAATCATCGAATGTATTCTTTAAATCATGTGGACCTTATATTGGATATTCATGAAGCGATAGCTTCTGGAGATACGATTGATAGTTTGAAAAAACGTTTTGAGAAAAAAGTCGAAACAAAAAAAGTCATTCACTGGAGTGAAAATGACTTATCGGATAGGCAAGTTCGGGAGTTGTTTCAAGAAGAATTTATCATTCAGAGTGGCATGCAAAGTAATAAAAAACTTTAAGGTAAGGGAGTTTGATTTATGACTGATACGACAAAAAGAATTGCTGAAATAAAAGAAATGGTGGAACGTGAAAATGTTCGTTTTTTACGTTTGATGTTTACTGATGTCATGGGCACAATTAAAAATGTTGAGGTTCCTGTCAGCCAACTTGATAAGGTACTAGATAATAAAATGATGTTTGATGGCTCATCAATTGATGGCTTTGTCAGAATTGAAGAAAGCGATATGTATTTATATCCAGACTTGAAGACGTGGCTAGTTTTTCCTTGGGACACAGGTGGTGGGCGAGTAGCTCGCTTGATCTGTGATATCTATATGCCGAACGGGCAACCTTTTTTAGGGGATCCTCGTGGAAACTTAAAACGTGTTGTGTCGCAAATGAAAGAGCTAGGTTTTACAGAATTCAACCTTGGACCAGAACCAGAATTCTTCTTGTTCAAACTAGATGAATTAGGTAAGCCAACCTTAGATTTGAATGACAACGGCGGATATTTTGACTTCTCACCACAAGATTTAGGGGAAGATTGTCGTCGTGATATTGTTTTAGAATTAGAGAAACTAGGGTTTGAGATTGAAGCTTCACATCATGAATGTGCTCCTGGTCAACATGAAATCGACTTTAAATACGCAGATGTGATTGAAGCTTGCGATCAAATTCAAACCTTTAAGCTGGTTGTTAAAACGGTGGCACGCAAACATGGCTTACATGCGACTTTTATGCCGAAACCTTTGCATGGAATTGCTGGTTCTGGGATGCACTGCAATATGTCCCTTTTCACGGAACAAGGAAATGCCTTCTTTGATCCCAAAGGAGAACAAGAATTGAGTCAAACTGCTTATCATTTCTTAGGTGGCTTGTTAGAACATGCCCGTGCTTACACAGCGATATGTAATCCAACGGTTAATTCGTATAAACGCTTAGTTCCTGGATTCGAAGCACCAGTTTATGTAGCGTGGAGTGGTCAAAATAGATCACCGCTAGTTAGAGTTCCGGCATCGAGAGGAGTTTCGACTCGTTTAGAATTAAGGTCAGTTGATCCAGCAGCTAATCCGTATTTAACGATGGCGGTTTTATTAGCGGCAGGTCTTGATGGGATAAACAATAAAATTCAACCACCAGCTGAAGTGAACCGTAATATCTATGTGATGGATGCAGAGGAACGAGCAGCGGCAAATATTACTGATTTACCATCAACATTACACAACGCCATGAAAGCTTTACGCGAAGATCAGGTGATGAAAGAAGCGCTGGGTTCACATATCTATGCAAGTTTTATGGAAGCTAAAGGAATTGAGTGGCATTCTTTCCGTCAACAAGTTTCTGAATGGGAGCGCGAGCAGTATTTAGAATTGTTCTAAAGAGAGGGCAACCTCTCGACTTTTAAAAATAAAAAGCATAAAATATGGGTATTAGGAACAAAGGAGTGGAACCAATGCCTGTGTTAAATGCAACACCCGCAGTGATTGCCAAAGTCAGTCAATTTTATAAAGCGCTTAGTGAACCAACTCGCTTACGTATATTGACGATTTTATCAGAGTCAGAAAAAAATGTATCAAGTATCGTTGCTGAAATCGGATTAGAACAATCGGCCGTTTCTCATCAACTAAAAATATTAAGAGATGCTAATCTAGTTAAAACACGTCGTGAAGGTAAAGGGATTTTTTATTCTCTATCCGACGATCATGTTGTTGATATTTTGGGGCAATCATTTACCCATGTCAAACATTCAAAATAAAAAAGCAGACCAAACTGGTCTGCTTTTTTTTATTACCCCACACCAAAGTGTGAATTTAAATTTAGTTCGTCTAAGACGATAGAGGCTGTTTCCTCAATCGAAAGGTCAGCGACGTTAATCACGATACAGCCTAGTTTGTCGTACAAGTCTTGAGCGTAAGCTAATTCTTCTTGAATCTTGTCGATGTTTGAGTAAGCTGTATCAGGACTTAACCCGTAAGCTTTCATTCGTTCTTGGCGAATTTTGTTCAAGATTTCAGGATTGTTTGTTAAGCCAATGATTTTAGCGGGATCCATTTCCCAAAGCTCTTTTGGAATAGAAGCTTGGGGAACTAGTGGCAGGTTAGCCACTTTTAAATTTTTATTAGCTAGGAATAAACTTAGGGGTGTTTTAGATGTTCTAGAAACACCAAGTAAGACGATATCAGCGTCTAAGAAACCTTTAGGGTCTTTTCCGTCATCATATTTCACGGCGAATTCCATGGCTGTAATTCGGTTAAAGTATTCTTGGTTTAAAGAGTGAACAGCACCAGCAATCCGCTTTGGTTCGATCGATGTGCGATTTG
Source organism: Vagococcus coleopterorum (assembly GCF_011303955.1). NCBI lineage: Bacteria > Bacillati > Bacillota > Bacilli > Lactobacillales > Enterococcaceae > Vagococcus > Vagococcus coleopterorum. Next base: position 1,463,686 of record NZ_CP049886.1, on the reverse strand, counting down.
AAATTTCGTTAACCAATGGCGATAATAAATCCATACAGAATAGGCCATTTTCTTGGCAATAGTCATTGGCAATTGCAATAAATTCTTTAGAAATTAACGTGTGAATGATTAGTGCATTTAGTTCTTTAGCTTTTTCTAATGCTTGTAATAAGGATTCCTTTTCACTGACGAAGGTTTGATGAGTAAAGGTAATATCCAAGTCTTCATATTGTGATACAGAGGCTTGGGCTAATTTTGAGGCCGTTTCACCTGCTGAATCAGAGATGATAAAAATATTTACATTTGTTTTAGTCATAGGTAAGCTCCCTTGCAATTGTCTTTCTTATATTATAGCATAGAGCTAAGAGAAGAGGTGGACAGATGGGCTGTAAACAAGTATTTAAGGCTTTGGATATTTTAAAAAAGAACGGCTTTAAGACGACAAAAAAACGAGAAGAAATTCTGCGTTATTTGTTTGAAGCGGATCGTTATACGAGTGCCAAAGAAGTTTACCAACATATGAATAAACTCTATACCGGAATCAGTTATGATACAATTTACCGCAACCTGAATGATTTTTCTATCCATGGCGTGATTGAAGAAACTGAATTGAATGGCGAAAAAAAATTTCGTTTCCACTGTAGCCACGACAATCATGAACATCATCATCACTTTATTTGTACAAACTGTGGCAGTACAAAAGAGATCAATATGTGTCCCATGGGTTATTTTGAAGATCAACTAGCAGATTGTAAAATTACAGGTCACCGCTTTGAAATTTTTGGTTTATGTGCAAATTGTCAGTAATAAATGCTAGAAACAGCAAAAGATAGTTGACGTTGAAAACGAGATTAGATATAATAACAAAAGGACAGTTTATTGAATGTAAATTTAATGACGGTTACTTTTTAAGCCCGGGGGGAGGGAATTTGTATGTCAAAAACAGTTGTTAAGAAAAACGAATCTCTTGATGATGCTCTTCGCCGCTTCAAACGTTCCGTTTCAAAAACTGGTACTTTACAAGAATACCGCAAACGCGAATTCTATGAAAAACCAAGTGTAAAACGTAAGAAGAAATCTGAAGCTGCGCGTAAGCGTAAAAAATTCTAATTTTAATTAGAGTTCATCAGTTTAACATTATGACCAGTAGACTTTGTCTGCTGGTTTTTTTGTGCGTCAAACTTTATGGATAGTAGGTTATATGCTATATTAAACATATAAAATAAAAGAGAGCGAGTGAATGATATGTCATTACTTACAACATTAAATGAAGATATTAAAACAGCAATGAAAGCCAAAGATAAAGCAACCTTAGACGTCTTGCGTTTATTGAAAGCTTCTGTTCAAAATGAACAAATTGCTAAAGGTGAAGACTTAACTGCTGATGAAGAACTTTCAGTTCTAGCTCGTGAGATGAAACAAAGACGTGATTCAGTGACAGAATACAAAGCAGCTGGACGCGATGATTTAGTCGAGGGTGTTGAAGCGGGTATGGTCGTTGTTGAGAAGTATTTACCAAAACAACTAGATGAAGCAGAAGTTCGTCAAATCGTTGAAGAAGCAATCAAAGCTACAGGGGCAACTTCAGCTAAAGAGTTTGGTAAAGTGATGGGTGCTGTGATGCCAAAAACAAAAGGTAAAGCAGACGGAGCATTAGTGAATAGTATCGTGAAAGAATTGCTGAAATAATATTAAGACTGACCAATATTTGGTTAGTCTTTTCTTTTGTTGAAAATGATAAAAAGATAAGAATGGAAAACTTTTGCCAAATCGCAAAGTATGGTATATTTAGAGTACTAATTATAGACTAATTTAAGGGAGATGTTCTTTTTTTGACAGAGGTAATCAATGAAACAATCGATATTCAAGTAAAGGATCAAACTGAGGCACAACAGCTGCTAGGGACAAATGACCAACACTTAACATTAATTGAAGAAAATCAGCATGTGACGATTCATAGTCGTGGTGATATGATCCAGATTACCGGTGAAAAAGAAGCGGTACAACAAACCTTCCAAGTAATAAAAGAATTACATGGATTAATTTTACGTGGTATTCCTGTGGGGACACCAGATGTCGTCACTGCTTTGAAGATGGTGAACAAGGGGACATTGGAGTATTTTCGTGATATGTATGACCAAGAAATCTTACGTGATAAAAACGGTCAAGCGATTCGTGTAAAGAACTTAGGTCAAAAACATTACGTTGATACTATTAAGAAAAAAGATGTGACCTTTGGGATTGGACCAGCTGGAACAGGTAAAACCTTCTTGGCTGTTGTTATGGCAATTGCGGCATTGAAAAAAGGTGAAGTTCAAAAAATCATCTTAACTCGGCCGGCGGTTGAAGCAGGCGAAAGCTTAGGTTTCTTACCGGGTGATTTAAAAGAGAAAGTCGATCCGTATCTACGTCCGGTGTATGATGCGTTGTACAGTGTCTTTGGCATGGATCATACCAACCGCTTAATGGAACGTGGCGTGATTGAAATTGCCCCACTTGCTTATATGCGTGGTCGAACACTAGAAGATGCTTTTGTTATTTTAGATGAGGCACAAAATACAACCATTGCTCAGATGAAAATGTTTTTAACACGCTTGGGCTTTAATTCTAAAATGATTGTCAATGGTGATGCGTCACAGATTGACTTGCCGAGAGGGGTCACAAGTGGTTTAATTCATGGTCAAAAGACTTTGCAAGGAATTGACCGGATTGGCTTTGTTCAGTTCAACTCAAGTGACGTGGTTCGTCATCCAGTTGTGGCAGAAATTATTGAAGCGTACAAAACGACTGATGAAGTAAAGAAAGCAACATCGCTTAATCAGTCTGAAAGTCAAAGTAAATAGGGGATACTGAAAAATGAAACTAGATTTTAAAACAAGTAAACGAATGGTCCTAGGTCATCGTTATATTATTGGAGCGGGCATTATTTTTGCCTTATTATCGTTCTTATTAATTTCAGGAAATGTTCGTCAAAAAGTGGTGACACTTCATGAAGGGCAGTTAGCGGAAGAAACAATTCGTGCCAATAAGACAATTGAAAATAAAAAGGATACCGAAGCTAAGCGCAAGTTAGCAGCCGAAGCCGTTAGTTTAGAATATACCTTTAATAAAGAACTTGTGAAAAAGCAAGGGGACTTAGTAACTCATCTATTCAAAATGATTACTGAAGTTAAAGAAGAATCAAATAAAGCCAAAGCTAAAAATGGTGGCGAAGATGTTGCCATGGAAGATAAATTAGCGAGTTTGAAAAAGAAATTTGAAACTGGGGATCAGGATGATGTCCCTTACTATCAAGGTTATTCTACTGGAGTGTTTGAAACATTATTTAACCTAGGACAGACAGATTTCGATAAGATTGAAAAGTATAGTGTTGATAATGTGAAAAAAATCATGGGTGAACCCATCCGTGAGACACAATTAGATGCTATTAAACAAAAAGCGATTTCTGACGTTGAAAATTCTGATTTGGATAGCACATTAAAATCAGTGGCTAGTCCAATTATGGAAAGAACAATCGTATCTAATGAAGCTGCCAATGAGAAGCGTACAGAAGAATTACGTGCGCAAGCAAGCGAGAATGTTGCGCCTTCAATGATTTATCAAGGGGAAGTTATTGTCCGTGAAGGGGTTCAAATTGACCAAGCCGCTATTCAGAAATTAGATTCATTAGGATTAACAAATCGTAAGCAGTCGGTTTTCCCATTAGTCGCGCTAGCTTTGGTTATTTTAATCCAAGTCGGAGTTTTAGCGTATATTGTTTATCACACGCCTGGTATGGCAGTGAAAGTGCGTTTAGTTACTTTCTATGGTGTGATGATGATTGTGGGAATCTTGTTAATGAAAGGTTTCCAAATGTTGCAGTCGGAAAGTTTATCGGCAATGCCGTTCTTATTCCCCGCAGCCTTTACACCATTGGTATTAAACTTATTTATTAATCGCCGAGCTAGTATCATCGGTGCGATTTTCCAAGTGATGTTTGCCTTGTTTATCTACTATGATTTATTAGGAACAAGTACCTTACTGTTGATTGCAGTGATGTATATGTTCACTGGTTTGATGGCACCACTTGTACAGCGCGATCGAATTGGTCGTCAGTTAAAAGCAGCGGCCGTTTGGTTGATTGCTTTACCAATGCTAGCGATGTTAGTCATGGTGACGTACCAAGGGATGGAGTTCAGTGACAACAAAACGATTACGATTTTAATTTTCTCATTAGTAGGCTGTGTCTTCACATTCGTGACATCTGTTGGTTTACATCCCTATATTGAATTATTATTGAATGATGACAGTATGATTGTGTTAAATGAATTGAGTAATCCAAATCATCCACTATTGAAAAAATTATTAGTGGAAGCGCCAGGAACATATCACCACAGTATGATGGTAGCTAGTTTAAGTGCCAACGCCGTTGCTGATATTGGTGGTCGTTCATTATTAACCCGTGTTGGTTGTTACTATCACGATATTGGTAAGATTAAACATGCCAATTTCTTCGTAGAAAACTTACCAGATGGGGCAGAGAATCCTCACAACTTCTTACTTCCTGAAGATAGTAAAGAAATTATCTTTAGCCATGTTAGTGAAGGGGTTAAGATTTTAGAAAAAGAAAAAATGCCACAAATGGTGATTGATATTTGTCAACAACACCACGGTACAACGTTAATGAGTTACTTCTATGCAAAAGCCAAAGAACGTAACCCCGAAGTCACAGAAGAGGACTTCCGTTATGCTGGACCTCGTCCGCAAACGAAAGAAGCGGGTGTAGTTAGTTTGGCAGATACTTGTGAAGCAGCGGTCCGTGCGATGGATCACCCAACAAATGAAAAAATTCGTAAGTTCGTTAATAACTTGATTGAAAAACGTTTAATTGATGGTCAGTTAGATGATACAGGATTAACAATGAAAGAAATTCGGATTGTGGAAGAGTCATTAATTAATGGTTTATGTAGTACCTTCCACTCAAGAATTAAATATCCTAAAATGCAATCAGAAGCTGAAAAGATGAAAAAAGAACAGGAGGAGAGTAACTAAGATGGACTTAACACTAATTGATGAGACCACTAAAGTCTCTTCTGCTGATCAAGCAGAAATCGAAAAGATTTTAAACTTTGCAGCAAGCAAATTAGAATTGCCAGCCGATACAGAAATGTCGGTGACCTTTATGGATAACAAAGGGATTCAAGAGATTAATCGCGATTACCGTAACAAAGATCAAGCGACAGATGTGATTAGCTTTGCTAATGAAGAAAATATGGCTGAAGAGTTTGAAATCAACTTCGCTGAATTAGGGGAAGAGATGCCTCGTGATTTAGGCGATATTATGATTTCAATCGAACGCGCTGCTGAACAAGCAGAAGAGTATGGTCATAGTTATGAACGTGAGTTAGGTTTCTTAGCTGTTCATGGTTTCTTACATTTAAATGGTTATGATCACATGACTGAAGAAGATGAAAAAGAGATGTTTGGTTTGCAAAAAGAAATCTTGGATGCTTATGGCTTACAGCGATAAACAGACTGATAAAAACCGCAACTTCAAAGAAGCGCTGTACCATGCCTTAGCAGGATGGAAGGTAGCTTTAGTTGAAGAACGTAATCTTAAAATTCATCTTGTGATCTCAGTTTTAGTCATTGCTTTAGCAACGTTTCTAGGTTTTAACCAGATGGAATGGTTAGTTTTAATCATGACAATTGCTGCAGTGGTTGGACTTGAAATGTTGAACACGCTAATTGAAAACCTGGTTGATCTGGTTACAGAGAAGCAATTTCATCCGTTAGCAAAAAAAGTCAAAGATGTGGCAGCCGGCTTAGTCTTATTTGCAAGTTTAGTGGCAGTCATCATCGGCATCATATTATTTTTACCAAAATTAGTTTAATAAAAATGAGAGCAGCGGGTGTGAAATTTGCTGCTCCTTTAGAGAAAGAGGCAAAAGAAGATGGGCTCAGAACATAAGTCAGGATTTGTGGCGATCATTGGTCGTCCTAACGTAGGGAAATCAACATTATTAAACAGAATCGTGGGGCAAAAAATTGCCATCATGAGTGATAAAGCACAAACGACACGTAATAAAATTCAAGGAGTTTACACAACAGATAACTCACAAATCGTCTTTATCGACACACCGGGTATTCATAAACCAAAACACCGTTTAGGCGATTTTATGGTTGAGACAGCTTACAGTGCGTTACGTGAAGTAGATGCGACTTTATTCATGGTCAGTGCCGAACAACCTCGCGGACGTGGTGATGATTTTATCATCGAACGTTTGAAAAAAAGTGATACACCGGTCTACTTAATCATTAACAAGATTGATACGATTGAACCAGATGACTTACTACCGATTATTGATGATTACCGTGCGCAAATGGACTTCGCCGAAATTATTCCAATCTCAGCAACGGAAGGTAATAACGTGGAAAACTTATTAAGCATTTTAGAAGATAAAATGCCAGAAGGTCCACAATACTTCCCAGAAGACCAAGTAACAGACCACCCAGAATACTTTATCGTTTCTGAATTAGTCCGTGAAAAAGTCTTGCTATTAACACGTGAAGAAGTACCGCATTCAGTAGCGGTTGTAGTAGAAGATATGCGCCGTGATGAATATGATAAGATTCATATTCAAGCGACAATCATTGTAGAACGTTCAAGCCAAAAAGGGATCATCATTGGTAAGGGCGGTAAGATGTTGAAAGATGTTGGGATTAAAGCCCGTAAAGATATTGAGAACTTATTAGGTAACAAAGTCTATCTTGAACTTTGGGTTAAAGTTCAGAAAAACTGGCGTGATAAGTCAACTCATCTCCAAGACTACGGTTACCGTGAGATGGATTATTAAACAACTCGGGGCTGACTTTGTTCAGCCCTTTTGTTTTTTGAGAAAGGAGGAGTGGCATGGCCGTTCAAGGAGAAAGCAAAGGTTTAATTTTATTTGCTCGTGATCATCGTGAGAAAGATCAGTTAGTCAAAATTTTCACTGAAAAATATGGCAAGTTAATGTTTTTTGTCCGCAATGCGAAACGTCAAAATAGTGTGTTGACCAGTGCCACTCGTCCTTTCACAGAGGCTGTCTACATTGGTCAGATGAACAGTGAAGGGTTATCCTTTTTAAATGATGTTAAAGAAGTAGAGCCATTCCAACTGATTCAACAAGATATTTTTGTCAGTGCTTATGCTACTTACATCTTAAATCTTGTGGATGTAGCGATTGAAGATCAGACTTATGATCCAGCTTTATATGGCTTTACTAGACAGGCATTAGATTATTTAAACAAAGGAATGGATTCCGAAATCATTACCAATATTTTTGAGGTTCAGCTGTTAAATCGTTTCGGTTTTGAGTTCCAGTGGCAAAGTTGTTGTGTCTGTGGCGAGACGCAAGGGAAGTTTGATTTTTCCTCAAAGTTCTCCGGTGTTTTATGCCAACGTCACTTTGGTGAAGACGATCATCGTTACCATGCGGACCCAAAAGCCATTCATTTTATCCGATTGTTTTCAGCTATCACTTTAGATAAAATTGAGAGCATTGATTTGAAACCTGATACAAAATTAGCCATTCGTCAAACTGTTGATTTATTATATGATGAGTTTACCGGTGTCAGACTGAAGAGTAAGAAGTTTATTGACCAGATGAAAAGCTGGGAAGGGATGTTGAAGCCCTTAGATAAACCTGATGAAACAGTTGACAATCAAGGAGAATAAAGGCTATTATAATAGAAGAATTAAATAGTTACGTTGAAAGAGAAAAGTAAGTTGACTGTTATTGTTTAGCGAGGTGGGATCGTGAAAGCCACTCCTTAATACCAACCGAAGAGGCGCTCTGGAGTAACCTTAACGAAGCTGCTGATACAATTATCAGAAGTAGGGTGGAACCGCGATTAGTCGTCCCTATGTTAGACCTTGGTCTAGCATAGGGACTTTTTTATTACGTGAAATTAAATGAATGGAGTGACAACAATGAAAAAGAAATTAACCGTGCAAGAAATGATTTTAACCTTGCAAAAATTTTGGTCTGAACAAGGCTGTATGTTAATGCAATCATATGATACTGAAAAAGGTGCGGGAACTATGAGTCCGTATACGTTCCTACGTGCTATTGGTCCTGAGCCATGGAATGCGGCTTATGTTGAGCCTTCACGTCGTCCTGATGATGGTCGTTATGGTGAAAACCCAAACCGTTTGTTCCAACACCACCAATTCCAAGTCGTGATGAAACCTTCACCAAATAATATTCAAGAACTTTACTTACAAAGTTTAGAATTAATTGGGATTAATCCATTAGAACATGACATTCGTTTCGTTGAAGATAACTGGGAAAACCCATCAATGGGTTGTGCTGGTTTAGGTTGGGAAGTTTGGTTAGATGGGATGGAAATTACCCAGTTTACTTACTTCCAACAAGTTGGGGGCCTAGAGTGTAACCCAGTAACTAGTGAGATTACTTTCGGGATTGAGCGTTTAGCGTCATACGTTCAAGAAGTGGAAAGTGTCTATGATTTAGAGTGGACTGAAGGCGTTAAATATGGCGAAATCTTCTTCCAACCTGAATATGAACATTCAAAATATGCTTTTGAAGTGAGTAACCAAGAAATGTTATTTGACCTATTTGAAAAATACCAAGCTGAAGCTGAAAAATGTATTGCTGAAGGTCTAGTTCACCCAGCTTATGACTACGTTTTAAAATGTAGTCATGCTTTTAACTTGCTTGATGCTCGTGGTGCGGTATCGGTGACTGAACGTGCTGGTTTCTTATCACGTATTCGTAAAATGGCTCGTGAATTAGCGAAAACTTTTGTAGCTGAGCGTGAAAAATTAGGATTCCCATTATTAAACAAAGAGACAGAAAAGGAGGCGGAATAAGATGACTCACAACTTTTTATTAGAAATTGGTTTAGAAGAAATGCCCGCACACGTGGTCACACCAAGTGTCTTACAATTAAAAGAAAAAACTGCTAGATTCTTAGAAGAAAATCGTTTGTCATTTGATTCAATTGAAGAATTTTCAACGCCTCGTCGTTTAGCTGTTCGTGTCAATGGCTTAGCTGAAAAACAAGAAGATATTGAAGAAGAAGCCAAAGGTCCCGCTAAAAAGATTGCTTTAGATGAAGAAGGCAACTGGTCAAAAGCGGCCCAAGGATTCGTTCGTGGACAAGGCATGACACCAGAGGATATCTTCTTTAAAGAAATCAAAGGCGTGGAATATGCCCACGTTAATAAATTTGTGGCAGGTAAAACGGCCGCAGAAGTCTTAGCCGACATACCTGACGTGATTAAAAGTATTAACTTCCCAGTTAACATGCACTGGGGTAGTTACGATTTCAAATACATTCGTCCTATTCACTGGCTAGTTGCGTTATTAGATGAAACCGTTGTGCCGTTTGAACTGTTAGATTTAACAACAGGTCGTAACAGTCGTGGTCACCGTTTCTTAGGGGAAAACACTGATATTACAAGTGCGGATACGTATGAATCTGATTTACGTAATCAATCTGTTTTGGTGGATGCGACTGAACGTAAAGAGTTAATTAGCCAACAAATTGAAAGTCTAAATGTTGAAAACAACTTCACCGTTGCCGTTGATGAAGACTTATTAGAAGAGGTTAATAACTTAGTAGAGTTCCCAACGGCCTTTGTGGGTAACTTTGATGAGAAGTATTTAGACATTCCAGAAGAAGTTTTAATCACATCAATGAAGGAACACCAACGTTATTTCTACGTGACAGACGCAGCTGGTAAATTATTACCGCACTTTGTGTCAGTTCGTAATGGTAACGATCAATTTATCGAGAATGTCATCAAAGGGAACGAGAAAGTCTTATTAGCTCGTCTTGAAGACGGTGAGTTCTTCTATAAAGATGACCAAGCCTTAACCATTGCAGAATGTGTTGAGAAACTGAAAAATGTGACGTTCCACGAAAAAATTGGTTCGATTTATGAGAAAATGATTCGGGTTGGTAAAATTTCTGAGTTGTTAGGTAAGCGTTTAGGTTTATCAACTGAAGAATTAGCAGACTTACAACGTGCTTCTGAAATTTATAAATTTGATTTAATGACAAATATGGTGGGTGAATTCCCAGAGTTACAAGGAATTATGGGGGAGAAATATGCCTTAATGCAAGGTGAAACACCTGCAGTAGCTCAAGCGATTCGTGAGCACTATATGCCAACATCCGCTGATGGGGACTTACCAGCCTCAACGATTGGTGCAGTCTTAGCAGTCGCTGACAAACTTGATTCTATTATGAGTTTCTTCAATGCTGGTATGATTCCAAGTGGTTCAAATGACCCTTATGGTTTGCGCCGTCAAACAGCAGGTATCGTTCGAATTGTGGATGCTAATGAATGGGGCTTCCCAGTCAAAGACATTCAAGCTGAAATCAAAGAAGCAATCAATCAAGACATAGCTAAATATGGCATTGAGATTAGTAATTCGGAAGAAGAAATGGTTGAGTTTATTAACGCTCGATTAAAACAATTCTTACTTTCGGCAGATACTAAGTATGATATAATTGAAGCTGTAATCGCTAGTGATTCAACAGATTTACGTCGCATGGTTTTAGCTGCCGGTATCTTAAAAGAGCACTCAGCAGCAAGTGATTATAAACCAGCGATTGAAGCTCTAAGTCGAGTGATTAACTTAGCTAAAAAAGGTCAAGAACTTTTAGCAGAGCAAGTCACGGGTGACGTTGATCCAAGCTTGTTTGAAAACGAGTCAGAAAAAGCTTTACACACAGCTGTTTCAACTATTGAAGCAAATGCTGACAGCCAGTCGATGGCAACTAATTATCAGGAATTAAAAAATCTAACACCATTAATCGAAGCTTACTTCGAGAACACAATGGTCATGGTAGATGATCAAGCTGTGAAGCAAAATCGCTTACGTCAATTGTATCGAATTGCTAAAATGGTGAGAACATTTGCTAGTCTAGATTTATTAATTATAAAATAATACAAAAACCTAAGGAGGATTTATCATGAAAACAATTAACACGACTAAAGCTCCATCAGCAATCGGACCATACGTTCAAGGGAAAATCGTCAACGGATTCTTATTCGCTTCAGGTCAAGTACCAATCAACCCTGCAACAGGTGAAATCGAAGCTACAACAATTGAAGGCCAAACTAAACAAGTAATGGAAAACATTACAGCTATTTTAGAAGAAGCTGGAACATCATTCGATAACATCGTTAAAACAACTTGTTTCGTAACTGACTTAGGTCAATTCGCTCAATTCAACGAAAACTATGCAGCATACTTCGGTGAAGAATTACCTGCACGTTCATGTGTACAAGTTGCTGGCTTACCAAAAGGTGCGTTAGTAGAAGTAGAAGTAATCGCGACAGTTAAATAAAATTAAATAACAAAAAAAGCTAGAACCCCTTGGGGCTCTAGCTTTTTTGTTGTGGTTTTGTCTTTTTTTTCATGCTATAGTCTAAGCGTATATGGTTACTTTGGTTTGTTAGGGAAAGGAGTTTTATATGAATTTTTTGAAACGTGCATGGGCAAGTATCACACGAAGGAAAGGCAAGTCACTTATTTTGTTTGCGGTGATTTTTGTCTTAGGTAATGTTTTGGCGGGAGCCATTTCAATTCAGCAAACGACAACAGGTGTTGAAAAGAATATCAAAAAAGAATTAGGTGGACGGGCCTCAATTGCCATGGATTCAGATTTGTATGAAGAATATTATAACAATCTACCAGAAGGTGATGAATCGATAGTTCCGGCTAAAAATGTTTCGGAAAAAACATTGATTGAAATGGGCAACCTTCCGCAAGTGAAGTATTTTGATTACAGTGTACCAGGGGGCGTTTCGACTCGTGAGTTTAAAATGTACTCAACGGAAAATGACGAAGAAAGCCATCGTTATAGTATGAGTGGGTTATTGGAAAATTACTTTGTCTATACAGGGGTTAATTCACCTGAATTTGTCGATATGAAGGATAAGAAAATCGAACTGACAGCGGGACGGATATTCACTGATGAAGAAGTCAATGAAGGAAAAGCTGTTGCCATTGTTTCAAAGGAAGTTGCCGAGCTTAATAATCTTGCAGTCAATGACAAAATGGTTATTGATGCTAGTGGAGAAAATTATTTATCTGAAGATGCAGATAGTAAAAATGCAGAAATATTTAGCCAAAAACAAGTTTATCAAGTGATTGGAATTTATGATTTAATAAAAAAAGAGTCAGAGGCAGCCAAGAAAAATAATAAAAAAATGGGTTACATGAATGATGGCGAACAAGATTTTAATACCATTTATATGCCTAATAAAACAGTTTCCGCAGCTAATAAGAGTTATGAAGAAAGTATGTATGAATTTTTCCCAGAGATAAAAGCGGCTCAAGAAGAGCACGGTGGAGAGATTCAAAAAGATGAAGGGGAATACTATCAAGCATCTTTTATCTTGAATAGTCCGGAAGAATCAGAGGCCTTTAAAAAAGCTGCTACTGATTTATTACCGGATAAGTACAGCAAAATAATTGTGGCAACTGATCAATACGACAACATAGCAGCGCCGGTGAAAAATATGAGTAAGATGGCAACTTATGTTATTTTCATAGCTATAGCAGCCACAATTCTAATTTTATCCTTAGTAGTCATTTTATTTTTACGTGATCGGAAACATGAGCTAGGTATTTACCTATCACTAGGTGAACGACGCGTCAAAATTTTAGGTCAAATAGTGATTGAGGTTCTAATAGTAGCGTTCATCGCCATCACTTTATCAGTTGTAACAGGTAATGTAATTGCTAAAAACGTGTCGCAATCAATGGTTGAGACCCAGTTAAATAAAAAGGATAAAGAGCTTGAGCAAAGTGGTAACTTTGATTTTGAACTAATGCAATTAACGGGTAATGAAATTGGCAGTGAGCAAATAAAAGAAAGTTATCAAGTTAAATTATCTCTGGGTTACGTGGTGCTGTTTTATCTTGTAGGGATTGGCACAGTCCTTTTATCAACGGTGATACCACTGAGTTATATTTTACGATTGAATCCTAAAAAAATTATGATGTAAGGAGGAAGAGGGCATGTCAATTATTGAGGCACAGGATTTAAGTTACTATTACCAAGATGGCGATCAACGCCGTTATATTTTGAAAGAAACTTCAGTTGCCTTTGAAAAAGGGAAGTTCTATACGATTTTGGGCCAATCTGGTTCAGGAAAAACAACCTTTTTATCTTTAGTTAGTGCATTAGAAATACCTCAAAGTGGGAATGTTTTATTTGAAGGTAAAGATATTAAAGATATTGGATATGAAAATTATCGTCGGAATAAAATTAGTATTATTTTTCAAAGTTACAATCTGATTCCTTACTTAACAGCAGTCGAAAATGTTCTAGTGCCAATGTCGATTACCGATAATGAGATTCCTGATAACCAACTAGCTGTGGCGTACAACTTGTTGGATTATATTGGGATTGTCAAAGATAAAGCGGATCGCACAGTGAATAAACTATCTGGTGGGGAACAACAACGTGTGGCAATCGCTAGAGCCCTAGCAACTAATGTTGATGTGATATTTGCCGATGAACCGACTGGTAATTTAGATGAAGCAATGGAAAAGGAAATGGTGGAAATTTTTAGGAAGCTGGCTCATGAACATGATAAATGTGTAGTGGTAGTCACCCACTCACAAGAGATTGCTCAACAATCAGATGCTACTTTTTATTTGAAGAAGGGTACCTTAAGCCAAGATGAGTGATTTTTTGAAAAAGTTCGGCGAGGGAAAGTATCACAATGAAAAAGAACAGGTGACTAATCAGCCAGATTCAGCTGAGAGAATTGAAGAGGGGCAAGTTGTAGATACTAGTTCGCCAGCAGCTAATGATGCCGGTGAGAAACTCACAGGAAACAATGAAGGACATGTACCCCGACAAAAGAGTCGATCAGTTGGTACGCGTTCGGGTTTTACCTCGACTGGGGATGTGGTGGAGCACGATCCAACCTTTCAAGTGAAAAGAAAAAAGAAACGGATTTTAATCGGCTTAAGTAGTGTGTTAGCTGTCTTACTGATAGGAGTGATCTATTATCAAGTAACTCATGTCAAAGTTCGTAATTTTGTTGGGAAACCCATTACTGAGGTTCGTAAATGGGGAAATGATCAGAGTGTTAAAGTAACAGAAGAACAAGCCTATGACGATGAGGTAGAGGCTAATAACATTGTGAAGCAAGTGCCAAAGGCTGGTACAAAAGTTAAAAAGAAAAAAGCAATTCAAGTGACAGTTAGCATGGGTGCCGATCCAGAAGCGGTCTTATCTTTACCTGATTTTAAAGTTACTACCAAACAAGCCCTAGTTGACTGGCAAAAAGCTAATCACGCCGATAATTTAACGATTATGGAAGAATTTGATGACACGGTGGCAGCCGGTAAGTATTTAAAAGAAGAGTTTAAAGATAAAGATGTGACCGTGACAAACTACAAGCGGAAAAATCAATTGGTAGTTTATTACTCAAAAGGGAAAGAAGCATTAACAAAATCAATTCCAATGCCAGAATTTAAAGGTAAAGCCAAGGCAGAAGTCGAAAAATGGGTAAAAACGAATCAAATTGAAGCAACCTATAAGGAGGTGGCTTCTAACAAAATAGCAGAAGGCATGCTAGTTTCTCAAAGTGTCAAAGCTAATGAAAAGATTGCCAAACGGACAGCCATCACATTTGAAATATCTGGAGGAAAGGGAGTAGCTGTACCTGATTTTTCTGACATAGATATGGAATCAGCAAGTGATGTCGAGGGGCTGAATATTCAAGTGAAAGAAGTCTTCACACCTGACGTTGCTTATGGCGGCTTGATTTCTCAATCAGTCAAAGCCGGTGAGCTAGTGCCGTTGAAAGATGCGCCCTTAATTAAAGTAGTCTATTCTGTAGGTGCTCCTTATTTGAAAGCATACTTTGGGATGCTTGAAGGGGACTTACAAAAATCTTTCTATAGTGACTATCGTGCTAAAGGGGCAGAGATTTATTACGACCGTTACTATGTGGACTCATCAGAAGAACGAGGTCGTGTAGTGGAAATGAGTGCGTATAATACCTATGTTCCGATGACCTATACAGTTAGTATCGGGATTAGTAACGGAAGTCAGGCTGGACCGCCAAGTTTGAAAGGGGACGGTCTAGAGGATGAGAAACAAGATAAAGAATTAAAGGCTGAATCACTTGAGGATAACTAAATTTATTAAAGTGGGGTCAAGACATTGAAATAATGTTTTGGCTCTATTTTTGTGGTATCAATCATAGCCTAAACGATTGCTATCACCGTCAGATGTGCTATAATTATTTATAACTATTTCTTGAAATAGGTAAAGGTCGAATCAATAAGAACGCTTATTGACTCGGCCTTTCCTAAGTCAGTCAGAAAATTATCTGGGAGGTGAGAAAAATGTCACAGCGTATCCCTCATGAAGTCATTGAGGACATTAGAAATCAAGCCAATATTGTCGATGTTGTCGGTCAATATGTTCAACTGAAAAAATCAGGTAAGAATCATTTTGGTTTATGTCCATTCCATGACGAGCGTTCACCATCTTTCTCAGTTGCCGAAGATAAACAAATGTATCACTGCTTTGGTTGTGGTAAAG
The DNA here is from genome assembly GCF_011303955.1 of Vagococcus coleopterorum. Lineage (NCBI taxonomy): Bacteria > Bacillati > Bacillota > Bacilli > Lactobacillales > Enterococcaceae > Vagococcus > Vagococcus coleopterorum. Next base: position 1,448,131 of record NZ_CP049886.1, on the reverse strand, counting down.
GCGGGAATGTCTTTAAGTTTTTACAAGACCTTGAAGGCTTAACCTTCCCAGAATCAGTCAAAAAAGTCGCGGACTTAGGCAACATGGCGATTGATCTTTCCTTTGTGGGTAGTCAACCGGCTATGGAGACACCTGAGCAAAAAGCAAAAGCGGCATTGATTGAGCTACATGAATCAGCAGCTGATATGTACCACCACATTTTATTGAATACCGAGGTGGGCGCAGAGGCCTTAGCTTATTTAAACGAGCGTGGTTTAACGGAAGAAATCATTAAAGAATTCCAAATTGGTTTTGCCCCAGCAGAGCGTATCTTATTACAAAAGATTTATGAGCGGGATGAAGTTCCTCGTGAACGTCAAATAGCCTCTGGTTTAATGTCAGAACGTCACGATGGAGAATTAGTCGATCGGTTCTATCAACGAATCATGTTTCCAATTAGAGATGGTCGTGGTCAAACGGTAGCTTTCTCAGGTCGTATTTTACCTAATGAAAAGATTGATAGTTCGAAACAGCCGAAGTATTTAAATAGTGCTGAGACGGATATCTTTAATAAACGAGAAGTGCTCTTTAATTTTGATAAAGCGAAAGGTCATGCTCGGAAAGAACAAGAGTTAATCTTGTTTGAAGGCTTTATGGATGTGATTGCGGCTTGGCGTGCTGGCGTTAAACATGGGGTTGCCTCAATGGGAACCAGTTTAACCAATGAGCAAGTTCGCATGATTCAAAAGACCACACCACAAGTATTGATTTGTTACGATGGTGATTCGGCGGGGATTGAAGCCACACATCGTGCCCTAGACTTACTTGGGAAACAAACTAACCTTGAATTGGGTGTCTTAAGTATTCCTGGTGGTTTAGACCCAGATGAATACTTGAAAGAGAATGGTGAGGAGCAGTTCCAAACATTCTTTAACACCGGACGTGAGTCAGTCTTTACCTTTATGATGCGTTACCATCAACGAGGTAAAAATTTGCAAACCGAACAAGACCGCTTCACTTATATTGAACAAGTGGTCAAAGAATTAGCGAAAGTTAATTCGGTGATCGAACGAGAAGTCTACATTAAACAATTGTCTGATGAGTTTGATATTTCGGTGGATGCCATTTCAGCAGAGTTAGCAAAAGCTAAGACGGAAGAACGGCAAGAGTATCAACAACAAAGACAGCAACAACAGTATGAACCAGAGATGGTGGAAGAACCCGTTTATCAACAACAGCCGGGAACCGTTCGTGAGTTCCAAGAGCGACCATTAACAACTGGAGAGCATGCTGAAAAATTATTATTGTATCGTCTAATGACGGAACGCGGCGTCCATGGTAAAATTAACCAGATACCAGATTTTGCGTTTAATCATGACGAGTATCAAGAGTTGTACCAACATTTTAACGATTACATGCTAACCCATAGTCAATTTGATGCCTCAGCCTTTGTTGATTACTTAAAAGAAGAACCGCTAAAGCAAAAGTTTGTGACGGTCTTTTATCAAGAAATGTCTGAAGAAAGTTCGGAACGTGAGATTTCAGATTACCTGATTGCGATTAAACAAGCGCGATTAGAAGGCATCAAACAAGAGAAAATCAAAGAACAACGTGAAGCTAATCGAGTGGGTAATAAGCAACTAGAACAAGAATTAACAATTGAAATCATTAATATTCAACGTAATTTAAAGAATTTAAGATAAATAAGGGGGCTATCATCAGTGGCAAAAAAAGACGAAGTAAAAGATGTAACAACTGAAACGACAGAAGAGGTTAAAGCGCCTAAGAAAGCAGCAGCTAAAAAAGCACCAGCGAAAAAGAAAGCACCTGCTAAGAAAAAAGAAGAAACAACTGAAGCACCTGCCAAAAAAGCAGCTCCTAAAAAAGCAACAAAAGCCAAAGCAGTAAAAGACGACAAAGAAGTTGTTGAAAAAGAAACGAAAAAACCGGCCGCTAAAAAAGCACCCGCAAAGAAAGCGCCAGCGAAAAAGAAAGCAGCTGCTAAAGACACGGATACAGCTGCCAATGAAAAAGAATTTAACAAAGCTGTTAAAGCCTTTATCAAAGAACACAAACCAAAAGGTGAAGCCCAAATTGATATCTTAACAGATGAAATTGCGACACCGTTTAACTTAGACTCTGATGGTATGGATGATTTAATCCAACAAGTAGAAGACCAAGGGATTAGCTTAGTTGATGAATCTGGTGAACCAGCAGCTCGTAGTTTGAAGAAAGACGAAAAAGTCGTTGAAGCTGCCGTTAAAGAAGATTTAACAGCGCCAACAGGTGTTAAAATTAATGATCCAGTTCGGATGTACTTAAAAGAAATCGGACGTGTGTCATTATTAACAGCTGAAGAAGAAGTTGAGTTAGCTTTACGTATCCAAGAAGGTGAACAAGAAGCGAAACAAAAACTTGCTGAAGCTAACTTACGTTTAGTAGTAAGTATTGCCAAACGTTATGTTGGACGTGGCATGCAATTCTTGGATTTAATCCAAGAAGGTAACATGGGTCTAATGAAAGCCGTTGAAAAATTTGATCATACTAAAGGGTTCAAATTCTCAACTTATGCAACATGGTGGATTCGTCAAGCGATCACTCGTGCGATTGCCGACCAAGCTCGTACAATTCGTATCCCAGTTCACATGGTGGAAACAATCAACAAACTAATCCGTATTCAACGTCAATTGCTACAAGACTTAGGTCGTGAGCCATTGCCAGAAGAAATCGGTGCAGAAATGGACTTAACAACTGAAAAAGTTCGTGAAATCCTAAAAATTGCTCAAGAGCCAGTATCATTAGAAACACCAATTGGTGAAGAAGATGATTCGCACCTTGGGGACTTCATTGAAGACCAAGATGCAACAAGCCCAGCTGATCACGCTGCTTATGAGTTATTAAAAGAACAACTTGAAAGCGTGCTAGATACCTTAACTGACCGTGAAGAAAACGTTCTACGTTTACGTTTCGGTTTAGATGATGGTCGTACGCGCACGCTTGAAGAAGTCGGGAAAGTATTTGGCGTGACACGTGAACGTATCCGTCAGATTGAAGCGAAAGCATTACGCAAATTACGCCACCCATCTCGTTCAAAACAATTGAAAGATTTCTTAGAATAAAAAAAGCAAACCTCCAAATCCTTTTGCGGATTTGGAGGTTTTTATGTGTCAGCGCTATCAAAATGTAGTAAGATAAGAGTGTAAAGATAAAAATTTAAGGATAGGTGATAACCATGTCAAAAAAATATATTTTAAGTGCTGCAGCACTAGTTGCCGCGTTAAGCTTAACAGCCTGTGGCGATAAAAAAGAAGAAACTAAAAATACTAAAGAAACAGCAACAAGTGAAACGGTGGAAACGCAAATGCCAAAAGTTAACGATGAAGAAAAATCAAAAGAAGAAGCAACCGTCTTTACAGGTGTCTTAGCAGAAGATGCGCGCGAAGCAGGCACATCAACTGTCTTGACAATTATTGAAACAGAAGGCGTAAAAGATAAAAATGACATCGTCAAAATGTTTTCTCAAGCCGGTGTCGTCATTAACTTAGACGATGACCAATTAGGAAAAGATTTAACAGCTGCTGATTATAAAGAGGGTCAAAAAGTAGAAGTAGAAATCGAAGGGTCTGCACCAATGACGCGCTCATTGCCACCGCAATTACCAGGTAGTGCTGTTATCTCAATCAAAAAAATCTAATCAGTAAAGGTGTCGAAACAAGAATGAACGAACAAAAGTTATCGCTACGTTTAGAAAAAGTAGCAAGTTATGTACCACAAGCTGCCGTTGTGGCAGACATTGGCTCTGACCATGCCTATTTACCTGCTTGGTTAATTTTAAATGGTGTCGTGAAACAAGCAGTAGCAGGAGAAGTGGTAAAAGGACCGTTTGAATCAGCTAATCAGCTAGTTCAACAATTAGGACTGGAAAGTCAGATTACCGTGCGTTTAGCTAATGGTTTAGAAGCGATTGAACCAACGGATCATGTTTCGGCGATTACCATTGCTGGCATGGGCGGCTCGTTAATTAGTGAGATATTAGACCGGGGATTTGAAAAAGGTATCTTAACAGGTAAAGAACGTTTAATCTTACAACCTAATATCGGGGAACGTAAGTTGCGTCTTTGGCTACAAGCCCATCAGTATCAACTAGTAGCGGAGGAATTGATTGAAGAAGATGGCAAACGTTATGAAATTTTAGTAGCGGAAAAAGCCACAGAGACAACCAACTATTCACCGCAAGAACTATTGTTTGGACCTTTCTTATTAAAAGAAAAATCTCAGTTATTAAAAGATAAATGGGCGCAAGAGTTAGTTCAGAAAGAATTAATTTTAAGTCGTTTATCTGAAGATAATCCGAATCATCAAGATAAAATCAATGAGTTAAAAGAAAGCATTAGCTGGATTAAGGAGTTGATTCAATGAGTTTAAATGGCTTAGAGTTTATCCGTCGTTTCGAAGAATATTGTCCCCTTGAACTAGCTGAAGAGGGTGATCCCGTGGGTCTTCATATCGGTCAGCTTGACCGTGAGATGGAGCGGGTAATGTTTACCTTAGATGTTCGTCCAGAAACAGTCGCTGAAGCAATTGAAAATAAGATTGATTTGATTGTCGCAAAACACCCACCGATTTTTAGACCGATTAGTCGTTTAGACTACGATGATGCCCAAACTAAAATGTATGCTGATTGTATTAAACATGATATTGCGGTTTATGCCGCTCATACAAATCTCGACATTATCGAGAATGGTTTAAATGATTGGTTCTGTGAAGAACTAGGGATTGAAGAGGCTACTTATTTAAAAGCGACTCATAATGTTGCCTATCATGAAGTGGCGTTACACATTGATCCTAAAAATAAAGTGTCATTACTGACTTATTTAGCTGAGTTAACGACTGAAACGATTAGTGAAGAAACACCAGAATATAACAAAACGGTGATTACTTTTCCAGTAGTGGAAACAGAAATAACAAAGATGAGAAACTCATTAGAAGATATTTCTGAAGAAATCCCAATGGAACAACAATGGAAACCCTTACATAACAAGGTGAAGACCTTTGGGATTGGTCGAATTGGGGACTTGTCAGAGCCAATTATGATGGAAAAATTTATTAGCCAAATCAAAGAGACATTTAACCTAGATGGGTTACGATTAGTTTGTAGCAATCCAGATCAAGCGATTCAACGTGTGGCCATCTGTGGTGGCAGCGGTGAAAAGTTTTATCGTGATGCTTTAGCGAAAGATGCTGACGTTTATTTAACAGGTGATGTCTATTACCATACCGGTCACGATATGCTAACAGCAGAATTGCCAGTGATTGATCCCGGTCATCACATTGAAGTCTTGTGTCAACCTCGATTGCTTTCATTAGCAAACGAATGGAAAGAAGTTTATAATTGGGATATTGAATTCAGTCAGTCTCTGACGAATACAAACCCATTTAAATATTATTAAAGAGAAAAAGGAGAATGTCATATGTATGAAAATCTAGTACCTCGTTTTATCAAGTATGTGAAAACAGAAACTCGTTCGGATGCAACAAGTACCACTATTCCATCTACTCAAACACAGGTAGAGTTCGCGCAAACATTAGTTGCTGAATTAAAAGAAATTGGTATGTCTAACGTTAGCTATAACGAAAAAAACGGTTTCGTAACAGCTGAGTTACCAAGTAACACAACTAAAGAAAATGTTCGTAGTATTGGTTTTATTGCGCATATGGATACAGCAGATTTCAATGCTGAAAATGTGAATCCTCAATTCGTAGAAAATTACGATGGCTCTTCAGATATTGCCTTAGACAAAGATGGCAAATATAAATTAACAGTTAAAGATTTCCCAAATCTTGCTAACTACAAAGGTCAAACGTTGATTACAACAGACGGATCGACTTTATTAGGTTCTGATGACAAATCAGGTATTGCTGAAATTATGACAGCAATGGAATTCTTAGTTAAGAATCCAGATATCGAACACGGTAAATTAAAAGTTGCGTTCGGTCCTGATGAAGAAATCGGTACTGGGGCAGATAACTTTGATGCTGAAGGCTTCGATGTTGACTTTGCTTACACTATGGATGGTGGCCCAGTGGGTGAATTACACTATGAAACATTTAGTGCTGCTTCAGCTGTTATCACAATTAATGGTAAAAACGTTCACCCAGGATCAGCTAAAAATACAATGATCAACGGTTTACAAGTTGCTCATAAATTCCACAGCGAAATTCCAGCTAACGAATGTCCAGAAATGACAGAAGGCTATGAAGGCTTCTATCACTTAATGCACGTTGAAGGTAACGAAGAATTAACAACGATGCAATACATCATTCGTGACCACGATCGTGAAAAATTTGAAGCTCGTAAAGAGTTCATCAAATCTATCGCAACTAAATTAAATGCTGACTTCGATGAAGAACGTATCTTAGTTGATATGCACGATCAATACTACAACATGGGCGAAATCATCGCTAAAGACATGAGCATCATTGAATTAGTTAAAGATGCTATGGGTGTTGTCGGAGTAGAACCAAAAGTTGAACCTGTACGTGGGGGAACTGATGGCTCTAAAATTTCTATGATGGGTATTCCAACACCAAACATTTTTGCTGGTGCGGAAAACATGCACGGACGTTTTGAGTTTGTTTCAGTCCAAACAATGGAAAAAGCGACTGCTGTAATCGTAGAAATTGCAAAATTAAATGCATCTCAAGCGTAATTAGTCTATAATAAAGGAAGTTCCCTGATTTAGGGACTTCCTTATTTTTTTACGATAAAAAGACAATCAACTAGAAGAGGTGCCTCGTGTTATCATTTGAAGAAAAAAAAGCTATCTTTGATAGCTTCGAAGAGCTGACATGTCAGCCAGTTTCATTGAATCGTTTAAACTATCACTTTGAAGAAAGTGCTATTCCTAAAACAACTTTAGTGAAGTTCTTACACCCGAAAAGTGGCAATGCTTTTATTTACGCTGGTTACTTACCAGGACAAGAAACTAAGGGCGGTTACATTTCAGTTCATGGCGATACAAAAGAACAGATTATTGAAAAAGTGAACCTAGCTTTAGAATTCTTACGTCTAACAGAAGATGGTTTTCCTGAAGGATACGAAGAAGAGTGGCGTGACAATCATGGAGATGAATTGACTTTACGTTACCAAAACTACATGTGGGTTGTGGTGATGACAAGTGGAGCTGTGGAAGCAGTCTTCAAAACAAAGCAACAAGCAGAAGGTTATTTAATGGATGAAGGTTTTGAATAAAACGCTGGCTAGCGTTTTATTTTTTTTTGATTAATTTATTAATTTTAGAATAATGAGCTGTTTTAAAAATATGCTATTATAATACATAGGTTAAGGGGGTCAACTCCTTGCTGTTTACAGAAACTGAATAGGGGACATCAGTAACTGTCCGGAAAACTGGAAAGAAGTTAAAGTATAAAATGTGTTATTGGGATAATACTTTAAGACAGTTTTATATAATCAAACCGCTAATGTGATTAGTGGTTTTTTTTTGTTATTTCAAATGATCAAAAAATGCAAACATATTCTTTGACCTATTTTGACCAAAGTTATATAATAAGGATATAGTTAAGGAGGCGATAGGATGAATATCGAGAAAATGACAACAACGCTGCAAGAAGCAATTAGTGCAGCACAACAAGTGGCAATGACTCGCATGCATCAAGAAATCGACGTCTGCCATTTATGGAAAATCTTTTTACAACCGGATCATTTTGCTTATCAATTTTATAAAGATGCAGGTGTACCTGTAGATGAGATGATTCAAGAAGTGGACCAAGAGTTAGATGCCATTTCAGTTGTATCGGGAAGTAACGTCCAATACGGACAAGGCCTTAGCCAAAATTTATTTAATCTATTAAACGAAGCAGATAAAATCCGTGAAAGTTTTGAAGATGAGTTCTTAGCAACAGAAGTCGTCCTATTAGCTTTAATGGAGTTGAAAAATTACCCGCTAGCAAAATTCTTAAGCACAAGAGGTTTTACCGCTAAGAGTTTACGCCAAGCTGTGGAAGATTTGAGAGGAGGAGATCGTGTGACATCACAAAATCAAGAAGAACAATATAAAGCATTAGAAAAATACGGGACCGACTTAAATCAATTAGTGAAGAGCGGTAAACAAGATCCAATCATTGGTCGTGACGATGAAATTCGTGATGTGATTCGTATCTTATCTCGTAAAACAAAAAATAACCCAGTCTTAATTGGGGAACCTGGTGTTGGTAAAACCGCCATCATCGAGGGACTAGCACAACGTATTGTCCGCAAAGATGTGCCAGAAAACTTAAAAAATAAAACAATCTTTTCATTAGACATGGGTGCTTTGATCGCAGGTGCTAAATACCGTGGTGAATTCGAAGAACGTTTGAAAGCCGTTCTGAAAGAAGTGAAGAAAAGTGATGGTCAAATCATTCTCTTCATTGATGAGATTCATACCATCGTTGGTGCCGGTAAAACAGAAGGTAGTATGGACGCCGGTAACTTACTGAAACCAATGTTAGCTCGTGGTGAGTTGCACTGTATTGGTGCTACAACTTTAGATGAGTATCGTGAATATATGGAAACTGATAAAGCATTAGAACGTCGTTTCCAAAAAGTCCTAGTAAAAGAACCAACTGTTGAGGACACAATTAGTATTTTACGTGGATTGAAAGAACGTTTTGAAATTCACCATGGTGTTAATATTCATGACAACGCCTTAGTTGCGGCTGCAACATTATCAAACCGCTATATCACGGATCGTTATTTACCGGATAAAGCGATTGACTTAGTCGATGAAGCTTGTGCAACCATTCGTGTTGAAATGAATTCCATGCCAACGGAACTTGACCAAGTTATCCGTCGTTTGATGCAGTTAGAAATTGAAGAAGCTGCCTTGAAAAAAGAAACAGACGATGCAAGTAAAAAACGTTTAGAAATTCTGCGAGAAGAGTTAGCTGAATTGCGTGAAGAAACAAATCTTTTAAAAATGCGTTGGGAAACTGAAAAAGAAGAAGTCAACCAAGTCAGCAACAAACGTGAAGAATTAGATAAAGCTCGCCATGCTTTAGAAGAAGCTGAAACAAATTATGATTTAGAACAAGCAGCGGTCCTAAGACATGGCACAATTCCACAATTGGAAGAAGAGCTGAAAACATTAGAAGCTAAAAACTATGTCGAAAATGAAGGTCGCATGTTACAAGAAGCGGTAACGGAAGAAGAAATCTCGGTTGTCGTAGGTCGTCTAACAGGAATTCCTGTGACGAAATTAGTAGAAGGTGAACGTGAGAAAATCTTACGTTTAAACGAAACATTACATAACAGAGTCATTGGGCAAGACGAAGCTGTTGATGCCGTGTCAGACGCTGTTATACGCTCCCGTGCGGGCTTGCAAGATCCAAATCGTCCACTAGGGTCATTCTTGTTCTTAGGACCTACAGGGGTAGGTAAAACAGAATTAGCTAAAGCCTTAGCTGAAGAGTTATTTGATTCTGAAGAACACATGATTCGTATCGACATGAGTGAGTACATGGAAAAACATAGTGTCTCTCGTTTAGTCGGGGCCCCTCCAGGATATGTAGGTCATGAAGAAGGCGGACAACTAACGGAAGCCGTTCGTCGTAGTCCCTATACAATTGTCTTACTAGATGAGATTGAAAAAGCCCATCCTGATGTGTTCAACGTCTTACTTCAAGTTTTAGATGATGGTCGTTTGACAGACTCGAAAGGTCGCACAGTTGATTTCAAAAACACTGTGATGATTATGACAAGTAATATTGGTTCGCAAACCATGCTTGAAGGTGTGGATGAGGAAGGTCAACTATCAAAAGAAACAAAAGATAGTGTTATGAATCAATTACAAATGCACTTTAAACCTGAGTTCTTAAACCGAATTGATGATACGATTATGTTCACACCGTTAACACTTAATAATGTGAAATCAATCATTGATAAGATGACAGTCAACTTAGGATTAAGACTAGCAGAACAAGGTATTCAACTTGAACTATCAACGGAAGCAAAAGACTGGATTGCTGAAAGTGCGTATGATCCAATCTATGGTGCAAGACCATTGAAACGTTTCTTAACGAAAGAAGTGGAAACACCATTAGCGCGAGAAATCGTAGCAGGTAAAGTCGGCCCGAACACAAAAGTGACGGTGACATTACGAGATGAGCAATTAGCATTTGAAAGCGAAACAATTGCAGAATAATAAAAAGACCTTAGCCGAAATGCTAGGGTCTTTTTTATTTTATTTTGGAATTAAATAATTTTATTGAATGGGATAAGCATCTTGAAGTGCTAGTTTTTTAGCTGTATACTAAAACTATAAAAGAGAGAAGTGTCATTCGATACACAAAAAGACCAACCTACTGGAATAGGTTGGTCTTTTTACTTATCAAGATAGATAAGTAGTGGTTAGTTAGCAACTTCCTGTCCTAGTCTTTCCCGTCTAACCAGTGAGAAAAACATTTTAGAACGATACCTGTGATGATTGGAAATATCAAAAGCGAGAAAAAAAGTGTCATACGAATACACCTCCTTATGAGGCAGTTGCCGAGGTGAGTGTAGCACTAATTTTTTAACAATAAAATTTCAATAACAAGAAATGAATGTAAATATGACTAATGGCGCGTTATGTAAAAACAAACAAAGAAATCAGTTGCTGATATTATTTATTACAAAATAAAATAATGTAATATAATATAGCATGGCTGTTCCCGTTGTTTGTAGGGATGTCGGGTGGTATAATTGATTTATAAAGTTAATAAGAATTTAAGCATGAAAACACGAAACCCCAACCTATTACAGTAGGTTGGGGTTTTCTTTTTACTTATCAAAATATTGGTAAGCACGTGTGCTAGTTAGCAACTGATTAGTCTTTATCCCGTTCATCTAGCCAATGAGAAAAAATGGATAAAGTCATTCCTATAACAAGTGGAGCAATGAAAAAAGTTAATAAAAAAATAGACATGAAAACACCTCCTTTTGAGGCAGTCGCCGTGGTGAGTGTAGCACTATTTTTTTGAGAATAAAATTTCAATAACATGCTCTGTATGTAGAGATGACTAATGGCGTGTTATGTAAGAATAAACAAAGAAGTCAGTTGTTAATATTATTTATTACAAAATAAAATAATTTTCAAAAGGCTTGAGTTTACATTGTGATAAGCTATTGAAAATGCTATAATAAAGGCAAGAAAACTGTAATCATTATATCACCAAAAAAACCAACCTATAGGAGTAGGTTGGTTTTTTCTTATCTTTAAAAAGATAAGAGGGGTCAGATGGCAGCTTTCATTGTTTATCCTTCTCATCTAACCAGTGAGAAAACAACTGTAAAACAATGCCAACAAGTATTGGGTTGATTAAAGCAAAGAATACTGTAATCATAAATATCACCTCCTTTTGAGGCAGTTGCCGAGGTGAGTGTAGCACTATTTTTTTGAGAATAAAATTTCAATAACAGAGAATGTGCGTAAATAAAATTAATGCATGTTATATATGAAAAACAAAAAGAGCCCCTCAGAGGCTCTTTTTGTTTTAGAAATAATCACTAAAGTAGGCATTTTGGTTTGGAATGATGCGTTCTAATGAACGGAGTGTTTTACGATCGGTTGTCAGAGCATCAATCCCCATTAAGTAAGTCGGACGTTTGTAGCTCATTAACATCGTTGTGAGGGTTTGGATATTTAAGTGGACCGGTTGTCCTACCGCTTCACTAGTGACATGAACAGTTTCATCTTCATCCCAAGTTAAACCAAAGATGCCATTATTCCATTCCGCTTCGGTATCTTCAACCACAAAGTGGAAAGGTTCCACCGCGCTGTCGAAAGGAAACTCAGCTAGAAATTTTTCGACGTCAACAATTCGTGCCATAAAGAATGGCGCAATGGTTTCTTTAATATCACTATCATCAAATAGGAAAGCAATCGGTTCATCTTTATAAGTAGCGCCTTCAACGTGGTTAATCATTGAGAAGTGAGCAGAGATGAAGTTCCACAACCCTTTACGAGCTTCTTGGTTTAAGTAAACCATTTCTTTAATATGGAAAACTTCTTCCGCAATCCAGTAGAAACAGAAACCAGTTGGTTGGTCATCAGCATCGTAGTATACCGCTGCGGTGCGTTCTTCTTCATTTTCCCAACGCCAGTATTCATCCCAGTTTAATTCAGTTCGAATCATGGCACCATGTGTTTTGTGTGAGAACTGATCGTAGACTTTAATCACATCAGGATCATCATAAGCTAGACGTTCCACATTACCAGGAACATTAACGGGTTTAGGAAGTTGCGTATCTTTTATTTTAAAGGTCATGGTATCAGAAATAATTTCCCAACCTTTACGACGGTAGTAAGGGATGTTGTAAGGGTATAAGTAAGAAATGTACTGACCACGTTCACGCATATTTGTTAAAGCTAATTGGATTAAATCTTTCATTAGTCCTAGGCTAGCGTATTCAGGATAGGTTCCTACACCCGTCACGCCACCCATGTCATAAATATGACCGTGAATGTTAACTTGGCAGGGATAGACAGCTAGTTGTGAGACTAGGGTATCTTTCTCATCGAACCATCCAATAACGTCAGCTTCTTTTAAGACAGGACGTTTAGCTCGTGTTATTTCATTGGCATCTTCATAGCCACTTTCCTCAATATCTGAGTCTGTGACTTGGAAAACGTAGCGTAGTAATTCATTAAATTGTTTTAAGTGTTTGAGTTCCACTGGTTTGATTTCTAGACTTTGACGGAGTTCTTCCCGGTTCATAACTATAACCTCTTTCTTTTTCTTCTCCCATAGTATAACAAATCACCCAGTGATAAGACAAAAAATGTGAACAGAGTAATTTGAGTAGGCTAGCGAAAAGACTTTTCTTTAGGGCTTAAGCTTGTTATAATCAAAGGTGCTGATAAAAGGAAAGTAGGAATATAAATCATGAACATGGAAGAGATGAAACAACGCCAAGAGAAGATTCGTAACTTCTCAATTATTGCCCATATTGACCACGGAAAGTCGACATTAGCTGACCGTATCTTACAACACACAGAAACAGTATCTGACCGTGAGATGCAAGATCAATTGTTAGACTCAATGGACTTAGAACGTGAACGTGGGATTACGATTAAACTAAATGCGGTTGAATTAAGTTACACGGCCAAAGATGGGGAAGACTATATCTTCCACTTAATCGACACACCGGGACACGTGGATTTCACTTATGAAGTCTCACGTAGTTTAGCTGCCTGTGAAGGGGCTATTTTAGTGGTGGATGCGGCGCAAGGGATTGAAGCCCAAACATTGGCTAACGTTTACTTAGCTCTTGATAATGATTTAGAAATCCTACCTGTTATTAATAAAATTGATTTACCAGCCGCCGATCCAGAACGCGTTCGTCAAGAAATTGAAGACGTTGTCGGGATTGATGCAAGTGAAGCAGTCCTTGCAAGTGCCAAAGCTGGTATTGGAATTCAAGATATCTTAGAACAAATCGTTGAGTACGTGCCTGCGCCTGCTGGTGATTTAGAAGCGCCTTTAAAAGCCTTGATCTTCGATTCAGTTTACGATAGTTACCGTGGTGTTATCCTAAATGTCCGTGTGACAGATGGGGTGGTAAAACCTGGTGATGAAATCATGATGATGCAAAGTGGTAAGAAGTTTGAAGTTATCGAAGTAGGTATCTTTTCACCAAAACCAATTCCGCGTGATTTCCTTATGACAGGTGATGTTGGTTACATTACTGCCGGCATTAAAACGGTGAAAGATACACAAGTGGGAGATACAATTACCCTTGCTAACAATCCTGCGGAAGAAGCCTTAGATGGTTACCGTAAGATGAACCCAATGGTGTACTGTGGTTTATACCCAATCGATACCTCACGTTACAATGACTTACGTGAAGCATTAGAAAAATTACAATTAAATGATGCGGCCTTAGATTTTGAACCAGAAACATCACAAGCATTAGGTTTCGGTTTCCGTTGTGGTTTCTTAGGATTACTACACATGGACGTGGTTCAAGAACGTTTAGAGCGTGAGTTTAACTTAGAGTTAATCACAACAGCACCATCGGTAATTTACAACGTCAATCAAACTGACGGCTCTAAAATCGTGGTGGATAACCCATCAGATTTCCCAGAACCTGTTAAGATTGATTCAGTTGAAGAACCTTATGTGAAAGCGTCTATTATGGTACCAAACGAATATGTTGGAGCTGTGATGGAATTATCACAACGCAAACGTGGGGACTTCTTAACAATGGATTACTTAGATGATTACCGTGTTAACGTGGTTTATGAATTACCACTATCAGAAATCGTCTTTGACTTCTTTGATAAATTAAAATCAAGTACAAAAGGTTATGCCTCACTTGATTATGAAATCATTGGCTACAAAACAAGCCGCCTAGTGAAGATGGACATCTTACTAAACGGCGAGACAGTCGATGCTTTGAGCTTTATCGTTCACAGAGACTTTGCCTTTGAACGTGGTAAAGCTATCGTAGAGAAACTGAAAAAACTGATTCCTCGTCAACAATTCGAGGTGCCAATTCAAGCAGCGATTGGCCAAAAAATTGTCGCTCGTAGTGACATTAAAGCTTTACGTAAAAACGTATTGGCGAAATGTTATGGTGGAGATATCTCACGTAAGAGAAAACTTCTTGAGAAACAAAAAGATGGTAAAAAACGTATGAAACAAATCGGATCAGTTGAAGTCCCACAAGACGCCTTCATGGCCGTTCTTAAAATGGACGATGACGAACCGAAGAAATAGATCTAAAAAACCAGCTACTCATTGAGTAGCTGGTTTTTATTTAGATTTAAAAATTAGTGCGAGAATATGCAAGATCTTTCTGTATTTATGTTAAACTAAAAGTATTATTTTTAGGTGGTGATCGCAGATGCCGAATAACATGCATCGTTCAATACGCAATATCACGATTGGTATTGCTGAATAATTAAATAGGAAACGACTAATTTTGTGATACCGATCTTAGTTTATTTGTTTTATAACTAAAGGAGGAATCAGACATGGATAAATTTATTAAACCATTTCAATATAACATCATCGAAGAACAGGCGACGATTGTCGTTCAAACGCAACGCTCAGTTAATGATCGACACACAGTTGACACGTTAAAATTATTAGCACTAGAAAAGATTGAGGCTAGTTTTCCAACTGCTTCAGCAGAAGAATTAGAGTTGCTACGGGAAAGTATTCAATTAGGAAAAACTCAACGAGAATTAGACAAGTACTTGGAAAAAGTCAAGCCAATGATTATTCCTTTTAAACAACCAAGTGATAAAGGTTTGCAAAAAGTTTTTGCTAAAACCAAGAAATTAAAAGTTCCTGAATGGGAAGAAGTCGCGTTAGATAGACAAACCTTTTATGGTTGGAATGATGTTGCTAAGCAAAGAAAATATATTATCGCTTATCAATCTGATGAGTTAATTGGCTTGGAAGGAACCATTTCACCGACTATTAAAAAAGGTCTCTGTGCTATTTGCCAAACCATTTCAGAGGTTAGTATGTTTGAAGCCAAAGGGAAGGTCTCTAAAGAAGGCAATTACTTATTAAAAGGGAATTATATTTGTCATGATAGTGATAAATGTAACCGACAAATTAAATCAGAAGATGATTTGTTTAACTTTGTAAAACATGTGAAACCTAAATAAAAACAGTCACTCAAAGGAGTGGCTGTTTTTTCTTAATAAATTATTAATTTATTATTCAGTAATATTATATTTTTTAAGTCGCTTATCTTGGTTAACTAATGGTAGGGGGCGAGAAAATGAAAACATCAGTTAAATTATTATTAATCAGTCTGTTACTTGCAAGTATTGGGTTAGGCTATTATACCTATCAAAAAAATGTTTCATTAGGTAGTGAAGTCTTGAAGATAGACGCCAATCAGACATTGAATATTTATAGTAAACAAGCTATGCTACAGAAAGTTAATGGTGAGACTATTTTTGAAAAGGGTGCAGATGAAAAAATCAAACCAGCCTCATTAGCCAAAATAATGACAGCTATCTTAGCTATTGAAAACTTACCTGATTTACAGCAAGAAATGATGACAGACGGTGAACGAATCAATTGGCTTTATTCAGAAGAAGCATCTGTTGCAGGATTCTTACCTAATGTCCCTGTGACAGTGGAAGAACTTTTATTTGGTTTGATGTTACCGTCAGGAGCAGATGCAGCCGTGTCCTTGTCAAAAGCAGTATCAGGTTCTGATGAAGCTTTTACAGAGGTGATGAATCAAAAAGCTAAAGAGTTAAATATGACACAGACGCATTTTACTAATTCATACGGCACAGAATCAGCGGAACAGTATTCAACGGTCAGTGATTTAGCTAAGTTATTACAGCATGCCTTACAAAATGATACATTTTATCGAGTCTTTACAACACCTTATTACAACGGCAAAAACTACTCTTTTGAAAGTAGTTTATTTAAAAAACTCGGCTCACCAGATTTGAAAAAAGGCCGGATTGTAGGTGGAAAAACAGGCTATACTGATGAGGCAGGGTTATGTTTAGCAACCATTGCCGAAATTGATGGTAAAGAGTATCTTTTAATTACAGTTGGAGCAAAGGGAAATCATGATAGCAAGCAGTTTAATATGATTGACGCTAAAAACATATATAATAGTCTTTAAGGACGTGAGAAGATGACAGTTAAAATTTTAGTAGTAGAAGATGAAAAAGAAATCTCTGATTTGATCGAGATGTATTTGCTTAATGAAGGGTTTGAAGTGATTATGTCAGAAACAGGCGAAGCTGCCTTAACTAGTTTAAATGACCAAACAATTAATCTAGCTATTTTAGACGTGATGTTACCAGACTACAACGGCTTTGACTTATGTGCTGACATTCGCAAAAAATATTTATTTCCGATTATCATGCTAACTGCTAAAAATACTGAAATGGACAAAATTCATGGTTTAACCGTGGGGGCAGATGATTATGTCACTAAGCCATTTCAACCATTGGAATTAATGGCGCGTGTCAAAGCTCAGTTAAGACGCGATGGTAGTTATAATTCCCAACAAGATAAAGAGGCAGGTAGCGATGATTTTGAGAGCCGTGGCTTAAAGCTACAATATGCTAATCACCAATGTTTTGTGAACGGTCATGAAGTTAATTTAACGCCGAAAGAGTTTGCTATCATAGCTTATTTAACCCAACACCAAGGTCAAGTCATATCGTCAGAAGCCTTGTTTCAAAATGTCTGGGGCGAGAGTTATTATGAAGCATCAACTAACACAATTATGGTTCATATTCGTCATATACGCGATAAAATAAAAGCACATAGTCCAGGGATTGAATACATTAAAACCGTTTGGGGAGTGGGGTATAAGTTTGATGAATAATGGTAAATTTTCAATGTTAAAAAAGAAATTACTCGTAGATTTATTGAAATATATCATAGTCACAGCAGTGGGATTAGTTTTATTAAGTTCCTTATTTAGCGGAAAAATTGCTGATGGTATTTTAGAGCTGTTGCAATATCAATTTCCATTAGATTATGACAGTGCCTTTATGATCTATCATATTAGTATTCGCCAAAATAAAATGCTTATTATTTCAATCTTTATGCTAGTGGCCATTTACTTTATTTTTAGAAAGTTGATTAACACGGTGATGACGTATTTTGATGAAATTGATAATAACCTAAATGAAGTGGTGTCAGATAGTGATGTATTAACAGAATTATCACCTGAGTTAGCCAGTATTGAAATGAAAATCAATCAGAGTAAACAGCTATTAAAAAGTCGTGAACTTGCCTTAAAAGATTCTGAAATGAAGAAGAATGACTTAGTTGTCTATCTTGCTCATGATATTAAAACACCTTTAACATCGATTATTGGCTATTTGAGTTTTCTAGTAGAAACCAATGAAATTGATGAAGAAACACGACAAAAATATTTGAAGTTGGTTTTAACTAAAGCCAATGATTTAGAAGGATTAATCAATGAGTTTTTCGATATTACCCGTTTCAATATGCAGGATATTGTCTTAACAAAACAGCGATTTAACTTAGGCACAATGTTACAACAAATTTGTGATGAACGTCATTTAGATGCCCGTGAAAAAAATCAGAAAATTTTGGTTGATTCACCGGATATTGAAATGGTGGCAGATGCTGAGAAACTGGCACGAGTATTTAATAATATTATCAAAAATGCTTGTCTATATGGTGAAGCTGACAGTCCTATTTCAGTTATGGTCAAAGAAACAGCTTTATCAGTTGAAATAGAAATAGCCAATCAAGGCGATACCTTGACAGAAGAAGCGATGTCAGAAATGTTTGATAAATTCATTCGTTTAAATCGTGCGCGAACAACTCAAAATGCGGGGTCTGGCTTAGGATTAGCCATTGCAAAAGACATCGTTAATGCTCACAATGGGGATATTACGGTTCATAGTAATCGTGGTTTAACGACTTTCAAAATTGTTTTACCTAAATAAAGACAGATACCTTTATAGATAAATCAGCCCATAGAATGATTTTTACTTTGGCAGTCTTTGCTATACTGGTTAAAAGTGCTTGGGAGGTTTAGGATGGATAGTTTATTATTTTTAGGATATGAATTTCTGGCAGTGCTAGCACCATTGTGTCTCATTTATTTGATTCGTCATGGGCTTGATCGCTCATTTGGTTGGCTGTTAATCTTTGGTATTTACTTGATGATGATGTTTAAAGTGACAGGTGCAGGAACGCTATATGATATCTCAATGTATGGCTTTCAATGGCGTGGGGAGCAAGTCAATTTCATTCCTTTTGAGGGTGAAGCTTCGTTAATCAATAATCTTTTAAATGTGATTATGTTAATGCCTTTTGGATTTATGGCAGCCAGCTTCTTTCAAGGAAAAGCTAAAACTACCAAAGTAATAAGCAGTGGCTTTTCATTGATTCTCTTGATTGAATTAAGCCAACTATTAAATAATAGACGGACAGATATCGATGATGTCATCATGAATGGTGCAGGGTTGATAATTGGCTTAATCATCTGGAAAACTTGTTCCTTAATCAATAGTAGATTATCACTGTTTAATATCAAATCACCGATTAAGTTCCAAGTCATTACAGTCGTCTTGATAGTCTTTCTATCACGTTTCTTTCTATTAAATGACTATGGCTTAGCGAAAATAATCTATAACTTCTAAAAACACCTTTAACAAGGTGTTTTTTTAGTGTCTTGTTAATTAACGTTGTTGAATGGATCATTTTAAAACCATTATTCTTTTTTTTGAAAATTTCGAAAAACTAAATAGACAAGTTTGGGAATAATTCATATATAATAAAGCGCAAGTGTTAAGATAAGTTGTAAGTTATGTACATATATGTCAGTTATGATGAATGAAAAGGGGAATAATCATGAGAAAAAAAGTATTTAATGTAGTAATAACAACGTTACTTTTGTTTGGAACAGTTGTGGGGAGTATCACAGCTTTTGCAGTAACGAATCACCCAGATTTTGGAGGGAAGACGGAGTTATTACACCAAGATGAAAACGGGAATTGGGTGCCGGTGAAATCAGGTGAAACCATAGGTATTAATGAAACAACTAAAGTTCATTATGATTGGTCAATTCCTGATAATGTGGTTATCGAAGAAGGTGATACGATGACGTTCCCATTTCCAAAAGAATTAATATCAACAGCCTCTGCTGAATTTGATATTACGAACGAAAATGGTGAGGTTTTAGGTCATGCAGTGGTTGATCCAGAAAATGGACAAGTTATTGTAACGTTTACTGATTATTATCAAAACAATCCTGAAATTAACCGTGGGGGAACAATTGAGTTTACAACAACGTGGAATAACGTTGAAGAAGGTGAAGAAATCACTATCAACATCAGTGATGAAGGGGAAATCACGATAAATGTTGGCGGGGCAGGAGGAATTGAAGAAAACTCTGAATTAACTAAATTTGGAGATTATGTTCCAGGTGAACAAGGTGTCGAAAATGGCAAAGATTATGCTGATTGGGTTGTTCAAATCAATGCTAAAGCACTTCAAATCAAGGAAGCCGTTTATAAAGATGAGCTAGGACCAAACCAAAAAATAATCCCAGATTCAATTTTTGGTTATTATGGTCATGTTGAAAATGGACAATTTGTTAAAGCAGAGCCTGAGAGAATGATTGATGCAAGTAAAATAACATTAACGGAGAATGGTTTTGAAGTTTCCTTGGGTGACTTAACAGATCCAGATCCAGTTGTTGAAATTTATTACCACGCAGAAATCACAGATGGTGGTGCAGCAGGAACGTATTCTAATAAAGGTGAGTTAACAGGAAAAGACTATAATGGTAGCAATGTTGAAAGCCAAACGCCAGAAGTCAGTGGTGGTGGTCAAGGTCAGGGAGAAGAAGTTGGTAAAATTGAAGTAATTAAATTTGATTCAACGAATAAAGAAAAATTACTTTCAGGTGCAGAGTTTGATGTTTATAACCATGCAGGAATGGTAGTAGATCATATTATCATTGCTGAAAATGGACATGGTACCACAACGAAATCACATCCATTTGGTGAATATAAATTAATTGAAACAAAAGCACCAGATGGATATGAGCTTGATAAGAAAGAAATTCCTGTCACAATCAAAGCAGGGATAAATCAGAATGTAGCAATAGTTGAAGTTGGAAACAAGCCAATTATTCCAACCAAACCGGAAGACCCAAAAGATCCAAAAGAACCGAATGATCCAAAAGATCCAAAAGATCCAAAAGATCCAAAAGATCCAAAAGATCCAAAAGATCCGGAAGAACCAAAAGAACCGACAAAATTTCCAAAGCAGCAATTACCACAAACAGGCGAATCACGTAATATGATTTTGTCAGTGGTTGGTGTGCTTGTTATTGCTTTAGTTGGATTGTTAGGATATAAAAAAATTAAAAAATAATCACTTAAAGTCTTCGCAATTGCGAAGGCTTTTTATGTTAAACTAGTTTTAATAAATTGAGAGAGGGTGTTGATGATGAGATTAGAAACTGAACGATTAGTATTGAGGCCTTTTGAATCATCCGATGCACCTTCATTATATCGTTATGCAAGTAACCCTAAGATTGGCCCTAGTGCTGGTTGGCCAGCACATACTAGTGAAGAGGAAAGTGCTGAAATTATTCAAACTGTTTTGACTGGTGAATTAATTTTTGCGATTACACTTAAAGAGAACCAATCTGAAGTCATTGGTTGTATTGACCTCAACATCGGTAAGCGTGCTTTTATGTCCGACGCTGAAGGTGAGATTGGTTATTGGGTAGCGGAAGAGCATTGGGGTAAAGGATTAATACCGGAAGCAACTAAAGCAGTATTAAAGCAAGGCTTCAACGTCATTGGCTTAGATGCTATCTGGTGTGCCGCTTCAACAGTTAATGAGAAGTCATTACGTGTCCAAGAGAAAGTTGGCTTCAAGTATGTTAAGACATTAAAAAACGTGGAGATGCCTTTGTTGAATAGAGTAGAAGACCAACATCTCAGTCGCATCTTAAGAGAGGAATGGGTGTAAATCATGACAGAGAAAATGATTGAAACAGAACGCTTGATTATTCGTGTAATGGTAGAGAGTGATCTAGAGAATATTGTTAAACTAAATGCTGATGAACAGGTGATGACCTATTTCCCATCAGTCATGTCAAAAGAAGAATCGGTTGAATTTTTGACTAAAGTTTTAGCCCATCAAGGAGAACATGGTTATTCATTTTATGCCGTTGAATTGAAAGGTACGAATCAGTTTATCGGGATTGTCAGCCTAGTGACCGTCGGCTTTGAATCAGATATTCAAGGTCAAGTGGAAATCGGTTGGCGTTTCTTACCAGAGTATTGGGGCAAAGGCTATGCCCAAGAAGCAGCCCAAGCCACACTGAATTACGGTCATGAACATTTCGGAATCGAAATAATCTATGCCTTTACTGCAACAATTAATCAACCATCAGAAAACTTGATGAAACGTCTTGGTATGAAAAAAGTTGGAGAGTTTGCTCACCCTAAAATGAATGACGACTCGCCATTAAAACAACATGTCTTATACTGTAATCAAAAAAGATAATCCCATGTTGGGATTATCTTTTTACTTTTGTCATAATAAAGTTTAAATGTTTTTTTGAAGCTAATTCTTGAAAGAAGTTTTGGAAATAATAAATATTTTGAATCGGATAGTCATAAGAAAAGACCGTAAAGTCATTACACAAAATAATATCGGACTCTTGAGGCGTATCAACGAATTGAACTAAGCCTTCTTTAAAATAGGCAAGGATAGATCGTTTTAATAAATCGTAAGAAAAATCTGTTTCAAGTAATACCAAATGAATATGTAGCGTTTCAGGTATTAAGGTAGAGTTTAACAATGAAATGAAATAGTCAAAAAATTGCATTGCTTGCTCAGTATGTTCCTCTAAAAATAAGGGTTGTAATTGTGAGCTAATATGTGAATAAGATGCTAACTCGTATGGAGTGAGGGCTTTTTTTGTTGGGGTATCAGAGTAAAAATATTCTTGTGGCGGGTAATACTTGATACTTTCAGTTTGAAAAACAAAAAAATTATAAAGCATGTATAGTTCATAAATATATAAGGGATAACGCTCACTTGTAAGTTGAGGATAATATTCTTCAAAAATTTTTAAAACTTTTAAAGCTGTTTCAGTGAAATGGTTCGATTGATTGGCTAGTAAGAGTTCGCCAACATATTCTCTTTGAGAAGTTGGTAAACACGGATTGTAGTGGCTAGTAAAAATTTCGATGAGTTTTTCTTTTTCAGTCAGTTCTGGATAAAGTAAGGCTGTTAACTCATGGTATAGCTCACTGCCACTAAAGATAAGATCTGTAGGGATATTAATATCAAGTAAAGATTTAAAATCATCAGCGGGATTTGATAATACATATTTACTGAAGTACAGAATGAAAAATGCAATTGCCAGATGAGTACCTGAAATATGAATTTTTCCATCAGTCAAATCAAGAGTCAGATTGTTATCCTTAAAAAAAGAAGTATCATTAATCTTATTCTTTAAATTGTAGATGTAAGGAATCGAAATGAAAGTTTCCTCTGAAACCTCTTGAATGGTTGAATTCGGATGCGTAATGATATAACTAAGGAGTCGGATAGGAGTGGACTCTTGTCGGTATTTCTTTTCTAGTTCAAGAATAGACTTATTTTTAATTTGTGCCACATTTTCAACGGTATTTTCAAAACTAATATAGGTGTTGAAGCAGCGAATAGGTGAATTTATAGATTGTAAGTCTTGGTTTAGAGAAGAAATATCACTAGTAGTGTACGAAATATTACTTTCGTGGAGATTTTCAGTTAATAAGATATCTTTAGCTAGTTTAATAAGGCGTTGCTTTTTGGGTTGTAATAATTCTGAAAACATTTTATTCACTCCTATATTGAACGTGTCTATAAGTAAATCTTATCATAGGTAATCCTATAACAAAATGTCTAAATTAAGTTATTTAGGGTAATTTAATGTACTTTTTTAGAAATATACAACTAATAACTGGAATAAAGCTTGCTATGAAACTCGTTTCATAAATTATACTCAACTTATTAAACGATGAGAGGGGTAATAGTAATGGAAACTTACATTAAAATGGCTGGTTGTTATCTGAGTGCGCGCCTATATTTTGATAAAGAAGGATTAACCATTTATCCTTATGGCCACAAGAAACAACGAATTGATTTAGACAGTATTTTTTATTTAGCATCACATTCAGTTTTAGGCGGACAACAAATCAGATTTGTCGCTAGCAATCAGGAATATATCTTGTATACTCAAGGTGAGGGAATGAAAGACTATTTTGAAAAAGGGTTAGGAGTGTGTTAGTTTGGCAACGATTCGTGATATCGCAAAAATAACAGGATATTCGGTGACCACCGTGTCGCGCGTGATTAACAATCATCCTTATGTAACCAAAGAGAAGAAAGACCATATTAATCAGGTCATTAAGGAAATGAATTATGTGCCCAATCAAACGGCCCGTAATTTAAGTAGTGGAAAATCACAAAATATCGGTGTCTTAGTCCCGTTTATTAACCAACCCTACTATGATCAAATGTTAAAAGGGATTAACAAAGCAGCTTTTGAAAATGATTATCGAGTGACCTTGTTACCCACAGATTTTGATCCGGAAATTGAAATGGGGTATTTAGAAGAGTTTTCGGCGAAAGGCTTTGATGGTTTAATCGTGGTAACACGTGCCAATCATCTTGAAGTCTTTGATGACTATCGTCAATATGGCCCAATTGTCTTTTGTGAAGAAGCCGATGGTAGTCATTGTGGCGCAGCTTATCCAGATATTACAGGATCAATGATGAAAGTCTTATCATACTTTAAAGATAAAGGGATTAAACGAGTAGGATTAACACTAGGTCGGGATAATCGTTTAAGCTGCAACTCAAAAACGGCAATCGCTCTCTGCCAAGAGTACTTTCCGGAGTTTACCACAGATGATATAATGTGGAATTGTCATGACTTAACCAAAGGTAAAGCTGCGGCAGCTTTCTTTAAAGAACGTGGTGTTGATGCGATATTAGCAAATGGGGATGAGATTGCTGCGATTATTTTAAAAGAGTATGAAGGTGGAAAAGCGCCGCTGATTGTGGGTCGTGATAATTTATTAGTCGGCGAGATGTTAGGCTTACCAACGGTAGACCACCAATTGATTCAATGTGGAGAAACAGCTTTTAACTTATTTTATGAGGAAAGCAGTGAAAAAATAAAACAACCCTTTGAATTTATTAAGAGATAACAAAAAAGCCTCCGCGTTTGCGGGGCTTTTTATTTTAAGTAAAATGATTGACCTTAGACTAACCCAAAGGTTTATAATGTAAGTGAGGTGAGAAGATGACAGAAAAATTAATCACAATTTCCCAATTAGCTAATTTATTTAACGTGAGCCACCATACGCTGAGACACTATGAGGACAAGGGATTATTAGAACCTAAAGAAATAAGTAGTAATGGCTACCGTAAGTACGGTATGTCGGAAGCTTACCAGTTATCATTTATTTTATTTTTAAAAGAGTTAGGCTTAAACTTAGCTGAAATAAAAGAGATGCTACATGATGACACTAAAAGTGATTACACCGATGTGCTGCTTCAAAAAAAGTCTGCGGTTACAGAGGAAATCACGCGTTTAGAACAGTTATCGAAATTAATTGATGAACAAATTGTCGTCAATCAAAAAGCCAAAGAAGTTGTCTATCGAATTGAACAACCCATTTATCTTAAAGTTCTAAAGGAACTCCCAACTGAACAAGCCTTTGATTTATCAATTGTGGAAGAAATAGATTGGGATCCGGATTTTCTAATGCGGAAACTCTATTACATCATCGATGACCTGACTTATCTAATTTGTATTGAATCAGACGAACCGACAGCTATTTTGGTGGATTCAGGAAATTATCAAGTTACTACTATTGAATCTGGCAGTGAAGAAGAATTTGATCAACATCTTGAATACTTAATGATGAACCAAGAATTACCATTGACTGTCATTGAAGATGGGGGACGTTTCTTATCATCGGGTAAACGGATTGCTGTGAAAGTGTTAGGTGAGAAGATTGATTAAAATCGAAGAGATTATAAGCTTAAAAGAAGCAGAGTTGTTATTACTATTTGAAGCCTTCCAAGCAAAATGGCAACGTCTGATTAAGCCATTGGACTTTTCAAGGTTTTGTCAGTTATATGGAACGTTAGATTCAAAAGAGCAGTTGTATCGTGTTACTGACGAAGGAAAGTTAGCGGGTATTTTTGGTTTGTCGGGAAAATTTTCTGATCGAAAAGTAACGTATACAGGTAAGAAACAGTTGAAAAATTGGCGATGGTATCTAGGGGCTAGATTGCTAGATGATCAAATAAAACCCAATGAGTGTTATTTATCATTCATTACAGTGGCAAAAGATTATCGTGGAAAAGGTGTAGGGACAATGTGTTTAAATTACATTGAGACGTATGCCAAGTCGATTGTAGATGTGGACTGTGTCACATTGTTTGTGGCAACAAGCAATGAACAAGCCACTAAACTTTATCAATCAAAAGGGTATCAAATTATAAATGAAGTATCATCTTTATTAACAGGCCATTTTGTGGGTGAAAGATGTTGGAAGAAAATGAAAAAGAAGATAAAATAAAAAGCCTCGCAAATGCGGAGGCTTTTTTGTTAACCGTCTTGTTGGGTTGCGGCAATATCAATTTCTCTAATGTTGACTGCTTGTGGCATATCATAAATAAATTTAACCGCTTGCGCTACATGTACAGGGTCAAGTGTGATACCGCCCATTGTGTCTTTCCAAGCATTGTAGTTCGTGACAGCTTCTTGATCTGTTGTATGTGATAGTAACTCGGTTTCAGCAGCACCAGGTGCGACTAATGAGATACGGACATTATGTGCTGCCACTTCTTGGCGAATTGTTTCCGTGGCACCGTGAACACCAAACTTAGAAGCAACATAGGCAGCATGATTAGTAAAGGCTTTGAAACCAGCGATGGAAGACATGTTGATAATGGTTCCACGGTGGGCTTGTTTCATATTTTCTAGAACAATGCTCATCCCGTTAAGAACACCTAAGACATTTGTATTTAACATCGTTTCCCATTCTTTAGGTGATTGCTTTTCAATATTACCTAAAAGCATAACACCCGCATTATTAACGAGTAAATCTGTTTGCCCATAAATAGCTTCAGCTTCTGTGATTGCCATAGAGAAGCTAGCTAGATCTGTTACATCAACTTGTTTAATCATAACGTTATCAAAATTTAGCGGTAATTCTTTTATCTTGTCGATACGGCGGCCCAGTAAAAGTAGTGGGAAACCTTCCGCATTAAATAGTTTTGCCATTTCAGCTCCAAATCCTGAGCTTGCTCCAGTGATAACGATTAGTGGTTGTTTAGTCATTATGATTCCTCTTTTCTTTATGATAGAATAAAGCATATCACTTGGAGTTAACTCCAAGTCAAGGAGGAACTATGAAAAAATATACCATTGGTGAAATTGCCGAAAAGTATCAGATTTCAACGGATACATTGCGGTATTATGATAAAGAAAATGTGATACCATTTGTTAAAAAAGATGAAGCAAATCGACGTTATTTTGTGGAAACTGATTTTCAATACTTAGATACTATTGTATGTTTAAAACGTGTTGGGATTGAAGTGAAAGAAATTGCTCGCTTTATGGCAATGTGTTTGGCAGGAGACCGAACGCTAGAATCTCGTTACGAATTTATTCAAGAACAAGAAAGCCTCTTAGTAGAAAAGATGGCTCTTTTATCGGAAAGTTTGGATTATTTACGATGGAAGAAATGGTATTATTCAGAAGCCACACAGGCTAAAACAGAAACCATCTTCTTTAAAGAGGGGACGACACAAGTAGATCCAAAACATTATGAAGACTATCTGTTAAAACAGGAAAATAAAAAGCTCACGCAATAGCGTGGGCTTTAGTTGATTATTGCTTCATACATATAAAAAATAGTATCGCTTTGTTTTTTACCAGCAGTTGGCAGATGTTGGATTTCTTCGATTCGATTCATGCCAATGTGGTCATAGAAACCGAAGTTACATTGCGTATCTGTGAAGAGATAGAAGGACTCAACACCTTGTGCCTTGAAATAGGCTAGAGCATCTAAATATAGTTTTTTACCAATACCAAGCCCTTGATGTTTATCGTTCATTAAGAAGAATGCTAGTTCACCATCATAGGCTTTATTTGTTTTGATATACATCTCATGATAAAGACCTTCGACTTTGTCAAAAGAGTTAAAGGCAGTCCGACCAGCTTCTGTCTGATCAAGGCGCTCGAGAACGGCTTCCCATTTTTTCTGATAAGTTGGGTTGGGATGATGGTTCTTTTTATCATTGACTAAAATAACGCCAACAGTTTCACCTTCTAGCACAGCTACTTCTGAAAAAGTGAAGTTATTAAGACAACCAGCTAAATACATTTCAGCACAATCTTTGGCAAGCTGTTCGTCATAGTAGGTATCATAATTCCACGTATCGCGGATAATTTGTTCAAGTGGGGCGAAGTCTTTTTCTTCAATCGGTCTATAAATTATATTCATGGAAACTCCTTTAACTAATTGTTTGATTTTATTATAACAAACAGTTCTTTAAAGTAGGTAGTGATATCAAGTAAGACAATCAGTTATAATAGGAAAATAAGTTTAATCCAGGTCATAGTTGCGCAATTAGCATGTTAATTGCTAGAAATAAGTTGTTTGATTTTGGATAATAGTTTCAGGAGGTAAGGAATGGAACACAATGTTGGCAAGATAATTTCAGATAAACGTAAAGAAAAAGGATTCACCCAAGAACAATTAGCAGAAGAATTACACGTGACACGTCAAGCTGTTTCTAATTGGGAACGGAATGTCACAGTACCCGATCGACCGATGGTAGAACAGTTGGCAAATATAATTGGAGCCAATATCGATGGCTACATCAGGGTAAATAAAAAAGTAAAAGGTAGTGAAGAAAAATTGAATGAGAAAAAAGAGAAAGAACAATTAGACTATAACGACATGATGCCGAATAAATACGATACAGCTATCGGCTTATTTTATGGCGTCTCATTATTTATTGGCTTGGCTAGTTCAGGTTTAATGATTTATTTTGGAAACTTTAGTACCGTATCAATCCTGCTTTCAATTGGCACAGGCTTAGTGGTGTTTTTAATTTTAGGATTATTAATTCATGGGATTATTACGTTGGTAAGAAAAGATCAATAAAAAGCCTCCGCGTTTGCGAGGCTTTTATTTTTTTGTCATAAAGTGAATGAATAGAAAGTAAATTAGAACGGCCAATAGGATACTAAAGGCGTACATAGTATAGGTTGAAATATCAAAGCTGGTCATTATCACGACTAAAGCCATGAAAGCGGAAATGATTGCTAATACTTTCAAGTGGTTATAGGTATAACTGATAGGCATCATCACGAGTGCCAGTAACCAGAGCATTGAAACAATGCTAGCAACAGCCCAGATTTGAGTCGTAAGTGAATGATCGAAAAAGCCAGTATCCAGTCCCATCACAACATTTAGAAAGATCATAAATGAGATAAAGACAAAGAATAGTTTGAATAACGACGTGATACTAAGCGTTAGGATTTTTTTCATAATAAAACCTCCCTATAATTTTAGTATAGAGAGGTTAAGAGGATTGTACAATCAATTTAAGAAAACTTATTTAACCGTATAGTGGGTGTGAATCATTCCGTTAATAGCAGTTTGTGATTGTAAATTAAGTTGTAATTCTTTGGTTTTAGGTGAGAAGAGTGGAATCCCTTCGCCTAAAAGATAGGGAGCTAAACTAATGTGATAATCATCAATTAAGTTTGCTTCAATTAGTGGATTAATAATTGAGGCACCGCCAACTAACCAGATATCACCACCAGGTTGTTCTTTTAATTCAGTGATTAAGTCAGTGACAGGTTTATTTAAGACCGTGACATTCTCTTTTAAAGGTATGTCTGTTTGATGACTTAAGATGTAACTTGTCATATCAGCATAAGGGTAAACATCAGGTGATAAGTCATTGATGACTTGTAAGTAGGTAGTGCTACCTAAAATCACGGTATCAATGGATTCGATAAAGGTTTCATAAGTGGTATCCAGCTCATCTTGGGAAATCGTATTTAGAAAGTCGATTTGACCTTCAGGGTTGGCAATGTAGCCATCTAAACTTGTGGCAATAAATAACTTGATTCTACGCATAAGGGTTCCGCCTTTCTATCTGTTGCTACTATTAGTATAATAGGTTTATCAAAAAGATTCATCCGACAAGTTCGGGTGACTGTCGGGAAGGTTTCGTACGATGAAAGAAAAGCAATGGCAAGAGTTGTTTAAGATGCTGACAGAAGATAAAGTCAAGTATTCAGATGTTAGCATTAGACAACTCTGCGAGCGACTAGGTATCCACCACACAACTTTTTATTATCACTTTGAGGATAAAGAGATGTTATTAAAAAATGGCGTTGAGCTGTTATTAAAGGATTATTTTAAAATTGAT
This sequence comes from Vagococcus coleopterorum, assembly GCF_011303955.1. Classification (NCBI taxonomy): domain Bacteria; kingdom Bacillati; phylum Bacillota; class Bacilli; order Lactobacillales; family Enterococcaceae; genus Vagococcus; species Vagococcus coleopterorum. The sequence goes on along the minus strand of NZ_CP049886.1, from coordinate 1,418,146 downwards.
CGAGATGAGCGCTTTACTAAGCCGTTTAGCTCGTCAGATATATTTTATCAAGGATCAGATTTATTAACATTAATTGAAGGCCAACGCTATGATGATGCCTGTTCAAATCTTATTAGCAAATGGTCAAAAGATTTGATGACGAGAGATGCAGAAGTATTTATCAAGGAAAATGATTTTGAAAGTCGAGAAGGTCTTACTGCTAGACAACTAGTTGAAACTATCTTCACTATTAGTGACTGGAATGAGACCGCTAATAAGACAGTGGAAGAGTTAGATACTATTTATTCAGACTATACGAAAATGATTATAAAATAAAAAGCCTCCGCGCAAGCGGGGCTTTTATTTTTTATTATAATGTCAAAAGTATTTGACATTACTTTGATGTTAAATTAAACTGTAGATGTAAAAAGAATTTGACATTTTGGAGGGTATATATGGATATGATGTTTTATGGATGGGTGTTAGTATTATTTGTTTTACCCTTAATATTTTTAATTTATACGTTGTTTTCGTTATCAAGTCTCGGAGATGAGATGGCAGAATATATAAAAAATAAAGCAGCAAAGTGGACGCTGTTAGTTGCGGTTATTCAATTAAGTATGGAAGTTGTGAGGATGTTTGTTAAGGGTGAAAATAATGCCAACCCGTTTACTATGTTAGTTGTGATTGTCATCATGTATTGTGGCTCATTAGTTTATTACAAGAGAAAGATGTTGAAATAAATGAAGAACATAATAAAGGAACGACGCAAACCACTTAACATTTCCCAAGATGATTTGGCCAAGAAATGTCAGGTAAGTCGTCAAACGATTAATGCCATTGAAAATGATAAGTACGATCCAACCTTGTCATTAGCATTTAAGTTAGCCGAAGTTTTAGAAACGACAGTAGATGATTTATTTGATTTTAAAAATTAAAAGCGAATAGTGAGGGACTGGAATGGAAGAGATGCGTGCAGACAAGTTTATGTTACTCGTGATGGTTAGTAATTGTGTGGATATTTTATTCATTGGAACGACGGCAATAACGGCAATAGGATTTAACGATAATAAAGCAGAAGCTATTTATTGGGTATTCAATATCATCACTGTAATTGCGATGATTAAATTACATAAAAAAACTGGTGGTAGACGTTGGAATGAATTTCAAAGCAAAGATGAATTAGAGCGCTCAATCACATTAGCGGCAGCTAAACGAACATTGATAGCTTTTCAAATGACACTAGTGATGTTATTAATTGGACTAATCATGTTATTGGAATTAGGCCAACATGATAAGTTTCCCATGGTGACATTACTTGCCATCCCTGGTGTTTTGATAGCGATGCAGATTTATTATAGTCTCACTTGGGTGAAAGAATATAAAGAAGTATTATAAAAAGCCTCCGCGCAAGCGGGGCTTTTTATTTATTATTTTGTGGTTTAATAGATTGTTTAATTTTTTTAATGGCCCACTCATAATGACTAGATGTGGCAGAGACACAATAACTTCCAAAAGTAGTTGTATTGGTCCAGGGGAAGATATTTTTTTCAAACAATTCCTCATTAGAGTGTGCTTCAATTAATTCCATAACTGACTCATGACTTGATTTCAAAAGGCGTAGTGCTTCATCATAACTAGTATTTTGATGTTTTTCAAAGAACATCTGATTCATTTCACCATAGTTTTTCCAGTTATAAGGACTAGGTAGAAAGGGGACAACAGTATTTGAGCTATTATTTTTAACACAAGTCAATAATAACTGATGCCACTCGTAAAGATGAATCAACATATCGCGTTTGTTTTGATCACGCAACCAATGCTCGCCTTTTTGTTTTTCTAAAAATTCATCTGAAAAAGTAAAAGGAGCAATTAATTCTTCATTTGTAAAAGAGCTGAGTAAGAGTAATAGTTTATCAAACGTATCTTGACTAGTTAGTAATAATTCAGTTTTTGTTTTAGGTCTTGCCATAGTAACACCTCGTCCTGAATTTATATGTTTTTGTAGTATTTATTGTTATCGATCGCTGCATAAATGATGTAAGCACCGTAAACAATTGTCGGGATAATAATGCCTAAGATTCTGGCTACTGGAAATTCTGGAAAGTAATCATTTAACAAGATTTGTAAGGCAACAATCAAAACGATAATGTAAATACCAGACCAAAAAGCAGCGTGACTAGCTGACTTACAGATGGCATTAATATCAACTTTTTCTTTTTGATGCGGTCTTAAATCATTATAACCGGCTATCAGATAAGTCCATTCACCACGTTTAAATTGATAGGTTAAGACAAAACAAAAAATAGCTATAATGCCTAAAATAATAGTAATAATTGCTGTGTAAATCATGATAATTCTCCGTTCGTAAGACAAAAGCTGTCTGAAATTCTGTACCTTTTATTATATAGGCAAAGGGGAACAAAAGAAAGGGTAGAAAGAGATATGTGTAAATTTTCATGTGTAAAATTAATTTAACACCATGTATATTAAATGTGATTTTGGATGAAACATGTCATAAAGATTAATATTTACGATTTAAAAAATAATCAAAAAAAATCTTTTCAGTACAAAAAATGAAGCGAACTAATTTCATGATATTGTTAAAATTAAGTTGTAAATAAGAAAAGTAAAGGGGAAATGAAAGATGAAAAAATTATTGTTTATCACAGGGGTTGCATGCTCTTTAGGGTTACCTATAGTAAGTGATGCGCAAGAGGAATTATCAAATGAGGTTCAAGGAGATAATCCGCAAATTAGTATCGTAGAAGTTCAAAAAGATATTGGTACGGATGAGACATTTATCATGTCAACACCGAATGTATGGCCGGGAGTCGGAGCAAATCCAGAGAAACCAGATGTATGGCCGAGTGTCGATGGTGAGGTATGGCCAGTGAAACCAGAAGTATGGCCAGGAGCCGAAGCGAAACCAGAGAAGCCGGAAGTGTGGCCAGGAGTTGAAGGTGAAGAAACACCGGAACGACCAGAAGTGTGGCCGGGAGTTGAAGCAAAACCCGAGCAGCCAGAAGTATGGCCAGGAGTTGAAGGTGAAGAAGCACCGGAACGACCAGAAGTGTGGCCGGGAGTTGAAGCGAAACCCGAGCAGCCAGAAGTGTGGCCAGGAGTTGAAGTAAACCCAATAGAAAAACCATCTAATCCTGATAATCCGGTGGAAAAACCCGAGGTATTTGAAGCTAAACAAAACAAAAAAATTGCCACTTCAGAAACTGAAAATATTAAACTAGTTAAAGATAAAAAACAAGCGTTTAATATTTCAAAAGAAACTGAAAAGATTGATTCCAAAATTGAAAATGAAAGTAAACAAAATATGCAACAAAATAAATTACCTCAAACAGGTCAAGAAAACAACCTAGTTTTCACTATAATTGGTTTTACTGCTATTGCACTAGCGATGGTTAGAGGCGTATTAAATAGAAAAGTTTACTAGTGTAGTTTAAGTGTATGAGTAATTGAATAATATTTGTTATTAAAAAAGGTCTCACATTTGTGAGGCCTTTTCTTTATTAGATTCAACTGTCATAATTTTTGTTGTGTAGGTCCTTGTGATTAGGTTTAGTAATTTATTTAATGTTTCAGACGAGTTAGTATCAATAAAAGTAAATAAAGTTGTTTCTTTTGAGACACTAATAAAATGATCACTAATCATAATGTCAGCTTCATTTGAGTCAGCAACATACTCCAGCATGCTATCACCAAATATTTGACGCAACCTGTTTTGTAGAAAGAACTCAAATGATAGTCGGTAGATAAAATCAAAACTTACTTTAACAGTAGTTTTTCGGTAACTTCGGACAGCGGTATAACAAGAATCAATAAAGAGTGAGTTGTGATTTAAGATAACATCGCTTATCTCTTTATCTAAGTATAGAAAATTATCAGGTGTGTGGAAGTAATCAAGAATTTCAGCATAGATAGGTTGGTCTTCGTGACTAGCTTCTAAACGACTTAGTAAGTTCAGTTGGAACATGCCTTTATAGTTACATCCGAATAAACGAATATATGCGATGTGTAGTATCACCATATAGAAAAACTCTGCATACTCACGAGAGTTTTTTGTCATGTTTGGAATAAATTTTTCACAGATGGTATCAATGAACAAGACAATATTTTTAACAATAGGAGTATCTAATTCAATTAAGCGTCGCCCAATCTCTCTTTTTGTTTCAAGATCCTCTAGTTGTGAGGATGAAATGCGAGCCAATAGGTTAGTATATAGTCTCATATCACAATTGAAATCATCGATTGGAACGGTATCATCTAGTAAATCATAGTCACACATAGCTGCTTTCAAGACTTCTTTTAATTCAGAATCAGGAATTTTTATTAAATGAAGTTGTTTATAACGTTTTTTGAAGGTGTGGTGTAGTGTTTCCATTCTTTGTTTTTGGACATCATTTAAATCCGCAATCGTGTGATCTCGCACAACTTCCTCAATAGTTGGGAAACTATGAGTACAAATACAAGGAAGAGGTTCAATGGTTTCAAAATAGTGGCGCATTAAATATTCAAGGTAAATAATTTTGGCTTCGTCACCATCAAAAAAAATTTCTTTATTTCGTTGGGCGATGATGACACCAGTTGGTTCAATAAAAGTGTTCAACTGTTTAATCAACTTGTTAAAGTAACTTTGAGAAATATTTAGCTCTTCAATGAGTAGGGATGTTTGATGAGAATTTCTTAGAAGTAAAGACTTCAACATCCGGTACATATTAGACTCCATTAAATAATGATGAACTAACTTATTAAACAAATGATCAGGGGAATAATCGTGAGTATTTAATAGTGACAATTGGTCAGAATTGTTAATGATTTTAACGTCATAATTCGGAAATATCTCTTCTAAATCAAGATTTATATTCCGTAAATAACGAGAAAAAGTGGCTGGAGTGATGGCAAGATCAGCTTGAATAGCCTCTTTAGAGGCTTGCTCTTTATGATTGACTAGTCCTAAAATTAAAACTTGCTTATATTCATTTTTTTTAAGTAGTTGTTCAAGCATAGGAACCTCCATTTTCTTTGTATTAATAGTATAAAGAAAATGGAGTCTAACATCTGTCACTAAAATGAGTTGTCTATACCAAAAAAGGATAAAGTGTTCTTTATCCTTTTAGACGATCTGTATAAAGCTGAAGTAAAAGTTTTAATAATTCAGACATAGCGAAAGTTGAGTTAGTATCAACAAAGACAAAAGATGCCTGGTTCTCTGGGACTTCAATAAAAGAATCTGAAATAATAATATCTGCCTCAGAACTGTCTTTAACGAAGTGAATCATTTTATCGGAAAAGGTATCTCTTAGTCGTTTTTTTAAATAGCGATCAAAGGTTAAGCGGTATTTAAAATCAAGGATGACTTTAATTGAAGCTTCTTTGTATTCGCGGAAGGCAGTGTAGGTACCACTAATAAAATATTCTCTATTTTGATCGAAGACAGCATTATTTTCTGATTGTTTAAATGGAATCGTTTGATTAAACAACTCTCTTATTTTAAGAAATTCAGGTTGATTGTAGATATAAAAGTTATGAACGGCTGCGGTTCTTAAGGTTAAGATGTCTAAAAAATTGTGTTGTAAAAGATGAACAGACATAAAGGAAATCATGCCTTGGTAAATATGTTGATAATATTTTTCTGAGTCGTGTTCTTCGTAAGGCAAAATATGCTTTTCAATATAGGTAGAAAGCATTAAACCATCTAAGGACAGTTCCGTTGGATTTTGTAAGAATGATTTTGCTAAGGCAACACGGTCATCTGGGGAATCGAGTTGTGGGCATAGCATTCGACAGATATAGTTGATGAAAAGAATAGCATTCTCCGTCAATAATTCATTCGGTTGAGTTAAGTCACGGTATTGTGTCAATAACTGTAGGGATAGTCGCACGTCTTCATTTTTAAAACGAATGAAATCAAGGTTCTCTTGACGTTGGAAAATGACTTGTTCAATATGACCCAGACGCATCCGTTCTAAGTTGTTGAGCGGGGTAATTAAGTCAGCATCGATTATCCTAAAATTCGTATAGTCAGAGTTTATATAGTTATGATCGGCTGAATAATGCCATAACGAAATACGTAAAGAAATCAGGAGCGTGATAATATTTAACTCTGGTCCTTCAAAACGGATCATTTTATTTCGTTGGACAATCTTAATTGAGAGTTCTTCAAAGAAGTCATTTAATTCGCGGATGACCTTGTTTAAATAACTGTGAGAAACATTTAAATCTTCTAGTATGTGTTCGGATGACACTTCGTTTATTTGAGATAAAACCATCAGAAGTTTATAGCCTGTTGACTGGTTAATATAATGTTTTAGCAACTTGATAAAGATGTTTGGGGGTTGAATTTTATTGGGGTTTTCTAAAATTAAATGTTGTCCATCAGAAATGATTTTTAAAGTGGGAGAATAGAGCAGTGCCAACTCCTCATTGATATTAGCAACATAGCGGTTAAAGGTACTTTTAGTTATGTCTAATTGCTCTTGAAGTTCAGTAATTGATACTTTAGCTTTTGATAAGGGTGTCCCAGCAATGACTATTTGTTTGTACTCATTTTTCTTAACTAAGATATTCAACATCAGCTTAATTCCCCCTCTTTACATTACTAAGAAGTATACCAAAAATAACAAGTTTGATAAAAGAATAAGCTATTACCCTAATCTGATTATCATAGAGCATTTTTGTGTCAAACATCGCATGAATTATTCGATACAATAAATTAAAAGTTAAATGAAAAGAGGAAACCGTATGAACGTTTCAAAATACTGTGATGATTACTTATTATTCGATGTCCACTGTGAAATTAATCAGTTTCCTAATAATGTGGTGAGACAATATTTATTTCCAATTGGCTATACAGAAAAAGATGTTCAAAAAGCATTGTCTGATGAGAAATTCAATTTGAAAATTACTCATATTGAAGAGAGTGGTTACGCCTTAAAATTAAAAGACTTATAAAACAAAAAGCCTTCACATTAGTGAGGGCTTTTTGTTTAAATTAATTGGTAGACCGTATACAAGTAAACGGCCATGATGATCATAATAGACGTATATAAGAGAATGTAGATAATCTTAATAAAGAGTCTGGTACCTGAATCATTTGGATAAAAAGCATGAAGAATACTTTCTTTTGTAGAGATAATTAAGAAAACAAGAATTAGGGGAATCAATAATAAAATAAAATGGCTCCCAATCCCATCGACTTGACCTAAGACAGTCATGTGAGTTGGGATTATTTTTGGTCCGAAAATAAATAAAGCGATGGATGCGATACTGTATAAAATGCTTAGTCCAGCAAAGACTTTTGTAAAGATAGGATAAACCCGGTTGATAATAGCACTAAAATGAATCATATAAACCTCCTTGATGACAGGGACGGACAGTGTTTCACTATTGTCATAATACTCCTGGTTAAATGAAAAGACAAGAAGGTAGAATATAGGAGTAGATATATTTGATAGAAACAAAGTGAGTTATTGAAATTATTTGAAAGGCTGGCTGGCAAAGAAAAAATAATTTAAACACATCAATAGTCGTCATGTGAGTGAGGTTATTTTAGATTTGAAGTTGTAGTAGCAGTAATTAGCTATAAAGTAAGTATTTCATATTGCTAATTTGTTGTTTTAATCATTGTAGCAATAAATATTAAATAATCTCTATTTACAACTTCGTTAAAAAAATCTTTAGAAAAATAAATGCGATTATCGGACAGTGAATTATCAAAAACATCAGTACTACTACTTATTATTGCATCTGCTTCTATTATCGAATCAACAAAATGAACGGATTCGTTTCCAAATGTTTTCCTGATTGTTTTTTTGACAAAGAGTTCTAAGTAAGGCGGTTCAATGAGGTTGATGAAAAGATTAATTGACTCATGATCGGAACCAAACTCTAATAATCCACTGATATGATTGAAAAATAACAAACAGGTTAATCTTTGATCGGTAGGTATTATTGGTAATAAGTCATTTTTAAAAGTCGTGATTAAATTTCTATTATGAATCATTTCTTTGTCGCTATTGCCAATTGAGGATAGTAAAAATGAAGGATAATATTTGTGACTAAGTGAAAATAATAAATATGACAGAGTTAAGTTCCTAAAATATATTTGATGCGACTGATTGTTAAGGGTTGTGTAGTTATCTTTTAATAGATTAAAAGAGTTTTCGAAAAAAATAACATAAGGATTATGTTTATATTTAGTTAAATCTATTTCTCTTGAAATAGCATTCTGAGGTTGGTTGTAATACGTTTTTAAAAGTGAAATAAACATACTTTTATCTGTGGTTATCTCCTGTTTTTTAAAGAGAAGGGGGCCAACGCTATAAATGTCTCTTGGTATAGGAACCTGGTAGTTACTATGAATGTTTTGTTCTAATGCAACTTCATAAAGATCAGTATTAGTGGAATAAATTGATTTAAAAAAATCTAAAATAAAAAATCCTATAGTGGTAGGGTTCCCTTTTAAAAAAAGTTCATTATTGATAATGACTACTACTAGATTATTATTTTTTAAAACAGCCATATCATTAACTTTATTTTTTAGAAAATAAATATAAGGAAGCGACACAAAAATATATTCGGTCATTGCCTCAATGCTGCAACCTGGATGCAATAAAAGTTGTTTAATGAAATTTAGAGAAGTGGTGTTTTGATAATACTGTTCGCACAAGTTATAGTAAATTTTTTGTTTAGTTTGTTGCGTATTTGCAATCGACTCTGTAAACGTAAGCTCTCCGTTAATAACTTTAAAAGGGGATTGTAAGCTTGATAATTGATTGTTTATACACAAAATATCTTTTTTTGTAATGTGTTTATTTTTATCACTAGTATTAATTTTTTCATCAAATAATAATGAATACGTAAGTTTGATTCGTCTACTATCTGCTTTTGAAAGAAACTCATTCCACATGAAACAATACCTCCGTAAATAATATGAATATTATAACGTAAGAAAAGGTCTCTGTTTCGATTATTAAAACAGATATTGTTTAAAAGCTACATAAACCAAGTATTTTTAAGGATAATGAGCATTATTATCATTAGCGTATTAAGATAAAAATATTATAAAAAAGCCTACCTTTTTTAAGCTATTCTTGTAAAGAAGTTTTAATTAAAGCTTCAGAAAAAGGAGGGATTAAATGGGGAAAAAATTAAATAAAATAATAGTTTCATTATTATCGGCATTTTTCATAATACCTATGTCAGCGTTGGTAAGTGCAGAGGAACTACGCGTTAATGAGATACCATCTGGTGGAAATGCGTATGACGACATGCCTGATGCTAATAATAGTATCTTAGGAATAGCCCCCAAGTTTCATATTTTTGCACGTGATGTAACATTGAGAAATCATACATCAGGAAATGTAGCTACACAGAATTTAAATGGGTCACAGGCAGTGATGGGGACAGTTGGATATTTAGAAAAAGAATATTATTATTTTGAAAATATCACATCATTAAATGGTTCATCAGGTATTCCTGGAGAAGGTCATAATAAGGTTGTAGTAGGTAAAGATGTTGTTGTTGATACAACTAATCCAGATAGACCGTCATTTAATGGCATTTCATTAGATAAGTGGAAAGCACAAGATATTTTTCAAGATCAAAATGATGAAAAATATATTGATTTTGATAATGAGTTTAATAATTTATTTGCTCAAAGTCAGCGTATCTCAAATTTACTACCAGACATGAATTTTAAAGCAAGTGACTTTGAAGATGTGAACACGAGAGTGATTGATGTTAGTAAAATTGATAAAAAAACAGTTGTTGTTAATTTAGCAAGTGATGTACTGCAATCGGGCACGCCTCTTACAATTAGTGGCTTAGAGAAGGGTGAAGATTGCGGAGTGACAAAGACTGTCTTTATAAATGTCGATGTAGAAGGTCAAAATCCATACCAAGTTACAAGTCAAATAAAATTAAAATACACAGACGGCACAGACCGTGGAAACCATGAAACAGGTGATTTTTCTGATAGTACATTATTGTGGAATTTTACAAATAATAAAGAAGTTTTTAAAGGTGATATTAACATCGGATTCCCTTGGCAAGGTAGTATTTTAGCCCCAGGAGTGACTTTAGATGGAGGGGGATCAAATATAGATGGTTCCATTATGGTTGATACATTTAAAGGTGCAGGTGAAACTCATAGATGGGACTGGCACGGTTGCATTATTGATGAAACAGAGTACGGAACAATTGAAGTCATTAAGCACGATGCTAAGGATAAAACTAAATTATTAGCAGGTGCAGAATTCGATGTCTTGGATCAATCTGGAAAACTGATTGATCATATTGTAGTAGGTGAAAATGGTCATGGGAAAACAACTATACCTTTGGAGTTTGGAGACTATACATTAGTTGAAACAAAAGCGCCAGACGGGTATGATTTAGATCCTACACCAATACCTGTTAAGGTTAATAAAAATGACAACAATAACGTTGTGATAATCGATGTTGATAATGAACCAACGAAACCAACAGAACCAACAGAACCAACAGAACCGACAGAACCAACAGAACCAACAGAACCAACAGAACCAACAGAACCAACAGAACCAACGGAACCAACAGAACCAACAGATCCAACAGATCCAACAGAGCCGACGGAGCCAACGGAGCCAATGGAACCAACAGATCCAACGAAGCCAACGGAGCCAACGGAACCAACAGATCCAACGAAACCAACGAAACCAACTTTGCCTCAAACAGGTGAGAAAAGTAGTATTATTTTAAGTGCTTTAGGATTAATAGTTATTTATTTTTCAGGATTAATGGGTTATAAGAAAATTAAAAATTAATAAAAAGCCTCCACAATAGTGGTGGCTTTTATTTTATTATCATAACTCTTTACCTTAGTGTAACCCTATGGTTTAAACTAGTGTTAGTTAATTAGAAAGAGGTTGTTTGCATGAAGAAATTTATCGTAATACTAGTATTAGTGCTACTAACTTTAGGTGGCATCATTTTATATAATAACCAGTTTGATATGAAAATTGAAACGGAACAAGTGAAAACAAGAACAGGGAGTTTAGCGGTTGAATATGCGATGCCAAAGAAGCAATCCGATAAACCTGGATTGGTGCTCTTTGTTCATGGAGATGGTCCGGCTAATAAAAATAGTGATACGGGGTATTATCCCGCCTGGGAAACTTTAGCTCAAGAGAACTATATTAGTATCAGTTGGGATAAAGCGGGTGTTGGTGAGTCAACGGGAAACTGGCTAAAACAAGATATGACCGATCGTGCTAAAGAGGTTGACGAGGTCTTAGAGTGGGCGTTAGCAAACCTTGATATTGATCCAGAAAAAGTCGGTGTGTGGGGAGCTAGTCAAGGCGGTTGGGTGATCAGTAAAGTCCTTAATCAAAATGAAGATGTTAAATTTGCCATTGGTGTGGCACCTGCTGTTAACTGGATGAGACAAGGTCGCTACAATGCCATAGCAGACATGACAGACCAAGGAGTGTCACAAGAAGACATTGATAAGGAACTGAATAGACAAGATAAGGTCAATGCTTTCCTAGAAACTAATGGCTACGATAGTTATCTAGCAAGTCACTTAGATGAAGATCCGCTTGCTAAAGATCGCTGGGATTTCATTTATAAAAACATGTCATTAGATAACAGTGATGAGTTAAAAGAAATCAGAAAGCCTTATTACTTAATTATCGGGGATCATGATATTAATGTGGATACAGAAGAAACTGAAAGAATCTATCAAGACTTGATTCCAGAGCAATACCTAACAGTCTTTAACATCAAGAACGCCACACACCGAATGGTTAAGCCAAGACATCAAAGAGATAACTTACTGACAGTTGTAGAGTCAATCTTCAACCCAAGAGAGATATTCGCACCTGAGTACTTTAAAGCACTGAAAGAGTGCGTTAGGTAAATAAGAAAACCTCCACAATAGTGGGGGCTTTTATTCTTTTAATATTTTACTCTTAGAAGATCGTGGATCATTCATTTTTGAAAGGTAGATAAGGTTATCTAAGTTATCCTTATAGTCTATTGAAAAGATACAACTATAAATAATATCTAGTAAGAAACAAATAGAAGTGTGACTCGAAAAGCTACCAATTTTTGAATATAACTTTTCTCTAGTCGAAATATACAGCACGTTATCTGTTTCTTTTACTAAAGAGTTATCACCGATACTAGTCAGCGCCAAAATAGGGACACCGGAGTGTTTTAAAAAGGGAACTAATTCTAAAATACGCTTTGTTTCTCCGCTATAAGAAATAATGATTGCGAGAGTCTTATTATCTAAATTTGCGGCTTCAAATAGTTGTTCACCATCAAGTTCTGAGACAGACACACGTCTTTTTATCCGCTTCATTTTATGGACAAAGTCTTGAACCAGCTGAATATTAATATTATTAGAAAAAATCACTATATCATCAGCATTATTAATTAAATTAATCACTGATTGAATTTGTTGAGCTTTTAATAAGGAAAGAGTATCCATTATTGTTTCTTGATGTAAAATTCCTAATTTGTTTGCAATTTCTAAGTGGGAATCATGTTGTTTAAAAGGGAAGTTGGCATCAACGTTGATAAAATTTTTTTCTAAATAATTAACTTCCTCAATGTAGTCTTTTTTTAAATCATTCCAACCAGCAAAACCGAGCTTTTTTGCAATTCGTATCATAATAGAAGGACTTGTGTAGGTTATGTCAGCAATCTCTTTGATAGTTTTGTGCTCAATAAGCTGTTTTTCAGTTAAAAGATAATTGACAACAATCCGTTCTGTTTCAGAAAAGGGGTAGGTGTCTAATTTTTCGGTCAACAACAATGTAAGCGCCTCCTTTTTCTAAAAGTATATCATAAATTATTGTAAATGAAATTCACAATATTTAGCGATTTAATGAGTATTTCTTTGGAACTCATTTTTTAAATCAAACGACATATTGACAGCGCTTACAACTAAAGTCAGAATAAGCTTGTCAAATAAAAAGGGGGAGACTTATGACAAAATTTATTGAAGGTTTTTTAAATGGGTTGGCTAAATTAGCAAACACCAAAGCATTACTAGCGTTGAAAGATGGTTTTGTGTTGACCATGCCGATTACATTAATTGGCTCGATCTTTATGTTAGTAGCTAATTTACCAATCACTGGCTACGGTGATTTCATGGCAAGTCAATTTGGGGTTGATTGGGCAGTAGGTTTAAATCAAGTTTCGGGAGCAACGTTTGATATTTTAGCAATCGTTTCAGTTTTAGGGATAGCCTACTTCTATGCCAAAAATGAAAAAGTCGATGGCATTTCTTGTGCCTTAATCGCCTTAGTGTCATTTACTATCTTAACTGCATCTACGGTGAGTAGTGAAAGTGGCGAGGTTGTTTCAGGTGTTATTCCAAAAGTTTGGACAGGTGGACAAGGAGTTATTACCGCAATTATTGTGGGGTTAGTTTCTTCTTATATATTCTGTTACTTTGTTAAGAAAAAAATTACGATTAAAATGCCTGAAGGGGTGCCTCAAGGTGTAAGTAATGCATTTGTGGCAGTTATTCCAGGTTTCGCTATTATTTTAGGAACAGCAATCATTTTCTATATTTTCAATCACTTTGGGACAACGTTAACAGAGTTTATCTTTACGTCTATGCAAAAACCAATGCAAAGTTTAACTGATACTTATGTTGGTGGCGTAATCATGGTTGTTCTGTGTGCGTTACTTTTTTGGATGGGCTTGCATGGACCGAATATTGTAATGGGGCCAATCTTACCGATTATAACAGCCAATTCAATTGCCAACTCTGAATTGTTGAAAGAGGGAGCATTATCGGTCAAAGAAGGTGCTTATATTATGACACCTCAAGTACTTGATTATTTTGTGAAAATTGGTGGAACTGGCGTTACGCTAGGTTTAATCATTGCCGTATTATTACGTGCGAAATCTAAACAATTTAAAGAAGTTTCAAAACTATCTTTATTACCAGGGATTTTCAATATTAATGAACCAATGATTTTTGGTTTACCAATTGTTTATAATCCAATTTTATTAATACCGTTTATCCTAGTACCAATCATTACTTTTACAATTATTTACTTATCAATTTTTATAGGGTTCTTAGATCCCTTTACTGCGGTTCAAGTGCCTTGGACAATGCCGCCAATTCTTTCAGGCTTCATTTTACAAGGGTTTAAAGGTGTCTTAGTTCAAGTAGTTATTATTGTAATGTCAACATTGGTTTACTATCCATTTATGGTAAAACAAGATAAATTATTTTTAAAAAATGAATTGAAAGGGAGCGAATAGTATGACAAAGAAAGGGATTAAAATAGCAACCATTGGTGGAGGATCAAGTTACACACCAGAGTTAATGGAAGGCTTTATTAAACGCTATGATGAATTACCGATTAGCGAAATTTGGTTAGTAGATATTGAAGCAGGAAAAGAAAAATTAGAAATCGTTGGGGCAATGGCTAAACGAATGTGGGAGGCCTCTCCTTATGATGTGGACGTTCACCTAACGCTCAATCGTGAAGAAGCATTAAAAGATGCTGATTTTGTGACGACACAGTTCCGAGTGGGCTTATTAGATGCTCGAGTTAAAGATGAGCGTATTCCTTTATCCTATGGCATGATGGGACAAGAAACGAACGGGGCAGGAGGAATGTTTAAAGCGTTTAGAACAATTCCTGTGATTTTAGATATTGTTGAGGATATGAAGCGTCTTTGTCCAAATGCTTGGTTGATTAACTTTACAAATCCTGCTGGAATGGTAACAGAAGCGATTGTTCGTTATGGTAAATGGGATAAAGTTATGGGGTTATGTAATGTACCTGTCAGTGCCATGATGAAAGAGCCGGGCATGTTAGATACGACTTTGGATAACCTTATCTATAAATTTGCTGGCTTAAACCATTTCCATTGGCATAAAGTAACAAAAGATACAGGTGAGGATGTTACGTTAGAAATTATCGACAAAATGTTTAGTCAAGATGCAGGAATTCCTGTCAACATTCATAATGTGCCATTCTTTAAAGATCAATTAGTTCAAATGAAAATGATTCCGTGTGGTTATCACAGATATTATTATCGTGAGCAAGAAATGTTAGAAAGTGCGATTAATGAATACAACACGATTGGAACGCGTGCGCAACAAGTAAAAGAAACCGAAGCAGAATTGTTCGAGTTATACAAAGATCCTAAATTAGATCATAAACCAGAGCAGTTAGCTAAACGTGGCGGGGCACATTATTCTGACGCTGCATGTGAGACAATTGCCTCTATCTATGCCAATAAAGGAACACACATTGTTGTTTCGACTAAGAATAATGGTGCAGTTCCAGATTTAGATCCAGATTGTGTTGTGGAAGTATCGGCATTTGTGGGGGCAGCAGGAGCCTTACCGATTGCTTATGGTTCTTTAGAACCAGCAGAACGTGGCTGGTTACAAGCGATGAAGAATATGGAGCTTGTGACAATTGAAGCAGCTGTTACTGGCAATTACGGCTTAGCGCTACAAGCTTTTACAATTAATCCACTAGTTAGAGCCGGGGAAGATGCGAAAAAAATAATGGATGAGTTATTCATTGCTCATAAAGACTACTTACCTAATTTTGCTGATACAATTGAACGGCTTGAAAAAGAAGGAGTAACTATAAAAGACGCTGTTGCTT
This sequence comes from Vagococcus coleopterorum, assembly GCF_011303955.1. Classification (NCBI taxonomy): domain Bacteria; kingdom Bacillati; phylum Bacillota; class Bacilli; order Lactobacillales; family Enterococcaceae; genus Vagococcus; species Vagococcus coleopterorum. The sequence continues at coordinate 1,402,520 of NZ_CP049886.1, read as the reverse complement.
CGGAATTAGCTTAACTAGGTAATAAGGAATGAAAAATTATTTAGGAATTGATATCGGTGGAACATTCATAAAATATGGGATTCTTGATGAGCAGTATCAGGTTATTAAGAAATGGAAAAAAAAGACACGGCTATGTCATAGTCAATCAGAGTTTTATGATTATCTGTGCAAAGGACTAGATGTTAGTAGTATTTCTTGTGTAGGTGTCTGTGCACCAGGAGTCATTTCTAAAGAGTCGAAAGTGATGTCAAAGGCATCAGAAAACTGTCGAATTATGATGGGGACTACCATAAATGATGAAGTTCAAAGTAGATTAAATCGCCCGGTTAGAGCATTAAATGATGGGCATGCAGCGGGATACTGTGAAATGAAGTTGGGGAATGGTGTAGGCTCAGAGTCAAGTGTTTATTGGCTGTTAGGAACAGGTGTTGGAGGGTGCTACTGTATAGGGGAAGATATTGTAGCAGGCAGAAATAACATCATTGGAGAATTTTCACATATTCCGATTGCGATTGAGCAAAATAAAACAGTGGGTTTAGGGAGAATTTGCTCAGTAAATGCTTTGATTCAGAGTTACAACAAGGGTGTTACGGTACAAGATAAGCAACACTCGGGAGCAAACATTTTAAAAAAATATGTAGCAAAAGATACCTATGCGATTCAAATCGTTAATGACTGGTGCCAAAATATTGTTCTTGGATTACGGATGGTGATCGCCTTTTATAATCCAGAAATAATTTGTATTGGTGGTGGCGTCAGCGAGGAAGATTGGTTGATTGAAAAGATCCGGAATCATCTTGATTTTGAGGTTGAGTCGCAGTTAAAAGCATTGGCACCAACTAAAATAATGCCGTGTAAATTTAAAAATGACTCTAATTTAATTGGAGCAGTGTTGTATGCGACGGATCAAATTAACTGACGTGACTGAGACACTTAATGAAAAGGAGAGAAAGATATGAAAAGAATTATGCTAGTATGTTCTGCTGGAATGAGTACAAGCTTATTAGTTTCAAAAATGGAACAGGCAGCTACTGAAAAAGGCATTCAAGCTGATATTTTTGCTGTAGCAGCTTCAGAAGCGGATGTGAAATTACAAGACGATTCTGAAAAAATTGATATTCTTTTGTTAGGTCCACAAGTTAGGTTTATGAAATCACAATTCGAGAAAAAAGTTGCAACTAAAGGGATTCCAGTAGAGGTTATCGAAATGAAAGATTATGGCATGATGAACGGTAGTAAAGTCTTAGAGGCAGCACTATCAGTCATTGAAAAATAAAAAAAGATAGGTGAGATAGATGGGGCAAGGAACACTTGAAATGATTATGGGGATCATTATAAATGCCGGAAATGCAAAAAGTGAAGCAATGGAGGCAATCCAAGCGGCTAAAGAAGGGGATTTTGAATCTTCGGAAAAGAAAATCAACTATGCGAATGATGCACTTGTCGAGGCGCATCATTCTCAAACGGGCTTGCTAACAGCAGAAGCGCAAGGATCAGCACCAGATATTTCACTGTTATTAATTCACAGTCAAGATCATTTAATGACTAGCATTGCTTTTTCGGATATTGCTAAAGAAGTTATTAGTTTATACAAAAGACTAGACGAGAAAGACTAAATTTAAAAATAAAAAAGCCACCACATTAGTGGGGGCTTTTTTTCATATACTTTTTAGTAGCTTTAGTTGTTGAGAAGCTATTTGTTGGTTTCTTCTGAGCGTGAACCGTGTGTCCAGTTTCAGTTGTAGCAGAACCAACGGGTGTCTTACCTTGCTTCTGAGCAATCAAACGCATGGCTTTTTCCTTTTGAGTTTCATTCATGTTAATCACATCCTTAAGGGTAGTATAGCATTTTTATGGGAGATTTATCATATAAAGAAATAAAATTAATGCGTATGTGGCGGTGTATGGAATAATGCGGTAGAATTTAAAATATTAAAGAGAAGAGGTGTATCATGAATAAAAAATTTTTAAAAACAGATTTACAGAGTGATATGTCAGTAAAAGGACTATTTTTTTTACCATCTCAAGTTGAAGATAATGAGGATTGGGCAAACGGTGTTGTTGAGTATAGTGATACAGGGATAGTTATTACTTTATTTGATGATTTTAATGTTGATACTCCATTAGATTTTGGGAAATTAAATCAATTTGATGTAGTTCACTGTCTTACTGAGTGTGGAGAGAGGCTCTCTTTTTTTGATGTATGTCAAAATCGATTTAGCAATCATAGTTCGGGTTTTAAAATATCGGAGTATCGTTCAAACTTGATGATTTCATCAAATTTAGAATATGTTTCATCATTAGATACATTAAGAACAAAAAAATGTAGTTTTTCATTTGTAGGGATGAATGATTGGATTGAAAAAGATTATTATTCAAATGTAGGCAAATCTGTGATGCCGAATTCAGACGTAAAAAATGAGATGACTGATATCAAAATAGAAAATAAAAACTATTTAATTTCAGAAAAGACACTTATTACAGAAAAATATCAATTGCCAGATGTATCCTTTATTATAAAAAATAGTTTGGAACTGTCTAATAATTCTAAAGAAGAGAGTTTATCAATAAGTGAATATAAAAAAGTAGTTTTTGAAATTAACCGTCTTCTTGCTTTAGTTTTAGGAAAATATCAACAGATTGAGTATCTAGAGTGTATTGAACCGGATAAAAACCCGCTGAAGATAAAAATATATAGATTATTTTTCATCCAACAGGGTGTGGAATCTTTAAAACAAATTAGAAGTCCATTGATTGATTATAAAGAGTATAGTAATAATTTCAATAAATTATATCAATGTTTTTTTGATCAAAGAGAAAAAATAGAACCAATAATTGAAAACTATATTAGCGATAAAATCTTACCTACTTTTGCTATAAAAAGTTTAGTAAATATCAGTAAAACACTAGAAATGTACCATAGAACTTATGTGTATACAGAACCTGAAGTGAATAAGGAATTTCTTTATAAAAAAAATAAAGTGTTGGAATTTATTGAAAAAGAATTTGAAGAGAATCCAGTTAAAGATGAATTGAAAAGCCAACTCTCTTTCGTTAAAGAAGAACCATCTTTTTCTGGAAAAATTTCTAAATTGTTAAAGAGTGTACCTGACGATCTCCGAAACCTCTTTAGAAATGGTAAAGAAATATCGAAAGTTTCAAAGAGAATTACGGAGACTAGAAATTATTTAACACATGGTGGGGATAAAAATAATTATCCTGATAGATATCAAGAAATCAGTGAGATTATTGATATAATAATTAAGTTACGATGTATAACTGATTATTACTTATTGAAAGAACTTGGTTTTCAAAGTGAGCTCATAATAGAGTCTCTAATGGATTATAATGGTCCTTACCAAAGATTATTTTATTAATTATCTAAGATTATTATAGGAATATTTTCCTTGACTGTTCGCCCTTTCTACCTATACAATGGCGGCAAGACGAATATAATTGCATAATAAAAAGGCACTCAATGGTAGGACGGCAATCCCACCAGTGAGCCTGAAGTAGATACACTAGTTGTCTACCTCAGTTGCCATACTAGAAATGTATCATTTGACGGGATAATTGTAAATGGATTGCGTACCATTTTCGCGTACAAGTTACGCTTAACGCTTAGTCGGGTGGTAGCTTATTTAGATATGTCAAAGAGGTTGGACACTACTGTCCAGCCTCTTTTTTGTTTGCTTGAAACGTAGACAGTAAGCTTTGGATTATATTCGTCGTTTTATTGTTGCTTTCTAATTTGAGAAAGGGTGAGGAAAGATTGGTTGAAAACTCAACAAGTGAACGGTTTGCGATGAAGTTGATTGCAAATTCTGGTGATGGTAGGTCTTACGCATTTGGTGCCCTTAAACGAGTGAAGAATCGTCAATTCGAGGAAGCTGATGAATTGATGGAAAAATCTAATGAAGCCATTGATGTCGCACATAACACTCAAACGGAACTCTTAATAAAAGAAGCAAGTGGTGAAGAACAAGATATTAGCTTGTTAATGATTCATGCTCAAGATCACTTCATGACAAGTCTTTTAGCAAATGAACTAATTAAGGAAATTATTTTGTTGTATCGTGATCGTCAAAACTAGGAGGTAGCTTATGAAAATATTATTAGTCTGTGCAGGTGGTATGTCCACAAGCTTATTAGTTAAAAAGATGGAAGAGTATTGGTCAGAAGAAGGGATTCCTTTAGCTGTTAAGGCGGTTGGTTTAGGTCAGTATAAAGAGCAAGCAAACGATTATGACATGATCTTATTAGGCCCTCAAGTTAGATATAGATTGAATGAAATCAAAACTTTAACAAAGATGCCATGTGCCACAATTGATTCAATGGCATACGCGATGGGCGATTGTCCCGTCATCATGAAACTTGCTCAAAAATTATTAGCCGAGATGGAATAAAAAAGTGTCAGTCCTAATGAGTCAACAGAGAGAGGATGTTGTCAGTGGATAAATTTATGAATCAGGTTGAAAAAAGATTAGTGCCTATTGCGATGAAACTTGATAGTAATCGCTACTTAGCTGCTATTAAAGATGGTTTTTTTGTAGTTATGCCTTTATTAATTATTGGTTCTATTTTCTTATTAATCACCCAATTGCCGTTTGATCCTTATCTTAATTTCATGCAGAAAATACTAGGTGACGATTGGACTAGTTACTTCTTAACTGTTAATAACATGTCGATGAACTTAATGACAATCTTTGTTGTTTTAGGGATTTCTAAAAGTTTATCAAAACATTATGAGCTAGATACTGGTGGAGCACAAGTTGTTTCGCTATTCGCTTTCTTTATCCTGACACCTTTAGTAAAAGATACAAATGGCTTAGATGGTTTACCCGTTGGGAACTTTGGTGCGGCGGGGTTGTTTATTGGAATGATTGCTGCCATATTAGCGGTAGAAATTTTTAATGTAGTCATTAAACGTGGGTGGGAGATTAAGATGCCAGATTCAGTTCCACCTAATGTTGCGAACTCATTTTCAGCACTTATCCCAGCGCTTTTTGTGGGTATTATTTTTAACTTCATTAGAATAGGGTTTGCCTTAACTCCTTTTTTAACAGCCCATGATTTTATCTTCCAAGTCTTGCAAAAACCATTGTTATCTCTAGGAAGTTCGCTACCTGCGGTAATTATATTACTATTTTTTGAATCGTTGTTATGGTGTTTTGGTATTCATGGTTCCAATATTATGTTGGCGGTTATGACTCCAATTTGGACAGCATTATCTGTTGAGAATGCTGAAGCTTTTGCAACGGGTGGGGTCTTACCTAATATTGTCAATCTTCAATTTTATAGTAATTTTATTAAACTTGGGGGAACGTCTGGAACAATTGGCTTAGCTATCGTTTGTTTTTGGTTTGCGAAGTCACGGCAATATAAAACATTAGGTAAATTAGGATTTGGACCAGCTTTATTTAACATAAATGAACCGTTAATTTTTGGTGTGCCAATTGTTTTAAATCCGATTATGATGATTCCATTTATCTTAACGCCACAAGTTTTGGGAATTTTAACATACATTGTGATGAAGCTAAACATTGTCCCAATTACGAATGGTATTTTAGTTCCGTGGACGATGCCCCCAATTTTTTCAGGGTTTGTCTTGTCAGGGTGGAGAGGATCTGTATTCCAAATTTTAGAAATTATACTATCCGTCGCCATTTATTACCCATTCTTTAAAATGCAAGATAACAAAGCGTTACAATTGGAAAACAGCCCCAAAGCAATTGATTAAAAAGAGCAGGCATCTGAAGCTATAGAGGCACAGAATTTCTTGTTCAAAAAAATTTGGAAAAATAAAATGTAAGGGTTTACATGGATAGGTGTTTTATGTCATAATGACGACATGGATAGTTATTGCGATCGGGTAAGCTACACCTATTTATAGTATATTTAGCAGTTCTTTAGCTATTTATTCTATAGATAGGTGTTTTTATTTTCTGAGGGAGGAATACGAATGTTAATTGAAAGAGTAGTCAATAATAATGTTGTATTTTCTAGAGATGCTGAAGGACAAGAAATTATCGTATCAGGTAGAGGAATATCCTTTAATAAAAAAGTGGGGCTGGAAATTGATCCTGATAGAGTTGAAAAAATATTTGTAACCAAAGACTTTGAAAACGATAGTCGCATGGAAGCAATCCTAAAAGAAATCCCTATTGATTATTTTGAGATTAGTAATAGTATCATTTCCTTCGCAGAAGAGTCCTTAAATAAAAAGCTTCATGAAAGCATTTATCTGTCATTGAGTGATCACATTTACACGACAGTCAGTCGTTTTAAAGAAGGTTTATGTTTGAAAAATCCGATGCTTTGGGATATTAAACGATTTTATCCAGAAGAATTTAAAGTCGGTAAAGAGGCATTGGCGATTATTTATAAAAAGTTAGCGATATCTTTACCAATTGATGAAGCAGGTTTTATTAGTCTTCATTTAGTAAATGCCAGTATGGATGAAGATTTGGAAACAGTTTATGAGTTAACGAATTTGATGCAAGAAATATCAAATATCGTCAAGTATCATTTTCAGATGGACTTTGATATGGAGTCCATCTACTATCATCGGTTTGTAACGCATTTAAAGTTCTTTGCTTTGAGATTAACAACGAACAAAAAAGCAGCTGCTAATAATGAAAGTGAGTTACTAGAAATTATTAAATGTAAGTATATTAATGCCTATGCTTGTGTTGAGAAGATTAGTGAGTACTTACAAAATAACTATCACTATACTGTGTCAGATGATGAAAAATTATATTTGACGATTCATATTGAAAGATTGATTTATAAGACTGAATTAGATTAATACATCAGAAATGGTGTCTTATATAACTTTTAAACAAAGGAGGGCTGAGGTAAACAATTGGATAAAACTGGATGGTTACATTAAGTTGGCCACACCTTCAGACTATTTTTAATCAAAATTAAAAGTGATGGAGGAATTTGAAGTGAGAAAATATGAAGAATTAGCGATTGAGATTGTTAAACAGGTTGGTGGAAAAGAAAATATTATTTCATTAGGCCACTGTGTAACTCGGTTACGCTTTAATTTAAAAGATGAGTCTTTAGCTAATGATGATGTCCTAAAAAATATGGATGGTGTTGTAACAGTCATGAAAGCCGGAGGACAATATCAAGTTGTTATTGGAAATCATGTTCCTGATGTTTACAAATTGGTGAATGAAGTCGCTGGAATTTCAGCTGATTCAGCACCAGCTGAAAATAATAAGAAGATGAGTTTCCAAGATAAGTTTTTTGATATTGTTTCAGGAATTATGATGCCGTCCATTGCTATTCTGTCTGCGTCAGGGATTATAAAAGGTTTAAATACCTTATTAGTAATCTTCGGTGCATACGCGATGGACAGTTCTTATTACGTACTTGTCAATGCAATTGGCGACGGGATGTTCTTTTTCTTCCCAGTAATTTTGGGTTATAACACAGCTAATAAGCTGAAGGCTAATCCATTCTTAGGTATGGTTATCGGAGCAATATTATGTCATCCCTCAATAAATGGTGTTGACTTAACATTCTTTGGCCATACGATGAATGTTACATATACGACAAGTGTTTTACCAGTTATTTTAATTGTTGCCTTAGCAGCTCCGTTAGAGCGCTTCTTTAATAAAATTGTTCCAGATGTAGTAAAAACATTTATTGTACCGATGCTTGTTTTATTAATTGTTGTCCCAATTGGGTTCACCTTAATTGGACCAGCCGCTAATATGATTGGTACGGTTATTGGCCAAGCAATTAACGCTATTATTGTATTCAGTCCAGTTTTAGCAGGTATTGTTGTTGGCGGACTTTGGCAAGTCTTTGTTTTATTTGGAGTACATATGGTGATTTTAATTCCATCATTAATGAATTTATTATCAGGTAAGCCCGATTTGTTCATGGCATTAATTACAGGTGTATCGTTTGCACAAACAGCAGTTGTGTTTGCTATTTGGATGAAAACAAAAAATCGCAAGCTTAAAAATATTGCTTTTCCCGCTTGGATTTCAGGTGTCTTTGGTGTAACTGAACCTGCTATTTACGGGGTAACGTTACCACGTATTAAAATGTTTATTATTTCGTGTATTGGTGGGGCAGTTTATTCTGCAATTATTGGGTTCTTCGGAACGCAAATGTTCACAATGGCTGGTATGGGAATCTTTGCTTTACCTGGTATGATGGATCCTGTGAAAAATTCAGCTTCTGGTGTAATAGAAGCTGGAATTGCAATTGTTGCAGCAATGGTTGTAAGTTTCGTATTAGCCTACGCTATGTTTAAAGATGACAAAGTTGATGAAGTAAATGCAGTTAAAACAAATGAAAAAATTGAAGTGAAAAAAGATATGTTAGTAGCCCCCATTAAAGGTGATGTTATCCCTTTAAGTGAAGTATCAGATTCAGCATTTTCGCAAGGGATTATTGGTAATGGTATTGCAATTAATCCAAAGGAAGGAAAAGTATTTTCTCCTTGTGATGGAACAGTTTTAACGGTGTTCCCAACTAAACATGCGATAGGGTTGATTTCTGATAACGGTAGTGAAATTTTGATTCATATCGGAATGGACACAGTCAAACTAGAAGGTGAACATTTTGTCACTCATGTTGAAGAGGGTCAAAAAATCAAAAAAGGTCAATTATTAGTTGAGTTTGATATCGATGCGATTAAAGGAAAAGGGTACTCTTTAGAAACACCAGTGATTGTTACAAATACTGCTGATTTCTTAGATATTATTCCAATGGAAACAAAACAAACAACAGTTGGTGATGAATTATTGACCTTATTGACTTAGTAAGAATCAAATAAAATGTCTTTATTATGAAAGGATGATTGAAGTGGTATTTTCAGATAAATTTTTATGGGGTGGCGCAGTAGCAGCTAACCAATGTGAAGGTGCATGGGATGTTGATGGCAAAGGGCCAAGTATCTGCGATCATTTACGTGGTGGCAGTTTAACGAAAAAGAGAAGTTTTGATCGTAAAATTTTAGAGGGTGAATATTACCCAAGTCATGAAGCTGTTGATTTTTACCATCGTTATGAAGAAGATATTGCTCTGTTTGCTGAGATGGGTTTTAAAGTATTTAGACTATCAATCGCTTGGAGCAGAATCTTTCCAAATGGTGATGACCAAGAACCGAATGAAGCAGGCTTAGAATTTTATGATAAGGTGTTTGATGAGTGTATAAAACACGGTATTGAACCTCTGGTTACGCTTAGCCATTTTGAAATTCCTTATGCCCTAGTCGAAAAATATAATGGTTTTTCTGATCGACGCGTAGTGGACTTCTTTGTTAACTATGCAACAACTGTTATGACACGTTATAAAGATAAGGTGAAATACTGGTTAACGTTTAATGAAATTAATTTTGCGACGTTACCATTCGGTGCGTTAAATGTTCTAGGGATGTTAAACGAAGATACAGTGGATACTCATGATCCAGTTGATAATTTACAAGAACGTTATCAAGCGTTGCACCATGTTTTTGTGGCAAGTGCTAAGACTGTTATTGAAGGGCATAAAATCAATCCTGAATTTGAAATTGGTTGTATGTTGGCGCACATGACATTCTATCCGCTAAATCCAAAACCAACAGATATGATGTTGGTACAACATTGGGATAATCATATGAATAATTTTTGTGGAGATATCCATGTGAAAGGTGAGTACCCATATTTTATTAAAAATTATTTCGCTGAAAATGATGTAGAGATTAAGTTTGAAGAAAATGATCAAGAGATTTTATCAGCAGGAACAGTTGATTTTTATTCATTCTCTTACTATTCAACAAACTGTGCAAGTACTGACCAAGGAACGGAATTAACAGCAGGTAATTTAATGGGTGGGGTTAGAAATCCCTATTTAGAAGCAAGTGATTGGGGTTGGCAAATTGATCCAATCGGCTTACGTTATACATTAAATAAATTATATGACCGTTACCAAATTCCATTAATGGTCGTTGAAAATGGTTTAGGTGCTGTAGATGAAATTAATGAAGATGGGAACATCATTGATGATTATCGAATTGATTATTTAAGAGAGCACGTTGTGACAATGTCCGATGCCATTGATGATGGTGTGGAATTGATGGGTTACACAATGTGGGGCTGTATTGATTTAATTTCTGCCGGAACTGGTGAAATGAAAAAACGTTATGGCTTTATCTATGTAGATAAAGATAATGATGGCAACGGGACATTAGATCGTAAAAAGAAAAAATCATTTGATTGGTATAAAAAAGTCATCGCCACAAATGGTCAAGATTTGGCCTAAATTAAAAAGGATACCTGACATCAGGTATCCTTTTGTTTAGTCTTCTTTTAGAGCATCTAAATGTGAAAATCGTGGATCGTTTAATTGTGAAACAGTCAGATTTTGTTTAAAATTCTCTTCATAATTAAGAGAAAATAGAGCAGAATAAAGTGTATCTAGCAGAAAACAGATCGAATAGTGGCTGCTAAAACCAGCTATTTTTGAATAGAGTTTTTCGCGTGTCGAGATTTTTAAGGTACAGTCGGAAAATTTAGAAATAGTGTTGTCACCCATATTGGTTAAAGCCAAAGTTTTCACTTTATTTTTTTTGAAGATAGGCAAGAGATGGGTGATTGACTGTGTTTCACCGCTATAAGAAATAAGAATAGCTAAAACAGACGAATCAGCATGAGAGGCTTCCCAAACTTTTTCCCCGTCAAGACTAATGATAGAAACATTTTTATTGATGCGATTCATTTTATGACAAAAGTCTTGGGCTAAATAAATATTAATGTTACTAGTAAAGATTTTAATTTGTGGAGCCTCTTCTAATAGACGAACGGCAGCTGATAAATCATCATGATTCAATAAAGTTAAAGTGTCATTGATAGTTTCTTGTACAAGACTGCCAAGTTTGCCTGATATTTTAGTAAAGCCATCATTTTGTTTGAAAGGAAAGTTTGCATCAATACTTTGGAAATGGTTATCTAAATAATCAAGTTCATGAAGTAATTCTTGTTTAAATGCTTTCCAACCATCAAATCCCATTTTATGAGAAATTCTGATAAGGGTAGAAGGACTTGTGAATGTGGCTTTTGAAATATCTTTGATGGTTTGCTGGCTAAGTAATAAACGTTGTTCTAATAAGTAATCAATGACAACGCATTCTGTTTTAGAAAATATTGGGTTCTGTAATTTTTCAGTTAGTAGCATATAGACTCCTTTCAAACAGAGATGAAACAATTGTGATAACGCTTTCTTTTAGTTTAGCGTATTATGTCAGAATTGTCATTTCTATGGCTAAAAAATACCTAAAAATTTACAAAAGAGAGGCTTTATTTCGACTTTTTTGAGAATTAATTTTCTTTCGCAAAAAATCAAATGAAATCGCACCTAGGCTTTCGTAAACTATCAGTGTAAGTAAAACTAATTAAGGAGTGTGTAAAGATAATGACTGATAAAAAAGGAATTAAGATTGCCACAATTGGTGGGGGATCAAGTTATACGCCAGAATTAATGGAAGGTTTTATTAAACGTTACGATGAACTACCAATTCGTGAGATTTGGTTAGTAGATATCAAAGCTGGGAAAGAAAAATTAGAAATCGTTGGTGCTATGGCTAAACGGATGTGGGATGCTTCACCATACGATGTTGAAGTTCACTTAACATTAGACCGTGAAGAAGCATTAAAAGATGCTGATTTCGTGACAACACAATTCCGTGTTGGTTTATTAGATGCACGGGTGAAAGACGAACGGATTCCTGCTTACTATGGCATGGTTGGACAAGAAACTAATGGTGCAGGTGGAATGTTTAAAGCATTTAGAACGATTCCAGTTATCTTAGAGATCGTAGAAGATATGAAACGTTTGTGTCCAGATGCTTGGTTGATTAACTTTACGAATCCGGCAGGTATGGTGACAGAAGCGATCGTACGTCATGGTAAATGGGATAAAGTTATCGGATTATGTAACGTTCCTGTAGGCGCTATGATGATGGAACCAAAAATGTTAGATAAAACAATCGATGATTTAGTTTATAAATTTGCAGGTTTGAACCATTTCCATTGGCACCGGGTTTCTGATAACACAGGTAAAGATGTGACGATGGATATCATTGATAAAATGTATAGTGAGGATTCAGGTATTCCGGCTAATATTTTTGCAATGGCTTTTTTCAGAGAACAGCTTGATGCAATGAGGATGATTCCATGTGGCTATCACCGTTATTATTACCGTGAAGAAGAGATGCTTGAACATGCTTTAGAAGAGTACAAGACAATTGGAACGCGTGCGCAACAAGTCAAACAAACAGAAGCAGAGTTATTCGAGTTATACAAAGATCCAGAGTTAGACCACAAACCAGAACAACTATCTAAACGTGGGGGAGCACATTATTCAGATGCAGCCTGCGAAACAATTGCTTCAATCTATGCTAATAAAGGGACACACATTGTGGTATCAACTAAAAATAATGGGGCTGTACCAGATTTAGAACCTGATTGTGTTGTCGAAGTTTCAGCGTTCGTCGGTGCTGCTGGAGCGTTACCGATTGCTTTTGGAACATTACCACCAGCAGAAAAAGGTTGGTTGCAAGTTATGAAGAACATGGAACTTGTGACGATTGAAGCAGCCATCACAGGTGACTATGGTTTAGCTTTACAAGCCTTCACAATTAATCCGTTAGTCCGTTCAGGAGAAACAGCTAAACGTATCTTAGATGAACTATTAATCGCCCACAAAGAATTCCTACCAAACTTCTCAGAAGCTATTGCTAAAGTCGAAGCAGCCGGAATCGAAGTGCAAGACGAAGTCGTTAAAGAGATGTTGAGCAAGTAAACCATTTGTTAACAAATCATAGATTTCAACAGACCTATAAATTATAATTATAGGTCTGTTTTTTGTTATTAAATAAACTGGTTTAACAAGAAGCTCACAAATTTGTTAGTCAATCAGCTGGCAGCAAGTTTGAAAATCAAGATCAAAAGATGAAATAAATATTAATTTTCTTTTGTTCACTAAGTCTAATCTTCTAAATAGAAAATAGAAATCCCCCACCATTTGAGGCTTTTTTAATAGGTTTTTAACAACTTAAAAGACTTAAAAAAAAATTGCTAAATAGCCACTCATAGCATAAGATATGCATACATCATGATGGTTTATAAATTAGGAGAGGGGAGAGCTTATTCTTAAGAGCAAGCCAAAATTGCAATGAAAACAAATTTAATGAAAATAACTACTGGTGTTGTATTAGGATTTAGTTCTTTAGGATTTAATGCTAGCTTAGGGGTTGAAGCAAGCGAACAAGGCAAGCAGTCAGCCGATGATTATATTTCGAGTTTAGATTATGATAACCGAGAAATATTAGCGCATAACGGAGAGTTGGTTGAAAATGTTTTGCCAACATCAAGCTATCGTAAAAATGGTTCGTTCATTGTTTTACAACGTGAAAAAAAACAATTATCGAATGGTTCAGCCGATATTTCAGTAATTAATTCTACAAGTAATAAGGTATTCCCAGGAGCATTGTTGAAGGCTGATTCTGGACTTCTTGAAAATAAACCAACAATTATTTCGGGTAAAAGAGCCCCATTGACACTGAGCGTTGATTTACCAGGAATGAAAGATGGTGATAATCAAATTAAAGTTGAGAATCCAAAAGAAAGTACGGTTCAAAGCTCAGTTAATAATTTATTAAGTACGTGGAATGAAAAGTATGCAGGAGATTATCCAAACGTTGCGGCACGTATTGAATACAGCGACAGTATGGCTTACAGTATGGAACAACTGAAAGCAAAATTTGGCTTATCATTTGAAAAGCTGAAAGTGCCATTAAATTTAGATTTTTCAACTGTGACCAGTGGGGAGAAACAGGTCCAAATTGTTAACTTTAAACAAATTTATTACACAGTGAATATGGATACGCCAGAAAACCCTGGTGATGTTTTTGATAGTAGTATAACAACTGACTATTTAGTTAAAAAGGGAGTGAACTCGCAAACGCCACCTGTTTATGTTTCAAATGTGGCTTATGGTCGTTCAATGTACGTTAAGTTGGAAACGAGCAGTAAAAGTAATGAGGTTCAAAATGCCTTTGCGGCAGCCATAAAAGGGGTAGACATTAGTCAAAATACAGAATATCAAAGTATTCTAAATAATAGCTCCTTTACAGCGGTTATTCTAGGTGGAGATGCGGGACAAGCTTCTAAAGTCGTGAGCGGTAAAATCGAAGACTTAAAAGAGATTATTCAAGAAGGAAGTCGCTATGGTAAATTAAATCCATCCGTTCCAATTTCTTATACAACATCATTTTTAAAAGATAACTCTGCTGCAACAATTAGTAATCAAACAGAGTATGTTGAAACAAAAATTAATGAATATAAAGATGGGGCGGTAACCTTAGATCATTCAGGGGCCTATGTCATAAAGTATCATCTATATTGGGATGAGCTAAGTTACGATGAAGAAGGCAATGAAGTTTTAACACCTCGTTCATGGGAAAGAAATGATGATAATTTAACAGCACATTTCGCAACGACTATTCAGCTGAAAGGAAATGTCAGAAATCTAAGAATTAAAGCTGAAGAGTGTACGGGATTAGCTTGGGAATGGTGGCGGACAATTTACGATAAGTCGGATATTCCGCTAGTTAAACACCGTATCATTAGTAATTGGGGAACAACATTATCACCCAAGGTTTCAGATGAAGTAACAGATTAAGCAAAATGATATAGACATATAAAATGAATTTTTATTATGACAAAGATCAGCATGTGGAATCTTTTTTTAGTGGTTGTTTCTGACCGCCAACTAAATAGATTTTACATGTTTTTTTATAAAATAATTTCAGTCCAGTAAACAAAATAAAAGTGTAATATATTGTATATTACACTTGATTAATCACATTATATTAAGTTGTTATGTTAGCATTACAATCTAACCTGTATCAACTGAACCCCACATTTTTCAATTTGTTGGATGTAAATATTAGGTAGGAAAGAATCGGTAATGATGTAGTCAAAGTTAGAGATGTTAGCAAAGTGTTCTTCTGATTCTTTATTAAACTTCCGGTAATCAGCAAGTAAGACTTTTACACCACGCGTGTGTTTGACCATCATTTGATTAATTTGACTTTCATTAGTTGAAGATGAAAAGACATGTCCCGTTTCTAAAGATATACCATAGCAGCCCATAACACAGATATCTGCATACTTGTCTCTCAGAAGACTAAGTGCATCTATCCCTGTTAGGGCTCTTTTTGTGTTTCTTAGTTCGCCCCCAGTTAGGACTACGTGGCAAGTGCTGGGGAGAGTGAGTGTTGATATATTTAAGTTATTCGTGATAATTGTATTATTTTGATAATTGATGAAGTTTAGCGTTTGCAGCGCAGTCGTACTACTATTAATAAAAATAGTATCGAATTTTTTAATCAGTGAAGAGGTTTGTTTAGCTATCGCTTCTTTTATTTTACGTGGACCGAATTGATCAACATTAGGTGAATATTCAGGATTTAACAACACATAACCATGCTTTTTAATAATTTTATCTTGTTCTTCTAGAAAGTTTAAGTCCCGTCTAATTGTGTTAATAGAGCAGTCCATCAATCGTGCTATATCGGTGACGAGGGCTGATTCACTTTGCTTTAATAAATTAATTATTTTTTCGTGTCGATCAAAGATAATTTTTTTTGAATTTTTCATCGGATCACCTTTCATTTCAAAGAGTCATAAAAAAACCATAAAACAATCATGTATATCGAAAAAAAAGAGAAAAAAACCTTATATCGTGAAATCGCTTACAGGAGGATTGTATCATAATAAGGATATACAAGAAAGGAGTTGTCAGATTTGAAAGTGACAGATGTGAGCAAAGAAAATTGGATGAATTCAGTTTTTCCAGAATGGGGTACATGGTTAAATGAAGAAATTTCAGAAGCAGTTGTTCCAGAGGGGAACGTTAGAATGTGGTGGTTAGGCTGTACGGGTATTTGGATTAAGAGTGAAGCTAGTACGAATATTTTATGTGATCTGTGGACAGGGACAGGTAAACGGTCACATGGTGCAGGAAAAATGAAAAAAGGGCATCAAATGATGCGGATGAGTGGTGTTGAAGAATTACAACCTAACTTACGTGTCCAACCATTTGTGATTGATCCGTTTGAAATTAAAGATGTAGATGCTTTAGTTGTGACACATATTCACTCAGATCATTTAGATGTGAATACGGCTGCTTGTGTTCATAATAATTGTCCAGAGGCTAAATTCATTGGACCGCAACAAGTTGTTGATACTTGGATTGAATGGGGAATTCCTGCGGAGAAAACAATTGTTGTTCATCCAGAAGATGAGGTAGCGGTAAAAGACATTACGATTAAAGCCTTGGAAGCATTTGATAGAACATGTCTAGTGACCTGTCCCGATCCGGAAGTTGTGTTAAAAGGGAAAGTTCCAATGGACATGGATGAAATGGCAGTGAACTATTTATTCCAAACAACTGGTGGGAATATTTATCATGCTGGTGATTCTCATTATTCTAATCGCTTTGCTAAACATGGTAATGAATATGACATCGATGTTGCGTTAGGAGCATTTGGGGAAAATCCTCGAGGCATTACGGATAAATTAACATCGGTTGATATTTTAAGAATGGCAGAGTCGTTAAATACAAAAGTTGTCATCCCAGTTCATCATGATATTTGGGCTAATTTTATGGCTGACCCAAATGAAATTGTTATATTGTGGGAGTTTAAAAAAGCTCGCTTGAACTACCAATTTAATCCGTTTATTTGGCAAGTAGGAGGATCATTTACTTACCCACAAGATAAAGGTGTGATTCATTATCACCATTACCGTGGTTTTAGAGATGCTTTTAGTGTTGATAACGATACACCGTTCCCATCATTCTTATAAGGAGTTGTTGATATGTTGCAATCGTTTTTAGAAAAAGATTTAGTGCGGTTTGAATCGCTGTCAGAAAACACGTGGCAAAACGCCATTAAAGTCAGTTGTCAGTCATTGGAGGATCAAGGAATTGTTGATTCTGAATATGCTGATGAATTGATTGGCTGTGTGAATGAGTTTGGTCCATATATTGTGATTATTCCAGGTGTGGCAATGCCTCATAGTTCTCAAGGAAGTAACCATATTAATGGGACAGCAATCAATCTGACAATTTTTGACCAGGAAGTTGTGTTTGATGAAGAGAAAAAAGCTAAAGTATTCTTTACTTTAGCTGCTCAAAACCCAGAAGAGCATATGGAAAACATTTCTAGTTTATCTGAACTATTAATGGAAGATGGATTAGTAGATGAGTTACAAAAGTTAACAAATATCGATGAGTACCAGGCACTTATAACTAATTATTAAATGGAGGTTTAATATGGAGAAGATTTTAGATGTATTATTTACGATTTGGTCATATTTTGCAGATAATATTTTGACGCAGCCAGCTTTTCTAATTGGGTTTATTGTTTTAATCGGCTACATCTTATTAAAACGCCCTTGGTATGACTGTTTAGCTGGGTTCCTAAAAGCAACAGTCGGTTACTTAATTTTAGCTGTGGGTTCTGGCGGTTTAGTCAATAACTTCCGTCCGATTTTGACAGGATTAAAAGATCGTTTTAATTTAGATGCCATGGTTATTGACCCATATTTTGGACAAAACGCGGTTGATAACGGTTTGATGGAAACCTTTGGTCGGACCTTCGGGGATGTTATGTTACTTCTTTTAATTGCCTTTGTTATGAATATTTTATTAGTTAGATTCCAAAAATATACGAAACTACGGGCGGTATTTACAACTGGTAATGTTCAAATTCAACAAGCTGCGACAGCCTTTTGGATTTTACTATTTTGTTTCCCTGACTTAGGAAGAATCCCAGTACTACTAATTATGGGACTTATCTTAGGTTTATATTGGGCAGTTGGTTCAAACTTAACAGTAAATATGACACAAGATTTAACAGAAGGGGCAGGGTTTGCAATTGCCCATCAACAAATGTTTGGTGTTTATTTAGCCGGACGTATTGCTGAAAACATGCGTAAACGTGAGCTTAAAAAAGGTAAAGTGACAGAAAGTAAAAAAATTGAAGATATTAAACTGCCAGGTTTCTTATCAATCTTTAACGAGAACATGGTCGCAACATCTATCTTGATGTTATTATTCTTCGGCATTATTTTAGTTGTATTAGGACAAGATTATTTAGTTGCTGGTGAATTTATGAAACCAGACCAAAGCTTCTTCTTCTATATTTTAACAACTGCATTAAACTTTGCGGTTTACCTAGCTATTTTACAATTAGGTGTTAGAACATTCGTATCTGAATTAACAGAAAGTTTCCAAGGGATTTCAAACACAATCTTACCTGGTGCGGTTCCTGGTATCGATGTAGCAGCAACATTCGGTTTTGGATCACCTAATGCTGTCACGCTTGGTTTCTTATTTGGCTCGCTAGGTCAATTCCTAACAATCGGTTTATTAATTTTATTCAATTCACCAACAGTTGTTATTGCCGGATTTATTCCACTGTTCTTTGACAATGCTGTTATTGCGGTTTATGCAAATAATCGTGGCGGTTTAAAAGCGGCCTGTATTTTACCTTTCTTATCAGGGATTATTCAAGTGCTTGGGTCTGCAATATTTGCAACATGGATTGGTTTATCACCATTTGGCGGTTACCTAGGAATGTTTGACTGGGCAACAGTTTGGCCAGCCTTCACTGTGATTATGAAAGTATTAGGCTATGCCGGTATTGTAGTGGTCGTTCTACTATTAGTTATTATCCCTCAATTACAATACAAACGTGATCCAGAAAATTACTTCTTAATTGTTAATGATTACGACAAATACAGTGAAAATAAAGAAAATAACTAATCAGAGGAGAGTTTAAGATGAGAGTATTAGTATCGTGTGCGAATGGTTCAGGAACAAGTTTAATGATGAAAAAAACAGTTGAAAAAGCGTTGGTAAAAATGGGCTTTAACATTACACAAATTCATCACTGTCCAATTTCAGAAGGGAAAAGTACCGCAGCATCTTATGACGTGGTATTCACACCATTGAACTTTGTTGAGATGTTTAAAAATGCTGAGAAAAAAGGCATTGCAATTTTAGGTGTTAAGAATGTTTTATCAGAAAAAGAGATTATTGAATTAGTAGAAAATTCCAACTTGAAAGAAAAATTCTTAAAATAGAAAGAGGTTAGACTAATGGCAGTTCCTAATTTACAAATTGCATTAGACCATAATACTCTTGAAGATGCGATTAGCGATATTTTTAAAGTAGGAGAAATAGTCGATATCGTTGAGGTTGGTACAATCTTATGTCTTCAAGAAGGACAAAAAGCAATTAAAGCAATCAGAGCAATGTTTCCATCAAAGATTATTATTGCCGATACTAAATGTGCCGATGCCGGAACAACAGTTGCTAAAAATGTTGTTGAATGTGGAGCGGACTGGATGACAGTGATTTGTAGCGCGACGCTACCGACGATGGAAGCAGCACGTAAAGAAGTAAAAGAGTTACAAGTAGAGTTATATGGTGATTGGACAATGGAGCAAGCGAAGTCTTGGAAAGAAATAGGGATTAACCAAGTCATCTACCACCAAAGTCGAGATGCCTTACTTTCTGGTGGCTCATGGGGTGAAAAAGATTTGAAGATGGTTCAGCAGTTAATTGATTTAGGATTCCAAGTATCCGTAACGGGAGGTCTATCTGTAGAAACGCTGTCCTTATTTAAAGGTATGGATGTCCACACCTTTATTACAGGACGTGGTATCACAGCAGCCGAAGATCCAGTTAAGGCGGCAACTGAATTTAAAGAAACTATTCGAGCTATTTGGGGGTAAATATATGACTCAAATTGGTATTTATGAAAAGGCTCTTCCCAAGGATATTTCTTGGGATGAGCGATTAGCTTTAGTATCAGAACTAGGTTTTAATTTTATTGAAATGTCGGTAGATGAGACAGATGAAAGGTTATCACGTCTAAACTGGTCACAATCAGAATGTTGTGAATTAGTGGGATTGATGCAAAAACATCAGGTCAAAATTCACTCAATTTGCTTTAGTGGACAACGACGATTTCCAATGGGGAGTCATGTCAAAGACGTTGAAATAAAATCAATGGAATTAATGTGGCAAGCAATTGATTTGGCATCAGATTTAGGTATTCGAGTGATTCAATTAGCTGGTTACGATGTTTATTATGAAGATAAAGATATTTTTACACGAAATCAATTTATCAAAAATCTTGAAAAATCTGTAGCGTATGCTGCAGAAAAAGGGATTACTTTAGCGATTGAAATTATGGATGATCCTTTTATTAATTCAATTACTAAGTTTTTGAAAATTAAGGAACAGATTCCCTCACCATTTTTACAAGTCTATCCAGATTTGGGTAACTTATCTGCTTGGTCAGAAAATGATATCGCCTATGAATTAGAACAAGGAACAAACAGCATTGTTGCGATTCATTTGAAAGATACTTATGCAGTGACAGGTGAATGTCAAGGTCAATTTAGAGATGTGGTATTTGGAGAAGGCTGTGTAGACTTCAAAGGTTGTTTAGAAACATTGCACCGACTTAATTATCCTGGACCGTTTCTAATTGAAATGTGGAGTGAGAATTCTGATGATTTTAGGTCTGAAATTAATAAGGCTAAAGAGTACCTCTATCCTATTTTAAGAGAGGCGGGATATGATGTCTGAAGAGATTATTAAAGAGATGAAAGAACGTGTTTATCGCGCTAACCTTCGTTTATCTGAAGAAAAATTAATCAAACTAACCTGGGGAAATGTTAGTGAGATTAACAGAGAACTATGTATCATTGTAATCAAACCAAGTGGTGTTAGTTATGAAGAGATGTCTGCTGACAAGATGGTTGTCACTGATTTACGAGGACAGCCAATTGGGGATCAAATGAAACCATCGTCTGATATGATGACTCATGCTCATTTATATGAGAGCTTCCCGAAAATAGGCAGCATTGTTCACACTCACTCAGAACATGCAGTGATGTGGGCGCAAGCGGGAAAAGATATTCCCGCATATGGCACCACACATGCGGATCATTTCTTTGGGGATGTACCATGTGCACGAGAATTAACAACAGAAGAAATTAGTGGTGAGTATGAAAGAAATACCGGACATGTGATCGTGGAGTGTATTTTAGAACGAGGAATTGACTACGAGGCAGTGCCAGCAATTCTAGTGAAAAGTCATGGCCCGTTCACATGGGGAAGTACGACAGAAAAAGCAGTTGATAATGCAGTTGTTTTAGATGTCGTTGCTAAAATGGCTATGGGGACAGAGTATATATCGAAAAGTAGTTTAACTAAGAAAATACCTCAATATTTATTAGATAAACATTATTTAAGAAAACATGGTAAGAATGCTTATTATGGACAATAAAAAAATCCTTCACTTCGGTGAGGGATTTTTACTTTCTCTGACGTCATAAACTTTTATTTATTTTTTGTAGAAATGTTTAGTTTTTTGTTGTAGAATAAAAAATGTAAGCGGAATCAAATAAATAAAGGGAGATGGTAAAAGTGGTAAGAAAAATTATTTTAGATTGTGATCCAGGGCATGATGATGCGATAGCGATGATACTGGCGCATGGTAATCCAGGCATTGAAGTACTTGCAGTGACTACGGTTGTTGGGAACCAAACACTAGAAAAAGTGACTCACAATGCTTGTGCGGTTAGAGAAATGATCCATATGAATGATACACCAATTGCAGCGGGATGCATTAGACCACTTGTAAAGGAAATTGAAGTGGCCGAAGATATTCATGGTGACTCTGGTTTAGATGGTCCAGAACTACCTGTTCCAACAAAAGGTATTTTAGAAGAGCATGCCGTTGATGTGATTATTAATACAATTATGAGTGAGCCAACAGGAACGGTGACATTATGTCCAACCGGTGGTTTAACTAATATTGCAATGGCAATTAGAAAAGAACCCCAAATTGTCGAACGTGTTCAAGAGGTAGTTTTAATGGGTGGGGGTTATCATACAGGAAACTGGAGCGCAGTAGCGGAATTTAATATTATTATCGATCCAGAAGCGGCGCATATCGTTTTCAATGCACCATGGAAGGTTACGATGATTGGGTTAGACCTGACTCATCAAGCCTTAGCGACACCAGAAGTAAGAAAAGAAATTAAAGAGATAGGGACAAAACCAGCTGTTTTTGTTGATGAACTACTTGACTTCTTTTCTAAAATGTACAAAAAAAGTCAAGGATTTGATTTCCCCCCAGTTCATGATCCGTGTACAATTGCTTATTTAATTGATCCAACTGTCATGACAGTCAAACAAGTTCCGGTAGATATTGAATTAAATGGTAAGTTAACGCAGGGAATGACAGTGACTGACTTTAGATATCCAATTCCAGAGAACTGTCACACTCAAGTTGCAATGGAATTAGATCATGCTAAATTTTGGGGCATGATTTATGATGCATTAAGAAATATTGGCTAATAAAAAACACTCTACAACAGTAGAGTGTTTTTTTATTTGAATAAAGATACTTTCTTTTGTTCCAAAGATTGTGGAGAAAGTTCCTCGTTGATAGAGTATTGACTTTCAATACTGAGAACAGCAGACGAAAAGGCATATTTTAAAGCATCTTTCCATGTCATTTTTTTCAAGATTGCCCAAATGATGGCAGAGCAAAGTGAGGCACTGGCACCATTATTATTTACTGGAGTTACTTTATCTGATTTAAGATGATAACTTTCAGTTGCATTCTCAAAATATAACCCATTTTTAGGGCAAAAAACAATGATGTTTTCGACACCATTAGAAACTAAATATTTAGCACTATCAATTAATGACAAGTCCTCTTCGGTGAGTTCGCTAATAATACCATTCAATTCAGCAGGAGTGGTTACGAGAGTATTAATCGCATTTAAATTAGATAAGAGCTTGTAATTTTTATTTTCAGAAACTGTTTTAACGAAGATAGGTACTTTGCAGTTAGTATATAACCAATCAATTGCTTCTTTTGATAAATTAGTATCGATAATACATAGGCGAGAGCTATTAATTATCTCAATTTTTTCTCTAAGGAACTCAGGATTGATATGTTCATATATTTTCATATCATCAATTCCGACTGTTCTTGATCCATCAGGTGAATCGATATAAAGATATGTTGATGTCCGCTCACCTGGCAGTTGCTTAACGTATTGAATATTCATACCATGTTTTTGTGAATCTTGGATGAATTTTTCCCCATTCAAATCATCACCATGAACTGAGATAAAGTAGTTTGCGACTTCTAATTTTGTAAGACCAAGTGAAATGTTTCGACCAGCACCACCTAAAAAATAGGAGATGGTGCCAGGGTTAGAGTTATTTTTTATGAGAGGGTCATTTGAAATTCCTTGTATATCAATGTTTATTCCCCCGATTACAGAAATGAAATCAGAGTCCTTGATGATATAACCACGGCCTTCAATATAGCCTTTTTTAGTTAAATTAAAAATATGTGCAGCGACACCTGAACGTGAAATTCCAAGTAAATCAGCAATTTCATTTTGTGAAATCATAGGATTTAGCATAATGAGTTGAAGTATTTCGTATTCTCTTTCAGTCATCTTAAGCACCTCGTTTATTTAATAAGTTAAGTATATTTTATTTTCATCTTTAAATCAAATTTAATAAACAAATGTTTAACTTTTAAATAAGTGTTGACATAAAAGTGAATGTATTAATATAATGTGGTTGTTCAATAAATGAAGGAGGTGTTTTTGAATGGAGAATGAGAAGTATGCTGTTGTGTTAGGTGGACTTAACATGGATATAGCAGGAATTTCAGGAAAAGACTTTAGGGAGCACGATTCAAATATTGGAAATATCACACTAACTGATGGTGGTGTTGGTCAAAATATTGCTCAAAATATGGTCAAATTAGAAGTTCCCACATATTTAATCACGGTGTATGGCGATGATGAGTTTGGAGATATCCTTGCTCGAAACTGTGAAAACCGTGATATTAAGTTAGACTATGCTGAACAATTGAAAAATGAAGCGAGTTCAACTTACTTGTACGTCACGGATGGGGATGGAGACATGATTTCTGGCGTGAATGATATGAAAATTATCGAACACATGACTCCGAAGTTCTTTGAGAAGCGTATTGACTTTATCAATAAAGCCGAAATTTGTGTCATTGATGGTAATTTAAGACAAGATTCAATTGAGTGGTTAGCAGAACACGTTACTGCCCCAATCTTTGTTGATCCAGTATCTGTAGTTAAAGCGTCAAGATTTGTAAGCGTTTTAAATAAAATTGATACCTTTAAACCTAACGAAATTGAAGCTGAATTATTCACGGGGATAAAAGTAGTTGATAAAGAGAGTGGTAAGGAAGCTGCCAGAAAACTTGTTGAACTTGGTGTTGAAAATGTTTTTATTTCAATGGGAGAGCAAGGTATTATCTGTGCTAACAAAGATAGAGTTGATTTAATCCCAATATTGAAAAGTAATGTTGTCAGTTGTAATGGTGCTGGCGACTGTAGTATGGCAACCATTACTTGGGCAAGATTTTATTATGGTAAAGCATTAGCTTTAAAAGAAGTTGGTTTGTTAACACAAGCTGCGGCAAGTATAACTGTTGAAAGTATTGATGCTGTATCGAAAGATATGAGTGTTAGAAATGTCGTCAAGCGTGCGCAACAATATATGTAGCAAAAATATGTAGCAAAAAAAATAAACTAAAAGGTGGAGAAATAAATGATTAAACAAATTTACTCATTAATTACGTATGAAGAAAGTGTTAAAACAATGGATGCTGGAGCAGACCACATTGGTTTAGTGCCAATGCAAAATGGTGGCGTACCGGCTCACCGTGTTGAGCACGAGTTAGTAGATAAAATTTTTGATGAAGCAAAACGTCGTGGTATCAAAACAGTTGCTATCATGTTAAATAAAGAAACAGAAGAAATGATTGAAATTGCTAAGCGAGTAAAACCTGATATTGTTCATATTGCTGGCATGGAATATACAGCGGATGCTGAATTTGCCAAAGAATTAAAAGAAGCTTGCCCAGGAGTTGAATTAATGCAAGCAGTGTTAGTTGATGGTCCGGAAGCTATTGACCGTGCGATTGAATATGCAAAATTCTCAGATTATTTATTAACAGATTCTGGTTTAGCTGCGGATACAGGTATTGGTGCTAGTGGAGAAACACATGACTGGGCAATTGATGCTGAAATCGTTCGTCGCGTTGATATTCCAGTCATCATTGCTGGAGGTCTAGGTGCAGAAAATGTTGAAGAATGTATTCGCCAAATTAAACCATTTGGTGTGGATTCGTTAAGTAAAACAAGTATCAAATATGATGGTGGACATATG
Source organism: Vagococcus coleopterorum (assembly GCF_011303955.1). NCBI lineage: Bacteria > Bacillati > Bacillota > Bacilli > Lactobacillales > Enterococcaceae > Vagococcus > Vagococcus coleopterorum. Next base: position 1,377,185 of record NZ_CP049886.1, on the reverse strand, counting down.
GAAAAAGATATTGAACAAGTTAAATTATTCTGTGATCGTGCTGATAAAGCTGCGGCTGAGATTGGCTTATAGAATTTGAAATTTTTTAATAGTGATGTATTATCTCCTAAAAGAATTGGGGTATCGCTAATTGGAATATTTATGGTCTGTGTAGGTGTAGCGTTTAATAATAACACTCTTTTTGGAAATGATCCGGTTGGTATTGTTTATGATGGATTAAGAACCTTTTTAAAACTAGATCACTCGCAATTGGGAATGGTATCAAACTACATGAATGTTGGATTGATCATTATTCTATTTATTTTCGGAAGAAAATATTTAAATATTGGGACAATTTTATATCTTGTCCCTTATGGTCTGTTCATTTCTATAGGAAGCAACCTATATCCATTAATTTTTAATAATGATATTACTATTCACCGCCTTTTAGGTGCATTAATTGGAACAACATTGTATTACGTTGGGATTAGTTTATTTGTTGCTAGTGAAATTGGGATGGATCCTTTTAATGGTCTAATGCTGACGATTAGAGATGGTTTTGGTTGGAGTATTCGAAAAGCAAAAATCATTATGGATTTAGTTTTAATTTTAATTGGTATTTTATTGGGTGGTAAATTTGGAGTTATCACGATTTTAACGGCTTTAACAACCGGACCGTGTATTCAAATTTTAAGTCAATATTTCGAAACAAAACTATATAGTAAAAAATGAAAGGAGAAAAGTAAAATGGACTTTAAATTAGAGCAAAAGGTTAAAGTAGTTGTAACAGATAACTTATCTGAATGTGTATTAGAAATTTTAGCTACGACAAATTATAAAAAACCTATGTTAGTAATGGATTCATTCTTGAACAGTACGCCCATTATTGGACAGTTGAAAAATGATTTAAATGATCAAAATATTGAATTTGTTCTTTATGACCGGATCGTATCTGATCCACCGGTTGAACTAGTGGATACTGGTGCAAAAATTTGTTTAGATAATAAATGTGATTGTATTATTGCTATTGGTGGAGGGAGTTCCATTGATGTTGCTCGCGGAATAAATATTATACGTCATAATGGAGGAAGCATAGTTGACTACGTAAATCCTATTAAGCCAATAAAGAATTGTGCAGGTTTAATAGCAGTTCCCACAACATCAGGAACCGGTAGTGAATTATCAAATGCATTAATAGTCACGGATACAAAAACATCACAAAAGCTGGCTGTATTAGCTAATGAATCATTAAGTGAAATCGCCATTTTAAATCCGGAATTACTAATGTCATTACCTAAAAACATGACAATTGCAACAGGTTTAGATACGTTTTCACATGCAGCAGAAGGATATACATCAAATCTTTCTAGTCCAGTTACAGATGCTATCTGTGAAAAAGTTATGTATTTAGTTGTTAAATATTTACCAACAGCAGTTGCTGATGGTAGTAATAGAGAAGCTCGTGAACGAATGATGGTGGCAGCAGCTTTAGGTGGTTGGATGTTAAATAACTGCGGCACACATGTTGGTCATTCGACAGCGCATATTTTGGGGTCAAAATATAAAATTCCTCATGGTATGGCATGTTCTTATGCGTTACCAGGGGCGCTTGAATATGTAGCGCCAGTTCTACCTAAAAAGATTAAAGAGATTGGTTATATTTTAGGAGCCACCTTTTCAGATGATTGCACACCAGAAGAAATTGCTAAAATCACGTCAGATGCTTATATAAATTTTAGAGATAATATTTTAGGTATGGCACCATTTAGTGATTTGGGGATCTCTGAAAATGATTTATATAAAAACGCACAAAGTATTGCAGAAGAGAGATTTGCAGGAAATACACCACGTCTCGTTGATGTGGATGGAGCTTTAGGTTTATTAAAAAAACTATAAAGAGGTGCTAATGTGAGTATTATTAAAGGGATAGTAGCGTTGTTGTTTATTTTTGGGATTGGTTATTTAGTAAGTTCTGATAGGAAAAACATTCGATACAAGCAAATGGGCCGGATGGTTATTTTCCAAATGATTATTTCTTATGTTTGTTTGCATACGTCAGGCGGGATAAAAGTATTAGCTGGAATTTCAGGATTCTTTAGTTGGTTAATGAATCAAGCCGCGGGAGGAACTGATTTTGTTTTCGGAGGGTTCCAATTTGTTGAAGGTGGATCAGTATTCTTCTTCAATGTATTAATGCCGATTGTTTTCATTTCAGCATTAGTCGGGATTTTAAATTACATCAAAGTATTACCATTTATTATTAAGTGGGTTGGTAAAGGAATATGTAAAATCACTGGTATGGGTGAATTAGAAAGTTATTTTTCAGTGTCTACAGCAGTATTAGGACAACCAGAAGTATTTATTACTATTAAAGAGCAAATACCTAAGCTGAGTGCTAAACAATTATATACAATCTGTGCTTCAGCAATGTCTGCAGTTAGTGCAGCAATGTTAGCGTCATACATGGAAATGGTTGATGGTAAGTTTGTTGTAGTTGCAGTATTCTTAAATATTTTCTCAGCATTAATTATTTCATGTATTGTTAATCCCTATGATCCTGAGAAAGAAGGGTTACAACCGAGTACTTCTGAAGTGAAAGCAGAAAAAGAGCCTTTCTTCCAAGTTTTAGGAACATATATTTTAGATGGTTTTCATCTTGCGGTTACTGTTGCAGCGATGTTAATAGGTTTTATTGCTTTAGTAACATTCTTAAATAATTCGTTTGATTATTTATTCAATATTACATTTACTGATATCTTAGGATATGCGTTTTCACCGATTGCATTCTTAATTGGTGTGCCACAAGAAGATATGGTTAAAATTGGTAGTATTATGGCAACGAAATTAATTACTAATGAATTTGTTGCAATGGGAAATTTAGGTGAAATTATTCATACATTAACACCAAAAGGTGCAGCCATTATTTCAACATACTTGGTAAGTTTTGCAAATTTTGGAACTGTGGGAATTGTCACTGGATCCATTTCAGCAATCGATAAATCTCAAGGTAAAACAGTTGCCAAATATTCAATGAAATTATTATTAGGCGCAACAATGGCATCATTATTGACAGCTTCAATAGTAGGGATATTCTTCTAAAAAAATAAAAAACTTCTTGTTTGTTCAAGGAGTTTTTTATTATTGGTAGAGTGTACGATAAGGTAAATTAAAGTTTGGAGATGATAAAATGTATGATGTAACAGTGTTAGGTAGTATTAATATTGATACACTGATGAGTGTTGATAGAGCACCTCGAATTGGTGAAACGTTAGTGGGGAATGATGTAGATTACATGTTAGGTGGCAAGGGGTGTAATCAAGCAGTAGCTGCTTCAAGAGTTGGTGCGAATGTTTGTATGTTAGGTGCAGTAGGTGCAGATAGTTTTGGTGAAAAAGCTTTATCTTATTTATCAAAAGAATCACTTGATATCACCCAAGTAAAAAAAGATTCTGTTATATTTACAGGAATTGCTACGATTTTAAAATATCCACAAGATAATAGTATTATTGTTATACCTGGCGCTAATAGTTTGGTGGATGAGGCATACCTGGAAAGTGTTGAGGAAACAATCCGATGTAGTAAAGTGCTGTTATTACAACATGAGATTCCCTTGAAGATTGTTGAGAAAAGTTTAAAAATTGCTAAGAAAAATAAAGTGATGACAATTTTAAATCCAGCACCTTTTTCAACGGTAGTTTCTAAATGGTTCGACTTAATAGATGTGATAACTCCTAACGAAATCGAGTTTATGGAGTTATGCCATTCTTATTTTGAAAACCCAGGTACTATGGAAGAAAATATGTTACGATTATCTGAAAAATTTAGAATGAAAGTTATTGTAACGTTAGGTTCAAAGGGGATTGCGTACGTATTAGATGGTGTAGTTAACTATATGGAAAATATAAAAGTAACTGTACAAGATACTACGGGAGCAGGAGATACGTTTAATGGTATACTGGCTGCCCAACTTGCAGACGATGAAGATTATACAGCAGCTTTGAGATTAGCAAATGTTGGTGCCTCGATATCAACAGAAAAATTCGGAGCTCAAACAGGCATGCCGAATGTCGAAGAAATTTTATCAAGATTAGTTTAAATATCAAAAAAACCCTTCACTTCGGTGAGGGCTTTTTTAATATAACAAGTCTTTTTTTGAAATTTTTATAAGAGTATACTAAAGAAGGAAGATGACAGTCTTTTTTGTAGAGCACAATAGCAGTATCATTTTACAAAACAAAACTGTGCTCAATCATCATTTTAAATGAAAGCGCTTTATAATATAGTGTGGATATAGGGGTGGATAAAATGTTAAATCAACTGAGTATTGATTTGTTAGAACTTGTTTCAAGACGTTCTGACATTGATTTGGATGAAGCAGCATTAGTACTAGAAACGAATAAGAAACGTTTGATTTCTGAAGTGGATAAGATTAATCCAGTTTTGTTAAATCAATTCGATTTTGAAATCACTATTCAGAAGAATAAGTTTTCACTCCCAAAAGATTTTAAAGAAAGGTGGTTGATGAGTAGATTAGACTTATCTCGTGAAGATATATTTTTAGTAGAAGATAGAACATCAGTCATCATTATCTATTCATTCCTAAATAATGATTTTATCTCAAACTATCATCTACAAGATTTATTGGGATTAAGTAAAAACTCGGTTTTAACTGAAGTTAGAAAAGTGAAGGAAGCTTGTATCGCAAACAATGTTTCTTATGAATACAATCGGTCAAAAGGCTATCACTTTATTGGTGAAGAATTTGCGATTGTCAGTCTAGTTGAAGATCATTTGAATCAATTATTACTGACAAGTATCGGTGAGTGGGTCTTAGAAATCATTTTGACTAATAGTGATTTTAGTTCGGAATTTTTACAGTACCAATCAGCTTTTGAAATGATTATTCAAGATGAAGAAATTAGCATTGTGCCAAGTCGAAAGAAGGCTTTAATCTGGTTATTTTATATTATATCAATCAGAAAACGCCACCAGTTGGTATCATGGCAAACTAATTTTCCAGAGAGTCCGTTAGATTCGATGGTAGTAGTGGCAAACCAAGTGGCAAGCTTATTCTTTAAAGAGTACACTGCGGCCGAGCTATTATTTGTCAGCTCACGAATTTTAGGTTCTTTGGATGGCATGCATTTTACAGAAATTGGTGGAGTTAGTCTAGAAAGTCTGACACGAACAATTATTCGAGATGTTTCTAACCTAATTGGGGTGACGTTTCCTGAAGGGGAAGAAATTTATCAAAGTTTGTTGCAGCATGTTGGACCAGCTTATATCCGTATAAAATATGATATTCCACTAAATTTTCCATTTTCTGATGAGATTACCATGCAATACGGTGCTTTATTTTCACAAGTGAAACGCGCCTTGAGAAGTGTCTTTAAAAAAGAGGGACTTGTCATTTCGGATGAAGAGATTTCATTGTTTACAGTTCACTTTGGTGGCTACCTTAATAACCATAGTATTCAATACAAGCCGACACGAGCATTAGTTGTTTGTCCAAATGGCATTAGTAGCTCACTGATTTTAACAAGTACGTTAGAAAAGTTATTTCCAAAGTTCGAGTTTAAGAAAGTGCATCAAATATCTGAAATTAAAAATTTAGCAACCGATGAGTTTGATTTAATATTTTCAACCACTGTGTTGGAAATTGAGAAACCGCTCTATGTCGTCAAACCAATCTTGGATTATGTTGAGAGTCAACTATTAATCCGAGAAGTGTCTAAAGACTTTGAATCAGCCAGCAATCATTTAACTTATAAACTTGAAGATCTTATTTCTACAATTGAAAAACATGCTGAGATTAAAGATTTAGAACAATTAAAAATGGATCTGATTGGTCTGTTAGATAATCAGAAAACAACACTGAAGGGAGGACCAACGTTGTCTAGTTTATTGAAAGAAGAGTTTATCAGATTTAGTCATGATGAACTAACGTGGCAAGAAGCAATTGCTCTTGCTAGCCAACCGCTTATTGAAACAGGGAATATCGAAGAATCATATATCCAAGCCATGATTGATAGTGCATTAAAATCTGGACCGTATATGGTTTTAGCTCCCGGAGTGGCAGTACCACATGCAAGACCTGAAACGGGTGTAAACAAATTAGGGATTAGTTTATTATCATGTACTAAAGCAGTTGATTTTAGTATGGATGACGAGGCAGATGATGACAATCAAGTTTGTTTGATCTTTGTCTTGGCCGCGGAAGATAATACAAATCACCTAACAGCTTTACAACAATTATCAATGATTTTAGAAGATGATGAGAATATTGATTTATTAAAATCATGTCAGTCACCAGTCGAAATCATGAATGAGATTAATAAAATAATTGAAAAAGGGGATAACTAATATGTTAAAAGTAGTCACAGTATGTGGTAACGGAATTGGTAGTAGCTTGATGTTAAAAATGAAAATTGAAGAAATCGCAAAAGAGAATGGCATTGAAATTTCTGCTGAATCGACAGATTCAAATTCAGCAACAGGTAAAGATGCCGATTTATTTGTCACAGTAAAAGAGTTTGCTGACATTTTTAAAAATGGTCAAAAAGTAGCTTATACAAGAAGTTATATGAACAAAAAGAAAATTACCGAAGATGTTTTACCAACACTAAAAGAATTAGCTGAAGGAGGAAACTAACAATGGGCTTGCTTACATTTATTAAAGACATGCTGAGTGAACCTGCCATCTTAATGGGATTAATGGCAATGGTTGGTTTGATTGCATTAAAAGCGCCAGCACATAAAGTCTTAACGGGTACACTAGGTCCAATCCTTGGTTACTTGATGTTAGCTGCTGGGGCAGACGTTATTTCAGGTAACTTAGATCCATTAGCCAAAATGATTGAATTTGGTTTTAATATTAAAGGGGTTGTTCCTAACAACGAAGCGGTAACATCAGTTGCCCAAGATTTGTTGGGTGTTGAAACAATGACAATCTTAGTTGTTGGTTTAGTGTTCAACGTACTAATCGCTCGTTTCACACGTTATAAATATGTGTTCTTAACAGGTCACCACAGTTTCTTTATGGCATGTCTATTATCAGCAGTATTAGGTGCGCTAGGATTTAGTAGTTGGAAACTAATTTTAATTGGTGGTTTCTTCTTAGGAGCTTGGAGTGCAATTTCTCCAGCAATCATGCAAAAATCAACTCTTAAAGTAACAGATGGTGATGATGTTGCCATGGGGCACTTCGGTAGTATTGGTTACTTACTTGCAAGCTGGATGGGCGGCTTAGTTGGTAAAAATAGTAGTAGTACAGAAGATATTGATGTTCCGGAAAAATGGAGCTTCTTACGTAATACAACAATCTCTACAGCGTTAACAATGATGGCATTCTACTTAGTATCGGCAATCGTTGCTGGACCTGAGTTTGTATCAACTTTATCAGATGGTAAATCGCCATTCTTATTTGCACTATTGTGTGGTCTTAAATTCGCAGTAGGTGTCACAATTGTTTATTCAGGTGTACGTATGATTCTAGCCGATTTAATTCCTGCTTTCCAAGGGATTGCGACTAAAGTTATTCCAAATGCAGTACCAGCCGTTGACTGTGCCGTATTCTTCCCATACGCGCCAACAGCAGTTATCATTGGTTTTGTCAGCAGTTTTGTAGGTGGTTTAATCGGAATGTTCATCTTAGGATTGGCGGGTAGTGTCTTAATTATTCCTGGTCTTGTTCCTCACTTCTTCTGTGGTGCGACGGCAGGGGTTTATGGTAATGCAACAGGTGGTAGACGCGGTGCCATGCTAGGTGCCTTTGTAAATGGTCTAGCCTTAGCATTCTTACCAGCTTTATTAATGCCAGTATTAGGTAACTTAGGTTTTGGTAATACAACATTTGGTGACGTAGATTTCGCAGTCATCGGATTAGTAATTGGTAAATTAGGTGAATGGATGGGCAGCGTTGGTATCTATGTCATTATTGCAGTTGTGATTGTAGCATTAGTTTTACCAAGTATCTTACGTCCAGCTCCATATGCAGTAAACAATAAACCAGAAGAAGAATAGGAGAGATTGATATGTTAGAAAACCTAAATGTTAAAATTTATTCAGATGGTGCCGAAATTGATAAAATGAAAGAAGCTTATAAAGAAGGAATGGTTTCAGGATTCACAACAAATCCTTCATTAATGAAAAAAGCAGGAATCACTGATTATGTAGCGTTTGCTGAAGAAGCAGTTAAAGAAATTCCAGATAAATCAATTTCTTTTGAAGTGTTTGCAGATGATTTTGAGACAATGGAAAAAGAAGCAGAAAAAATTGCATCGTTTGGCGAAAATGTTTTCATCAAAATTCCAATTATGAATACAAAAGGCGAATCTTCAATTCCGTTGATTGAACGTTTATCAGCAAAAGGTTTCTCTTTAAACATCACAGCTATCTTGACAATTGAACAAGTGAAAGAAACTGTTGATGCGTTAGCACCAGGAACTAAAAATATTGTTTCTGTTTTCGCAGGACGTGTTGCTGATACAGGAATTGATCCCACAGAGTTAATGAAACAATCTGTTGCAGAGTGTGCTAAAAAAGATGGTACTGAATTACTTTGGGCAAGTACTCGTGAATTAATCAATATCTTCCAAGCAGATGAAATTGGAGCAGATATTATTACAGTTCCGCCAGCAATTTTATCTAAATTATCAATGGTTGGTATGGACTTAGAACAGTTATCTAAAGAAACAGTTATCATGTTTAACAATGATATTAAAGATTTAGGTTTTACCATTTTATAAGTTAATATTTAAAAGCCTCTCGCTTCGGTGGGGGCTTTTTTAGTAAAGTTTTGTTCGTTAAGACCTCTTTTTTTACGACAAATCTAATTGAATAAGCGTTAGACTTAAAGTGTAAAGAAGATTTGGGAGGTCATCAAATGAAAAAGTATAGTTATTTGTTTATGGCAACATTGATGTTGTCTCAACCAGTAGTCGGGTTAGCAAGTGAGGTCTCAACAGGTCTCGCACCAAGAGAGGCGATTGAAGAAACGCTTGAGACCGTTGAAGAAATCAGTGAGTCAGATGCATCAGAGGAGATGGCTTCAACAGAAGCTACTGAGACAGATGAGTCATTACCAGTGAGTGAATCAGAAGTGATTGATCAATCAGAAATGACTGAGGCTATAAATGCCACAACAGAGTCAATTTTTGAAACAGAACAAGTGACAGCTGTTGAACGTGAGGATCAAGATAAAGCTACTTCAGAAGAAACAACTGAAAAAAGTGATGTTGATAAAGAAGATAGAGAGCAAGACAAAGAAAAAGACAAAAAAGATGCAGTGAAAACAGATACTTGGGGAAGTTGTAAGGTGACCTTTAATGATGATAAATCTGTTGCCACAGTTGGTCCAGGAGAATTGAGTAATGACAATAGTAGAAACTTTAAAGATGTGACTAAGATTATTTTTGAGGAAGGGGTGTCATTTCCTGCTGACTCATCAAGTTTATTTATAAGATTTTATAATTTAAAAGAGTTTGACGGGTTAAGTAATGTTAATACAGACAATATTTCTAATATGAGTTGTATGTTTTTTGATTGTCGCTCATTACAAAGTTTAGATTTATCCAGATTTAATACTGCAAATGTCACAAATATGAAAGAAACATTTTATGAATGTGAATCATTAATAGGATTAGATTTATCTAGTTTTAATACAGAAAATGTCACTTCAATGGAAAGCATGTTTGCATGGACTGAATCATTAAGTAGTCTCAATTTATCAAGTTTCAATACATCAAATGTGATTTATATGGCGGAAATGTTTGGTGGGGCTAAGTCGCTAGAAAGTATTGATTTATCAAGTTTTAACACATCAAAAGTAACTGAAATGGATTTTATGTTTTCCAATTGTAACTCTCTAAGAGAACTTAATTTATCAAGCTTTAATACGTCAAATGTAAACAATATGAGCACAATGTTTTTTAATAGTAGAAGGCTAGAAAATATAGATGTCTCATCTTTTGATACTTCTAGTGTAACAACGATGTCAAGAATGTTTGGTGGTTGTGTTGGCTTAGTAAAAATATCTTTTGGCCCAAATAGCTATTTTAATAGCAGTGTTGCATTGCCAGAAACAACTAATAAATCAGGATATACGGATAAGTGGTTAAAAGAGGAAGATTTTTTCAAGCCAGAACGTGAATCGTTTATTACCACTGAGCTGATTGATAACCAACATATTAAAGAACCTAAAGCATATGTACGAGAGAAAAATGGTAAATCAATAACTGTCCAGTCTTTTGATACTGATGGAAAGTTGCTGGGAGTTGAGCCTAAAATGAGTGGTCCGCTCTGGTTAGGGGTTACGGTGGAACCTCCAATCTTCGAAGGTTATCAGTTTAAGGAGGCTAGTCAAGATTTAAACATGGTGTATTCAGATGAAGATCAAGTAATAAATTTGATATATGGAAAAGTTGAAGAATGGAAGCCAATTGATCCGAATGCAGTCGGGAAACCAATTACAGTGAACTACGTGGATACATCAGGTAATGAGATTCACAGTAGTACACAAATGACTGGGGTAAAAGATACGGCAATTACGATTGAGCCACTAGAGATTGATGGGTATAAATTTGATCAGGCCGATCATGATTTAGCAATGGTTATTGATAATGTGGAACAAACAATCACGTTAACTTATTTAAAAGTAGAAGACTTAACACCGATTGATCCGAATGCTATTGGGAAACCAATCACTGTTAAATACGTGGATTCAAGCGGGAAAGAAATTCAAAGTAGTACACAATTAACAGGGGCAAAAGGGACAAAAGTAACCATCGATGTTCCGGAAATCAAAGGCTATAAATTCGACAAATGTGATAAAGGACTTTCACATAAAATAGCTAACAAAAAACAAACAGTGACACTAACGTATTTAAAAGTAGAAGACCTAACACCGCTTGAGCCAGGAAATCCGGTTGAACCAGGAGAACCAAGTATTCCATGGACACCAATCAAACCAGGGATTCCCGAAGAGCCTGTGACACCGATTAATCCAGAGGAATATGTAGTCCCGAAAGATAATCAAAAACAAGAAGGTCCGCAAGTCTTAAAGAATGAGACTAAAGCTATAACTAAAGTAATGGCAGATGATGTTTTAAACGCAAGTAAAAAAGGCTATGTTATGCCGCAAACTGGCGAGACTAAAAATATAGTTATCGCTGTGGTCGGAATGATTGTCTTAGCAATCGCAGGATTATTTGGATATAAAAAATATAAGAAATAAAAAAAACGACCATCAAATGATGGTCGTTTTTAGTTTGCATTAAGCTTCAGTTGCTTGGAAGTGACTTAATTTTTTTAAGTATTCTGACATAATAAAGCTCATCATTAATTCAACCGATTGTGTCGAATTGGGGTTTAATAGGAAGAAAAAAGCTGTTCCGTCAGGGATGTTTGAAATGCGATCACTGACAATGATATCAACGTTTTCTCGTGTATTTGAAAAAGAAATCGCATCATCAGAAAAAATACGCTTAATTTTCTTCTTCAAATAATACTCACGTGATAGGTGGTAGCTCATATCGATATGGACCTTAATATGAGGCGTGGATTGAGGAATGATACTAAATAAGTCTGATTTAAAACGATATTTATAATTCGTCAACATTTCTTTGGTTAAATCAGAAACCGCATCACATTCAAAAATAGTTTTTGCGAAATCTGCCATTTCTGATTGTTTTGGTGTTTTTCTTTGGAATTGTGTTAAGAAATCAGGTGTGGGGTTAAACAGTTTCTCAACATTTGTTTTCATCAAATTAAACATCAGTTGTTTGATAATAATGACATATAGTGCTTCGTAGAACATGGTTTCTTTTTCGGCATCATTTTTTGAAAAACGCGTAGCGAAGATACCAGCTATATAAATTGAATCGTCAATCATATAGTTAGATTGATCGACCTTATTTAATTTAATCAATTCTTTACCGAATTCGCGTCGTTGTTCAACAGTATCAACTTGGCTACCAGTGATTCTTAGGAATAAGTTAATCAGCATCTTATTTTGTTCAATCGGAGTAACCGATGAGTGGATAAGTGGTGAGATATCATTAACAGTCATTAAGTGACTCATTATTTCTAAGACGTGTGAATCATCCGTGAAGTTATTTTCAAAAGGCGTCACAGATTCTAATGTAGCGTAAAGGCTAGTGGTGATTTTAGGCTCGACGATGCTATCACTTTCAATTTCCTCGTAGTCAACAGGGCTTTCAATCTCTTCAGTGGCTGTTAAGAATGTCAGAGATTGTCTTAATAAAAATTCAAAGTAGAGAGCATTTAATGGTGGGCCGATTAATTTATAACGCTGTTTGCGTGAAGCAATTTGTAAATCCATATCAGCTAAGAAGAGGTTCATTTCTTTAACGATTTTAGTTAAATAACTATCAGAAACATTTGAATAAGCTAAAACGAATTCCTTATGGGGATGTAATTCTGCTAAAAAGGCTGAAAATACTTTATAGGTTGGTGAGTTATCAACTAAGTAAGCACAGGCTTCAAACATCAGATTATTGTGAATATCATCTGTTAGGTTTTCAATCAGGATTTCATTGTTTACAATTCTCATTTTTGTTTCAGGGTAACCTAAGTCTTCGAATAAGGTATTCAAGAAGCTAATGTCATGTTTGACCGTTACTTTACTCTTTAACATGTGTTGTTCGACAAAGGAAACTGTCGTATCCAGTCCATATAAGGTTGAACCAAGAAGGTGGATACTTTCTAATTCATTTTTCTTGAGTAATAATTTAAGCATTTGGGACCGCCATTTTTCATTTGATTTTTGCAAAGCATGTGTACAATTGTAAAATAAAATCAACTTAATGTACAACAAAACCTTGTTTTGTCTTGATAGATATTAATTGATGTCAGCCTAAAGTCTCATTCATTTCTCAGACTGTTTCTATATACTAATAGAAGAGAATATTTGGGAGGAAAGAACATGGGAAAAACAACCACGGCAGCACGTATTTTATTAGTGAGTTATATTGTCACGATTGTTTGGATTATATTATTTAAAATGGTGGGTTCATTGGATGGGTTTAGGGAGATGTTCTATTCACAGCCGCATCATGTAAATTGGATTCCTTTTAAAGAATCTGTAATCGTCAACCATCACTTACAAACACGTGAGATCATTGATAACTTATTAATTTTCTTGCCATTCGGTGGCTTACTAGCTTTAGGATTTAAAAAAATGAACATCTTTAAAGTCACAGGTATAGTCATGGTGTTTACAGTCGCTGTGGAACTATTACAGTACACTTTCGGGCTAGGACGAGCAGACATTACGGATGTTCTAATGAATACCTTAGGCGCTGTCTTAGGTTATTTAATTTACCGGCTATTAAAAGCAGTCTTTCCATCTAGTAAGACTGATCGCGTATTAGTTATTGCAGGCTTGTCATTATTTTCAGTTATATTAGTGGGCTTGTTAATTATCGTGGCATTTAACTAAGTTTTATGACATTGTAGTGGAACTTTTATACGGAGTTAATTAGAGCGGAGATTCAATATGCTATCCGTAAAATTAAGGGATTTATTTTAATCTATAGTAAAGTAGCTATGATATGTTATATAATTAATTTAAAGGGGTTAAAAAAATATTTAGGGGAGATCAAATGTCTTATTTATTAAAAAAACATGTAAGTAAAATTTTACTTTGTACTATTTGTCTTATGCTATCTTTTCAAGGTGTAGGAGGGGTGTTAGCTTTCGCAAATGATTATGGGGATAATCTAAGCATGACTGATGAAACGCCAGAACAATTAGTTCCGGATGAAGGTCTTAGAAAATTAATGATTGCTAACACTAAAAATGAGAACTTTACAATTAGTGATTTAGAAAAATTAACGGTACTCAATTTCGATGGAACTGTTTTAACGGAACCAATTATTATAAATGACTATAAAGGTTTAGAGTATTGTAAAAATATTTATGCTATCGGTTCGGTTAGTGGCGGTCCCAAAGTGGAACTGAATAATTTAGAACAGTTAGTTGAAATTTTAAATACGTTACCCAAGATGGAACAGTTAAGGTTTATGAATACCGAAATATCTGATCCGTCACCACTAGGAAAACTTGAGAGTGTTGTTCGTATTGGGTTGAAATTAGAGTATAAACTAGATCTTTCAAATTTTTCTGAACTGATTTCAAAAAGTAGATTTCAAGAGTTGATTTTAAATTATGATAATAGAGCTGGTAAAGCATTTTTACTTGATGAAGTTCAAACATATGATACTGATAATTCAGGAATCAAAGCTCTTTCTCCTGTAGTTTTACCTGATACACATGAGTTTGATTTTGAACTTGCTAAATTTGAATCATCAGATTGGTCATACAATAATCAATGGTTTGTTAATCCAAAAGGTGACGAGGTTGCTGAAGGATCGGTTGTTTTAACGGTAATGCCGAAAGGACCTAATGCTAAAAAAATAAGATTTGGGGAAAGTTTTACGACTTCACCAAGTAGTATTAAAATCCGTTATCCATATATTGTTGAGAAAAAAGTAGCTGCGCCTATTACGGTTAACTATGTTGATAGTAATGGGACTCAAATCAAGGATTCATTGATATTGGAAGGAAATCTTGGTGAAAGTGTTGAAATTTCTACACCAGATATTGATGGGCATGTATTTGAAAAAGCAGATAAAGACTTGAAAATGATATTTAGTGAGGAATCTCAAACAATCACATTAACGTATAAAGAAAGTATTCCATGGCAACCGATTGATCCAGAAGCAATCGGGAAAGCTATCACAGTAAACTATGTTGATACAGCAGGTAAGGTAATTAAAGATTCTACACAAGTGACCGGAACAAAGGGGACACAAGTAACAATAGAAGTACCTGAAATTACTGGTTACAAGTATGATCATGCCGATCATGCCCTAAACATGGAAATTACAAATCAAGCACAAACAATTACATTAACGTATAAAGAAAGTATTCCATGGCAACCGATTGATCCAGAAGCAATCGGGAAAGCTATCACAGTAAACTATGTTGATACAGCAGGTAAGGTAATTAAAGATTCTACACAAGTGACCGGAACAAAGGGCACACAAGTAACAATAGAAGTACCTGAAATTACTGGTTTTAAGTATGATCATGCCGATCATGACTTAAACATGGAAATTACAAATCAAGCACAAACAATCACATTAACGTATAAAGAAGTTGAAGAAAATATTCCGTGGCAACCGATTGATCCAGAAGCAATCGGAAAAGCTATCACAGTAAACTATGTTGATACAGCAGGTAAGGTAATTAAAGATTCTACACAAGTGACCGGAACAAAGGGCACACAAGTAACAATAGAAGTACCTGAAATTACTGGTTTTAAGTATGATCATGCCGATCATGACTTAAACATGGAAATTACAAATCAAGCACAAACAATTACATTAACGTATAAAGAAACAAAAGAAGGAACTGAATTAATCCCTAGTTATCCTTCCGATGAATCTGAAACAATTGAAACTGCCGATAATAGTGATTCAGAAAAAATAGAAAGTAACCATTCATCTGATCTAGAAAAATTAAAGGGACAAAGTCTCCCACAGACAGGTGAAGGTGACCAATTTTATCTTTTATTCATTACAGGTGTACTACTTGTATTAGGATCAAGTATCCTTATTGCTAGAAAAAAGATTTAATTTAAAATTATATAGTAAAAAGAGAAGAGTTTAATCTTCTCTTTTTTTATTTATAAATTATTAGATAAAAATAACTTGCCGAACGGAAAATGATTTGTTATGCTTTAAACAACTTAAGAAAGAAAGAGGTATAGGTGCATGAAGTTATAATCTTATTGTCAACGCAAATAAATTGTGTGATTCAATGGGATTAGTCTGTGCATTTATCGAAAACTAGTGGGCGTATTTTAGCTTATTTTAGTTTATCTTTATCATGTCTAATCCTTCCAAATTAATTTGGGAGGGTTTTTTAATACCTTCCCACCGGAGAGGTGATGGAATGTTAGTTTTAACGCTTAATCAACAAGGTGTTCCTACAAGTGTGGACCCTTTATTCAATATGAAACAAATCAGTGTCTATCAAGGACAAAAAATAGGAATTATTGGCGGTAATGGAGCAGGGAAGTCAACTTTTCTAAAAGGCATAGTGAATCAAGAGTTAGTGGGTCATTATCCCCTAGAGAAAAACCAAGTGAAATACTTTGAGCAAGAAGTAATGGACAATACGACTAAGAGTGGTGGGGAGAGAACCTTATTCCGTTTACAGCAAGTCTTCAAAGGAAGAAGTGAACTGCTGTTATTAGATGAACCGACTAACCATTTAGATAGTAAAAATATCACGTGGTTAAAAGAACAGCTAAGCCACCGGAAAAGGACGGTTATTATGATTTCTCATGATCGTGCTTTCTTAAATGAGGTAGTCGATGAAATATGGGAAATAGCCAATGGTGAGTTAACTTGTTATAAAGGGAACTACGATAGCTACGAACAACAAAAGGCAGAACAACGAGAGCGCCAGTCTAAACTCTATCAACAGCAACAAAAAGAAAAACGTAAAGTAGCGAAAGAGTTGAAGCAATTAGAAGATTGGTCAGCTTCTGCCCATAAGCAATCAACAAAACAAGAATTCCCTAAAGAGTTTTACCGTTCAAAAGCTAAAGCCATGGACAAACAACGGAAATCCATAACTACTAGGTTAGAAAACAAGCTAGCAGAAGAAGGCGTGGAACAGGTCAGAGATGAGCAAAGGATTCGTTTAGATTTCATGACAGATAGTAAGAAATCAGGGCCAGTTATGATGGCTGAGAATATATCAAAATATTTTGGAGAGAAAGAGTTATTTAAAAACTTAAACTTTACCATCATGGCAGGAGATAAAGTCGCCATAACAGGTGAGAACGGTTCCGGTAAGAGTACCTTGATTAAAGGCCTGCTTGGTCAAGAAGACCTTGTCGGGAAACTTTGGCTATCACCAAGTGCTAGTATCGGTTACTTATCACAGGAAGTTTTAGACTTACCAAGTGAGCAAACGATTGCTAGTTACTTAGAGACGTTAGAGGTTGTCAGCGATCGAAGAGATGACGTCCGTTTATTATTTGCTCAATTAGGATTTAATCGTGACCAGTGGCAACAAGATATTGCTACATTAAGCATGGGAGAACGGTTAAAAGTAAAGTTATTAGAACAAATGCTAAGAGGTAAGAGTGTCTTAATCTTAGATGAACCAACCAACCATTTAGACTTACCCTCAAGACAAGCGCTAGAGTCAGTCTTAAAAGATTTCCAAGGAACATTAATCGTCGTATCCCATGATGCTTATTTTCGAAAAGCAGTAACGGATAAAGAGATAAGCTTAGGCAAGGAAAAGGTTGGACCTGAAATTAAGAAAGATGCAGGAGTAGAAAAGATGCGTTTAGAATTACAACGCGATCAACTACTTAGCCAACTCAGTATGATCTCACCAACTGATAAACGCTATAAAGAATTGGATGAAGAGTTTCAATCCGTACTAAAAGAAATAAAAGCATTATAGAATTTTTGATAAAAGAAGGTGATGTCTAATGATGACATTAAAAAAAGTCAGTATGACAGAGAAAAAAACGGGAAGACAATTATTAAATGAGTTGGATCTAGCTGTTAACCCTGGGGATAAAATTGCAATTATTGGTGAAGAAGGAAATGGTAAGTCGACCTTATTGAAATTGATGAGAGGAAGGGACTATGTTCCTGACTATGTTGAGACATCAGGTGAGGTTAAAACGAAAGCAAGCGTGATTGGCTATTTATCCCAACAGCACCAAGTAGCTACAGAAACGATGGTAATGGACTTATTCCCTGAAGTTGATTGGAATGATGATTTATTAAGAGCTATGAAAGATTTTGGGATTGATAATTTATATAGCGAACAACTATTTCACACCTTATCAGGTGGTGAAAAAACACGTTATTTAATCTTATCGGTCTTAGCGATAGGACCAGAGATGTTACTTCTAGATGAACCAACTAATGATATCGATTTAGCAACTATTAATTGGTTAGAACAGTTTATTAAGCAGACAACTATGCCGGTGGTTTACGTTTCGCATGATGAAGCGTTTATTGAAGCAACTGCTAACTGTATCTTGCATATTGAGTTGGCAGGTCGTAAAGATCAGCCGCTGCATACGATTGATTATCAAGATTACAGGACTTATCGTGACAGACGACTAAATCGTATTAGTAAAAATGAACAAGATATCCAGACTCAAAAAAGAGCCTTACAAGAAAAAGAAGCTAAACTACAACAAGTCTGGCAAAAAGCCGAACATCAGCATCAACATGTTAACCGTGCTGACCCTCGATTACAAAAGAAAGTTGCTAATTTAAAGAATCAAAAAAGTCGCTTGGAAAAAGATAAGGCGAATGTTGGTGAATTATTAGCTTATGAAAAAGAAAGTTACTTTAGTTTTGCTTACTTAGAGGACATTCATCGAGGGAAGTTACTACCATTAATTAGCGTAGCCGAATTGCGTAATGAAAAAGGTGTCTTATCAAGAGATATTGAATTGCAAGTTTTAACTGGCGATAAAGTGGTTATTACAGGAGAAAATGGTGTCGGTAAGTCTACGTTATTAAAGGAGATATCACATCAGTTAGCAGGTAAAGAGGTAGGCTATATGCCACAGCGGTATGATGAAGTCTTAGAGCTAACTAAATCAGCAGTAGAATTTCTACAGATAACTGGTGATGCAGATGAGCGGACAGAAATCTACACCGCACTAGGTAACGTGAATTTCACACGTGAAGAGATGCTCCAATCAATTGGTAAGTTAAGTGGTGGACAACAAGCAAAGATTTTGTTGCTAAGAATGATTAGGGAGAAGAAAGAGATTCTTTTATTAGATGAACCAACTCGTAATTTAAGTCCAATTACCAACCCGCACTTGTATCAAGAGTTAAAGAATTTTAAAGGGACCATTATCAGCGTGTCACATGACCGCAAGTTTATTAAAGAAATTGGGACCAAAATCTATCAGATGACAAGTGCTGGTCTAAATGTATTAGAGGTAAGATAGTATGCTTTTAGGAATCAGTGCGGGTCTGATTTGGACGTTCGATTTAGTTATAACACCTCTATAAGAAGTTAATGAAAAAAGATCCTCGCTTACGCGGGGATCTTTTTATTGGAGTCGTTTTATTTTACATCAGTTTGTTTTTCTGTTTTAATTAAATTATAGATAGTAACTATTATAGTTACTAATAAAAAAGGAGTGTTAAATATGCAAAAAGTATTATCATTAACAAGTTCAGCGTATGAACAAATTGATTCAGAACTAAAAGGTTTGATTGAAAAAAACTTTATTATTGTTGATTTTAGTGTCGCATATGACACGGAACAAAAAGAGTATGCTTTGTTTGTTGTCTATCAATAAAAGAAAGTGGAATAAGGTGGGTGATTCAAATGGAAATGGTCAATGATGTTTATAAAATGAAGGGGATGCCGGTTGCGATTGACTTAAAAAAACATAATCAGCCAAAACGTAAACTCAACATTCCAAAAGAGTTAGTCCCGATTAAAAACGATGACACTAATCTTATCTATGAGATAGTAGCCAAAATTGGGGAAACAGATATTTTAGATGGGAAAAAAACGATGACTTCTGGCTACAATACATCTATTCTTGGACCTGTTATTCGATTGAGAAAAGGACAACAGACGAGATTGATTGCAAAGAATCAGTTGAATGAATCGACAACATTTCATTGGCATGGTTTAGAAGTTGCGGCAGCTAATGACGGCGGCCCACATCATGAAATCATGCCAGGCCAAGAAGAGATTCTTGAGTTCAATGTCATTCAAGAGGCGGGCACACTTTGGTTGCATCCTCATCCTCATAAAAAAACAGCTAAACAAGTATATGAGGGATTAGCAGCACTGATCTATGTTGAGGATGACAATTCTGACCAGTTATTAATTCCCAAAGATTATGGTATAGATGATATACCATTAATTATTCAAGATAAAACTTTCACAGACGATGGTCAATTAGATTATCAAGCTGACTATCAAGCGGATGGGACGTTAGGTGATACGTCGCTAATAAATGGGACAATTAATCCGTATGTTGATTTGACAAAAGGACTAACCCGTTTAAGATTATTGAATGGTTCTAATTCACGTAATTATCGAATTAGCTTTAGTGATAATATACCGTTCAAACAAATTGCAACAGATGGTGGCTTTTTAGAGAGTCCAGTTGAGTTAACAGAGTTGATTTTAACTCCTGCAGAGCGTGCAGAAATTGTCATGGATACGAGACAGTTAGCTGTTGGGGATACAATAAGCATGCTAAATGGTGACCATGCTTTAATTGAGTTTAATCAAGTTGCTATGCCGATTGTAACGAATGAGTTGCCAACAACTTTAAATTCAATTAAACGCTTATCTGATGAAGAGGTAGCTAAATTACCTATGAAAGAATTCCGACTAGCTGGTATGGGTGAAACGGTCACAATCAATAATGAAAAATTTGATATGTCTGTCATTAATTTTGAAACAAAACTTCAGTCTCCTGAAGTTTGGCGCATTATAAATGAACCAAGCATGATGGGTGGCATGATTCATCCATTTCATGTCCATGGAACGCAATTCCAAATTCTTAGTCGAAATGGAACTCCTGTTAGTGGAGCAGATAAAGGTTGGAAAGACACAGTTGGTCTTTTGCCAAAAGAAACAGTTGAGCTATTAATTGAATTTAAAGTTCCGGGTGTATTTATGTATCACTGTCATAACTTAGAACATGAGGACAACGGTATGATGGGGCAGTTCTTAGTAAAATAAATAAAATTTAAGGAGTGGTTAAAATGGAAAAAAGAAAAATTGGTGTTATCGTAGGTAGTTTAAGAGAAGGATCATTTAATAAAAGTATTGCGAAAAAATTAGCGTCACAATTACCAGAAAATTATGAAGCAGAATTTTTAGAAATTGGCCAATTGCCATTTTATAATGAAGATTTAGATGCTGGTACAGATGTGCCAAAAGAATGGGAAGATTTCAGAGTAAAAGTAAAAGCGATGGATGCGTATTTATTTGTTACTCCAGAATATAATCGTTCAATGCCAGCTGTCTTAAAAAATGCTTTAGATGTAGCGTCACGTCCTTATGGTGAAAATGTATGGTCTGGTAAAACAGCGGCAGTTATATCAGCTTCGCCAGGTGCAACAGGAGGTTTTGGAGCGAATCATCATTTAAGACAATCATTAGTCTTTTTAAATGTGATTACAATGCAACAACCAGAAGCTTATTTAGGTAATGTGACATCATTTATCAATGAAGATGGCAGTATAACAAGTGAGAGAACGGTTCCGTTCCTACAATCAATTATTGATGGATTCGTTGCATTAACAGAACAATTCTATAAATAATTAATACATGATAAGGGGAGGTCAATTATGATTTATAAAGAATTTGAGAAAAATGGATTATCATATACAGTGTTCACTCCTGACCCAATTATGGGAGCGAGCGCAACATTAGTTGAAAAAGATGGGGAAGGTTTTTTAATTGATACGCAATTTTCAAAATTAGATGCGCAAGCTATTATTGATCATGTCACTGATAAGGGAATAAAATTAACACAAGTATTTATCACACATAGTGATCCTGATTTTTATTTTGGCTTACCATTTATTAAAGATGTATTTCCTGACGTAAAAAGTTATGCTACAGCAGAAACTATTAAACGTATTAAAGAAACAGCTGATGATAAATTAATGGTTTGGAAAGATGTATTAAAAGAAAATACGCCTACAACGATTATTATTCCAGATGAGAGAGCTGATAGTATTGGTTTCAAAGATCAACAGTTTTCGATTGTTGGACGTGATAAATCACGGACTGCCTTGTATAATAAAGAAGCAGAACTTTTGATTGGTGGTATTACTGTCATTACCGATACTCATGTGTTTATGGCGGATACTAAAACGATTCAAATGCAAAATTCTTGGATCAATGATTTGGAAGAGTTGCATACATTAGCAATTACGACACTGATTCCTGGTCATTTTGGTAATGGGAACAAATTAGAAAAAGATAACTTAACATTTACATTAGATTATATTAAACGATTTATTGAATCGGAAGAACACTTTACAACTAGTCGAGACATTATTTTAGATATGAAATCAGCTTACCCAGAATTGTCTGAAGGAACTCTTGAGTTGAGTGCGAAAGTTGTGACGGGAGAAATGGATTGGCAATAAGAAATTAGGAGTGATTTAATTGGCATTTTCAACAAAGGTAAGTGTAGCAACCCATATCTTAACGTTAATATATTTAGAAGGGGAGAAGGGAATTACTTCAGATGAGATTGCAGGAAGTATTCAAACTAATCCAGCACTTGTTAGGAAGCTATTGAGCCAATTGAAAAAGGGTGGTTTGATAGAGAGTTCGCCTGGTCCGGTTCCAACGCGATTGGCTTCTAAACCAGAAGATATGACGTTATATCAAATTTATATGGCTGTAGAAGCACCAAGGGATATTTTTTTATTGCATGAAGACACTTCTCAAGAGTGTATAGTTGGACGTAACATACAAGAGTCATTAAAGGGCTATGTTGGTCAAATTGAAGACCGTCTAAATGAAGAATTAAAGACTATTACATTAGCAGATGTGATTAAAAATATTGCTAAGTTTGAGAAAGAAAAAATATCAAATAACTGAAAAATTACTACTTGAAGGAGTTAATGATATAAACTATTTTGTGGATAAAGGTGTAACTAAAACGTTTTACGAATTATATACATAAATACAATTGATTTTAAGTAGTGACAAGTAGCAAAGGCTCTTAGCTTGATATAGGCGCCTTTGTTATTTCTTTTTATGGAAATATACACATAATTGATATTTAAGGTATAATGATTTTATTGAATATAGGTAGAGAGGTGTACAGTATGAATCGGGTATCATATTCGGATCGCTATATTAATATAAAAGATAGTCTGACGAAGCAAGAGCGTGAAGCAGGAGAATACATTTTGAAACATCTGGATCAGATGGAACAAATGACCATTCAAGAGTTGGCAAAGTTAGCGAATGTTTCTAGTGCCACAGTCACACGATTGTCTCGTAAGTTGGATTACACAAACTTCTCAGAGTTGAAAAGTTATATTAGAGAAGAGCGTACAAAACAACTAAACCCTAAAGTTCCATTGGATTCGCCAGTTGCTAATTATTACCAACAGATGCTCCAGTCGGTTGAAAGTTTAGTCAATCAAGGAATGATTGAGAAGCTTGAAACGTTGGTTAAACAAGCACGTAAGATTTTAATTGTTGGGATTGGAAGTTCAGGATTAACGGCAATGGAAGCCAAGTTACACCTTGCTCGTATGGGGTTTGTGGTTGATTGTATCAGTGATCCTCATGCAATGAAGATGAGTGCAGTCTTATTAGAGCCGGAAGATTTATTGATTTGTATTTCTAATTCAGGTGAAACGCAAGCGATTATTGATACTGTGACATATGCTAAAACGAATGGTGTGTCAGTCGTTTCTTTAACGAATAGCACGCACAGTACGTTAGCTAAAATATCTGATTTATTTCTTGCTACATCAAGTTTAGAAACGATTGATGATCCACGCTTTATCAATAGTCAATTTACCAATATTTTTATTTTAGATACCTTATTATATGGTTTACTAAGTCATGCAGAATATGCCGCTAAGCGCAGTCGAACATTAGATGTTTTATAAATAAAAAAAGAACCTAGCAAAAGCTAGGTTCTTTTTTTGTTTTATTGAATGGCATCGACAAATGTTTTTGTAATCAGTTGCGGGCGAGTGATTGAACTTCCCACAACGGCACTGTGAACACCTAAGTCCATTACGCGTGCTAGTTTTTCTGGTGTGTTGATGTTACCTTCAGCAATTAAAGGAACAGTCACAACTTCTAGCATTTCTTTTAGAATAGCAAAGTCATTTGCTGAGACATCTAAATGACTTGATTCTTTAGTGTAACCAATTAGAGTACTTGAAACACAGTCGAAACCGATTTCTGAAGCGTATTTTGCTTCTTCAACTAACGCCACATCTGCCATTAACAAAATGTTAGGGTAGGTTTCTTTAGCGTATGCCACAACTTCAGCTAAGTCTTCGTTATGAGGACGTTTGCGACATGTCCCGTCAAGGGCAATCATTTCACAACCTGATGTTGCTAATTCGTCGATTTCTTTTTTTGTTGCAGTGATGAAGACGTCTGAGTCATCGTAATCACGTTTAATGATCCCGATAACTGGTAAGTCAACTTCTTCTTTGATAGCTTTGATATCAACAACTGAATTAGAGCGGATACCAGCAGCGCCACCTTCTTGAGCCGCTACAGCCATACGAGACATAATGTAGGGACTGTGTAGTGGTTCATTGTCTAAAGCTTGGCAAGAAACAACAAGCTTGCCTTTAATTTTGTCTAACATATTATTCACCCATCAATTCTTCAATTTCATTTTTAATAATTGTTACTTGTGGTCCATAGATAACTTGGATGCCGTTTCCTTTAGTGACAACACCTTTAGCACCAGTGGCTTTAAGAGCTTCCTCAGAAACCTTTTCACCATCTTTAACTGTCACACGTAAGCGAGTTGCACAACAATCAACAGTGTCTAAGTTGTCTAAGCCGCCAAGACCTTCAGTAATAGCTTGAGCACGTTCGCTAGCATTACCAGCAAGTGGAACATCTTCTGTTAAAACTTCTTCGCGACCTGGCGTTTTGAAGTTGAATTTTTTGATTAAGAAACTGAATGTGAAGAAGTATAAGAAGAACCATGGCACACCAACTAGGATAACACGGATCCAGTTTGTTTTATCATTTCCTTGTAGGACACCGAATAAAATATAGTCGATGAAACCACCAGAGAAGGTTTGACCAATTGTGATTTCTAAAATATGAGTTAACATGAATGCTAAACCATCGAAGAAAGCATGGACAACGTATAAGACTGGGGCAACGAACAAGAATGAAAATTCTAACGGTTCAGTAATACCAGTTAAGAATGATGTTAAAGCAGCGGTTAACATTAAACCACCAACGATTTTTTTGTTTTCAGGTTTAGCACATTTGTAAATGGCAAAGGCAGCACCTAGTAAACCAAACATCATGGTAATGAAACGACCTGACATGAAACGAGACGTCCCTTCAAAGAAAGCCGTTGTGTTAGGGTCAGCTAATTGTGCAAAGAAAATGTTTTGAGTTCCTTGTAAGACTTGACCACCAACTTCTAATGTTCCACCAAGACCTGTTTGCCAGAAAGGTAAGTAGAAAATGTGGTGTAATCCGAAAGGACCTAATAAACGTAAGATAAAACCGTAGAAGAATGTACCGATGTAACCAGTGGCATTTACCACGTCACCAATTTTGAAAATGCCACTTTGGAAGATTGGCCAGACAAAGTACATGATTGTTCCTAAAATGATTGAAGCGAAAGCTGTAATGATTGGCACGAAACGTGAACCACCGAAGAAACCTAAGAACTGAGGCAATTCAGTTTTGTTGAAACGGTTGTGTAGGTAAGCTGTCATAATACCAACAACTAAACCACCAAAGACACCAGATTCTAAGGTTTGAATTCCTAAAGCCATACCTTGACCAGCACCAGCTAAGTCACTAGGATCTGCTAGGCTACCAGCGATTCCTAAGATTGATCCGATTGTTGCGTTCATTACTAAGTAACCAAGTAAGGCAGCTAAAGCCGCAGTACCTTTATCAGATTTAGCTAAACCAACAGCCACACCAACAGCGAATAAGACAGGTAAGTTACCGAATACGATACTACCAGCTGCTGACATCACACTAAAGATGGCTTGTAACCACTGCACATCTAAGACAGGGTAGGCTGCAATAGTATTGGGATTAGAGAAAGCTCCACCAACCCCTAATAATAACCCTGCAGCAGGTAAAACTGCGATTGGCAACATGAATGATTTACCAAACTGTTGCGCTTTTTCAAATAAATTTTTCATTTTGAATCTCCTTTTTGATATTTTTTTCAAACAAATCATAACACATGAAAAAAGTATCTGCAATCGTTTTCATAATAAAGTATAAAAAAAGCCCGTTCAATAAAGAACGGGGCAGGTGATTATTTAGTTGGAGTTACTTCTAAAACTGGGGCACTAGCTGCAATAGCTTGTTCCGTTGCGTCAGTCATTGATGCAACCTTATCCATGTTAGTAATAGCAACAACAATTGTTGAAAGTGTTTCTGTTTTTTTCAATTCTTCTAAGTCCATTGTAGCTAATTGTGTTTCTGGAGTGACAACTTGTCCTTCAGAAACCAATACGTTAAATGGCACGCCATCTAGTGCGACAGTTTCTAAGCCCATGTGAACTAGAACTTCTAAACCACTATCAGTGGTAATTGAGATTGCATGTTGTGTTGGAAAAACACTTGTTACTGTTCCGGCTACAGGAGCGAAGACATTGTTATCAGTTGGGCGAACGGCAAATCCGTCACCTAACATTTTTGCTGAGAAGACTTGGTCTTCCACAGAACTCATTGGAATTAAGGTACCATTTGCAACACTGTGAAACGCATCAACGGTATTTTTTTTCTTTAAAAAATTGAACATAATAAATCCTCCTAAGCTAGCTTCAACTAGTTATTTAATTAACTCGAGTTTGATTTTACTGCAAATGAAAGCGATTAACAAGAAAAAAAGAAAAGTTTCATTTCAATCAACATAAAAAGCCACCACAAAAGGGGAGGCTTTTATGTTGATTCAAGCATTGATCGTAGTAGCTAGAGTCGACATCAATTGTCCTAAATATAATTCAGAGTCTGATGAAGTAGGAGGCGGAAGAATATTTTTCTTTTTATAATTGATTACATCAGGCATTTTGTTTGGAATCGCACTTTGTTTATTCCACTTTTTATTACGTTCATGTTTAGGTTCTAAATCAGTCGGTTCAAGCGGCTGCTTTTCTTTTGGAATAATTGACTTCTTTTTTTTAGGTTGAGTGGTTTGCTTAGCCTCATCATCTGGATAGATGGGAGCTGTATAAACTGTATTAGGTTTGTATGGTTCAGGTTGTAGTTCAGATTGGCTTTGCTTCTTAGCCTCTGGCTCTGCATGCTCACTCGGTTGCTCCTTTTGGGAAGCTTCATGTGGTTTTGGGTTACCTGGAACTGAAATTGTTATTTCATCTGAATTTAAGTCAAATGTGATTGCCTCGCTTGTTGTAGGAAATCCGACTATTATTAAACCTAAAATAATTTTCTTCATAAAGATCCTCTTTTCATGTCGACTAAAGTTTGACCTAATATATCCCAGTCATTTATTGTTGGAGGAGCTTTCCAGATAACTTGTGGAATATCATAATCATAGGTTGAGAAATCAGAAATATAGAGCATGGTTTTTTCTGTAATCTTCTTTTCAAAGACAATGTGTAATGATTGGAATGCGTTAATATTATTTTTTATATGTTGAGAGTATACAGGCCCCCTAGAAAAGTCCACACAAATATAAAGCGGGCTTTCCAAAACTGACTGAGGAACAAAATTGATAATTCTAAACATGCAATCATAATATAGTTGAATATTATTAGGTAAATCCATATTCCAGTTTTGTTTTTCAAAAAAGTCTTCAACAATTAATGAAGCATCAGGGTAGAGATTTTTAAAAATGCCAAGATGGTCTGTTGCATTAAAACTATCGCTTTTATAAGAAAAATGATAGAACTTGAAGAATACAGGAATCAGTTCATATTTTAATGTGGTAATAACCTCATCAGTTAAACCGGTATCTTGTTTAAATTTTTGGATACTACTAATTAAACTTGAAATTGGATTGATAACTGAATCAGAAAATAAATCAGGTGTAAAAATATCTTGATCGATTAAAAGGTTCTCTGAGAAAAGAAATTCAATTAAGTAGTAAAACTCATTGTTAAACTCTTCTTCCGTCAGGGGGTGGAACGTTGATTTAAAGATTGGAGACATAATAGCATTTAATCGCTGTATTTCTATAGTTTTATCATCACTTTCATCAATTCTTATTGTGGGAGTAGAGACACACATTCCCTGTGATAAGCGATAATAAATTAATTCAATAAATAAGCGCCATTGAAAAGAGGTGCTAGGTGTAATGGTGATATTTAAGTATTTAATAAAAGGTAGCAATCGTTTTTCAAATTTTGTCACCATAGGATCATCGTGTACAAATGTTATGCCTTTATAGTAGAAAGCCAGCATTTCAAATGTAAGAAGTCTGATTTTTTTTTCATCACCTTCGAGTTGCTGGTTATTAATTTTAATATCATATGTTGCTAATTCATTGTTGATTTCCTTAATCAAACTATATGAATAGGCGTTACTTATGCCTAACTCATGGTTAAGTATTTTTAAGTTATGCCCACCACGAAAATAAAACATATAAATTTGAAAATGAAGAGAATTTTGAATATAAGTCAGTCTTAAATGATTGATGACTTCATTGGTTATGCCTTTAATATAGTATATTTTCTTTTTGTCTAAAATAATTGCACTTTCAGGGTAACGTGATAAATCAGTAATTAACTCATCGATTAGGTTCATTGTTTTGAATGAGGAAAGGTGGGTTATCTCCTCAATCTGCCATTGAGGTATGAGATTATCATTATGTTTTTCAAAATAATATAATAAGTCTAATTTAAGATTCATATGCTCATTTAGTAAATTTATCATATGCTTCGCTCCTTTTATATTCTAAATAATACCCATTATATAACACCGAATATGTTCTTTTTTTCAGAGTAGAAAAAACATGTCTGTGTTTTTTATTATTTTATCAAAAAACGTAGACACGAAATACAAAATGAAAATCTTTCTTAGTGAAAAACAGTATAAAATTGCTTTGTGACGGATTGAAATAGGTCAATAATTTCTTGTCATATGACAAAATAAAACATTTGGGATTAAAAATGTCAGGTGTGAGTATTTACAAAGGGGGAAAGGGATTGATTATAGAAGCAATTAATTTTTACATCATTGGGTATCCGATAATATTGTCAGTTTTTTGGATTACAGGTAGTTTGCTAAATAAGCTCCAAACAAAATATTTGGAAAAAGAAGCAAATAAGATTGAGGATGAAATCGAACCATCTGTGGCAATTTTAGTTCCAGGTTACAATGAAGAACTTAACATTAAAGCAGTAGTGTCTTCTTTGAATGAAATCGAATATAAGAATATTATTATTTATTTGATTGATGATTGTAGTACGGATCAGACCTTGAAAAAGATGTATGAATTAAAAGAAAAGTATTTGGGAAAACAAAAAATTGAGGTTATTGCTTTACCTGCTAATGGTGGTAAAGCCAAAGCGTTAAATTACACGTTAAAACTTATTGAAACAGACTACGTTGTTGTTATTGATGCGGATTCAATGATCAGTAGTGACAGCATTAGTTACCTAGTTAATAGATTAGAAAGTAATCCGAAACTTGGTGCAGTTACAGGACGACCGATCGTGCGTAATAGAGCGACAATGTTGGCAAGAATACAAACAATGGAGTATTTGGGGATAATCGGCAATATTAAAGAGGCGCAAAATTTTTTCTTCAACGGGATTATGACCGTGTCTGGCGTCATTGTTGCCTATAGAACCAAAGCCTTGGAAACGATTAGTGGTTTTGATGAAAAAACAATGACAGAAGATATAAATGCAACTTGGAAACTTTATCAAAATAAATGGGATGTGGGCTATGAGTCACGTGCAACAACATGGATTTTAGTCCCAGATACTATTAGAGGTCTATATAGGCAAAGAAAACGTTGGGCCATTGGTGGCTTAGAAGTATGTATTGAAAATATGAAAAAAATAAGAAGTTTTGATTGGTCAAAAAAAATGATGCTTCTTGAGAACGTAGCCAGTCACGTCTGGTCATGGTTATTTATAATAGCAACAGTGAATTATTTTGTTAATATGATTATTTTTAAGGACTTTAAATTTAATGGTAATATCCTATTATTATTCTTTGTTATTGGTGTTCTTCAATTTGGAATGGGGCAATTATTTAGTCAAACAGATGATAAATTGACGTTTCGCGATAAATTAGTTTTTCCAATCTATCTATTGGTATATTGGTTAGTAAATTTAGTCACATCAGTGGCATCAGAATATGTAGTTTTTTTAAAGGGAACAGATGAAGGGAAATGGGAAAGTTCAGATAGGGGGTTATAAAATGAACGATTTAAATATGGTTGAAAGAAAAAAAAGAAAGGTCAGTAGAAAGTTTTTTGAAGAAAGCATATTTTTAGGCGTTTGGTTTATTCAATTAAGTATTATCATTATTTCAATTGGTTTTGTTTCAAAAATTTACTCAGATAAATTGGTTGTTTTATATTTATTGTTAAATTTTGATGTTAGCTTATTGATTGATGTGTTTCAGATGTTGGGCATGCTAGTCTTTGTGTTGTTTATATGTGGGGGGATGAAGTATGTTAAACAGAATTCTTAAATATAAAAAAATAAACTATTTATTAATTGTGCTTATTTTGGTGTTTGGTGTTGCTGGTTTATTTTTTAAACAAGATAAACAACAAAGACAATTAAATAACAATGTAAGCAACAAAGTTTATGATAGCTATGGTGATTTTGAAGGAGATGGAGTTGGTGCAGTTGTGCTATGTTACCATCGAATATTAGAACCAAGTAAGGTACTTTCAATTGGACAAGAACTATCGGAGAATTCTCAATTGCATAGTTTCAATGTTTCTAGCACGGAGTTTGAAAAACAGATGGAATACCTCGTGAAAAATAAAATAAAAGTTATTACTATGGATGAACTGGCTTCCCGATTAAAAAAGAAACAGATAGATGAGAAGTATGTGGTCATCACTTTTGACGATATAGATGTTTCTATGCTGAATAACGCTGTTCCAATTCTAGAAAAATTTAAATTACCATATACAAGTTTTATTATTTCTAATACAACAGGGGATTATAACTCGGGTTCTCAAATGGCAACATGGGAAGAAATAAAAAATATAAAAAATAAAGATTTATTAACTATTGGTATGCATACAGATGATATGCATTATCAGGAAAATAACATCCCAATGTTAATGCAAAAAAATAATATGTCTGATTTTAAAAAAGATTACAAAAGAAATAAACTAAAATTAAAAGACAAACTAGAAGCAAATGCAGTCTATTACGCACCACCGTATGGCGCAATTCCAAAGGATAAGGCTGCTTATTTAATAGATCAGGGTGTTAAGGGAATCTATACCTTAGAAAATGGACTGGTTACGAATAAGTCCTCTAAAGATAAAGTTCCGCGCGTTGTTGTGACAGAAAAAAGCTGGAAAAATTTAGAAAAATATTGGGAATCAGGAGATGTATTAGATGAAGATGAAAAGGAATAGTAATATTGACTTGATCAGAGTAGTAGCAAATATTTTAGTAATAACTGTTCATTTCTTTTTAAATACTGAATTTTACGATTTAACCATTCAATCACCCTCAACAATTGTTTCAACAGTTATTCGAACGTTTGCGATAATTTGTGTTCCATTATTTATTTTAATAACTGGCTATTTAATGAGTGAAAAAGTGTTGACACTTAGTTTTTATCGGCGATTAGGCGTATTCTTGAGAGATTATCTTGTGATATCAATAGTCATCTATCTTTTTAGAGTATATTTGTTAGGAGAGAGTCAAACAATTGTCAGTGGTATTTTTGGTATCTTTGATTTCTCAACTGGTCCATACTCATGGTATGTTGAAATGTATATTTGTTTATTCTTACTAATTCCATTTTTAAATTTAATTTGGAAAAACCTTAAAAATAGAGCGCAGCACAATGCTTTACTAGCAACTTTAATCTTTTTAACGATTTTACCTAGTTTAAATCCAGTTCTACCAGTTTTTCCGAGTTTTTGGACTAGCTTATATCCAATAACTTTTTATTTTACAGGGGTTTACATAAAGTCTTATTATAAAGAATTGCGCTCAATAAAAGTATTTCCCCTTTTTATTGTAGGGATGATAATTTCAAGCGTTCATAATATCGTTGTCAGTTACGGAAGTGTATTCCATTGGGATTCGTATAATGATTATTTTGGCTATCAAGTGTATATTGTAAGTGTAGCGTTCTTTTTAATGTTGCTTAAAATAAATGTTCCAAACAAGTTGTCAAATGTATGTGCTTATTTAGCTAAGTACAGTTTTGCAATTTATATGTTATCATATGTCTTTGATAGCGTTGTTTATACTGAGTTTCAAGAGCTTATTCCAAAATATAGTAATCAATTAATGCTAATGTTTATTCCAATCATTCTTGTCTATATTGGTTCGTTAGTGATTTCAATAGTTCTAAGAAAAATTAAGTTAATAAGTTAGAAAGGTGATTTCAACTATGAAGAATTCAAAATTTTTGAAAATATTGACAGGGACAATGCTATTATCTATGACCATAACATTAGCCTACACAACTGTGTTTGCTAATGATGATCAAGTGAATGGCATTGAATTTATAAGAGACGCAAAGTTGAGAGTGATTGATAGTGGTGAATTTTTAAAGGATGGGGATAGTATTGAGAAAGATACGCCTCTAGAACTTTTGCTAAAGTGGGAAATCTCATCAGATAACTCAAAGGAGAATCTGAGACATTTCTTTTGGGACATACCAGACAATTTAAAAGTCAATTCGGCTCCTAGTGAGTTGCTTGATGAAAATGGGGATAAAATTGCTAGTTTGGAGTTAAATGAGGAGTTTGGTCGATTGGAACTTACTCTAGATGACAACAAACGCGATCTTAGTGAATCGTATCATGGTGAAATAGTATTGCCAATTGAAATAACAAAGCCTAGTAATATAAATCAAATGAAAACGAAACTGGACATATCCTTATTTGGAAAAAGTTCATTAGTAGTATTTATTGTTGAAAGTTTGAAAACGACAGATCATGATACTGAAGATGATAAAGAGTCCTCGGATGAAGGATTAGCAATTAGTAAGACAGGTGAAATTAAAGGTTCAAAAGCATTCTGGACTATTAAGGTATCACCACAGGATGGTTGTTCAGAGGCAAGTTTTATAAAAGATTTCTTAGGTAGATACCAACAATTTGTAGAAGGGTCATTAGTTGCCAAATTTGTAAAATATCATGATGATGGTTCATATGATGTGATTGAAGATTTAGATACTACGGGTATTTTAAATAAACATCACAAAGTCTTTTTTTTCTGGATTGGTAGAATCGAAGCAGATTTATTACTAACCTATGAAACAAATTTATCAGGTATGGGAAAAGTCCCAACTTATCATAATGATGTGTTATTGGGATGGGGACATAATCAGAAGAAGTTCATCCAAAGTCAAATTTATAATCCATTAAATCAGACAAAATTAACAGTTGAAGTTGTAGATGCAGCCAAACCAAATAAGAGGTTGGGAGTTTCTGAATTTGAATTGGTGAATATGTCGACTGGTGAGAGAGAACTGCTTAAAACTAATCAAGATGGAAAATTAGTTTGTAAAGATTTAGAATATTCAGATTATCAATTGATTCAAAAAAATACCAAAAATGGTTATGAGATTTCAAAAAATCCCTATTCATTCACGCTGTCTCAAAATAATAATAATGTTAACCTTATTATTAAGAATAAAGCGAAAAAAAACAAGGGGATTGTTCATGTTGTGAAATTTGATAACGAAACAGGTAAGCGACTTGAAGGGGCCGAATTCATTCTGAAAAATATGAATGGGGATGTCTTGTCTAAGTTTAAGACAGATGAAAATGGTGAATACTGGTCGGATGAGTTAGCTTATGGCAAGTACGAAATTATTGAAACAAAAGCCCCCAAAGGCTATAAACTATTTGATAAATAAAAAAAGCCTCCGCATAAGCGGGGCTTTTTCTTTTTAATTATTTAAATAAATCGAATAATTGGTAGTGAGTTGGATCATCTGGTAACAAGAAGTTGAATCCTTGTTGGAAGATCATTGAGATAAAGTTGATAACTACCATTGCAAAGAATACGTAGATAACAGCTTTAGCAATCCAGACGAAAGGTGTTACTGAATCATTTGGCGGTGTTAATTTATCTGCGAAGACTAAGTTAATACCAGCAAATAAGATAACAATAACGAAAGTAATGAATGACCAAGTGTAGAAGTGTAAGCCTAAGAAAGCTCCACCAAAACCGTCATCATGTAAGTGTAAAGCAACTTGACGTCCAGCATATAACATACCACCTAATGAAGCGATGATTGATAAACCGTAACCAGCTGCAAACTTAGTTGTTGTAATTGTTCCGTTTAAAGATGAAATGATAATCATGATGGGTCCAATGACCGCTAACATCATGCTGTAACGTTGTAACACACATAGGGGACAAGGCATTTCGCCGATGATATATTGTGCTCCCATACTTCCACCAAGAACTAAAATGTAAGCAGCAACCATTGCCACGGCCATCCAGAACCCTAAGAATTTAATATTTTCTTTAATAAATTTTGACATGAGTACTCCTCCTAAAAGTTAAATGGTAATTCGCTTGTTGCGTGTAATTTGAATAAGATGAAACTTAAAATGAAGATGATGAACCAAAGGCCAATCATTTTCCATGAAGTGTCTTTCTTAACAATCAACATATAAAATAGTGCAGTCATTAAAAATAAAATAATAATATCCAAAAAAATCTCCTCCTAACAAACTTGTTGTGATGTCTTTCACATTCTCATCTTACAACTAATTGTTTGTGATGTAAATACCCTATGTTATTTTTCTTGTTATTTTCGTGAAACAATATGATAGCACTTGTTTGTAGCGTGGGAAAGATAAGTGTTCTATTTATTTTGTATACCAGGTGTTATTATTCACAAATAATACTTCGTGTGGTTTTTCTTATGGATAGATGAGATAGGCCAAACAAAATGTATTATTTTCTTGCAATAGCGAGAGCATATCTTTTATAA
Organism: Vagococcus coleopterorum; assembly: GCF_011303955.1. Taxonomy (NCBI): domain Bacteria; kingdom Bacillati; phylum Bacillota; class Bacilli; order Lactobacillales; family Enterococcaceae; genus Vagococcus; species Vagococcus coleopterorum. Next base: position 1,342,295 of record NZ_CP049886.1, on the reverse strand, counting down.
TTAAGGCAATCAATTCGAAAGGGGTGAGTTTATGACTACTTATGATTGGATTAAGGTCATGATTCCACCGTTTCCCTGTAAAGGATGTTTTTTCTTCGCATTATAATAAATAAGGAGTTTTAAAAATGAGAAAAAACATCGAAAAAAAACCAGGAGTGCTATTACTAATCTTATTAGTAGGATTTCCTCAAATCAGTGAAACAATTTTTACACCATCTTTACCACAAATTGCCACAGCTTATGGTACATCAATGAGCACGGCACAATTAACATTAAGTATCTATTTCTTAGCCTTTGCCTTTGGTGTCTTTACTTGGGGCTGGCTTTCAGATCGTATCGGTCGTCGTCATGCTATGAACTTAGGGATTGTCTTATATGGAATTGGCAGCTTGATGTGTTATTTATCAGGTTCAATGACGGCATTATTAGTGGCTCGTTTTATTCAAGCTTTTGGTGCTAGTACAGGGTCAATAACAACCCAAACGATTTTACGTGAAAGCTTTGATGGTAATGAACGCCACCGTTTGTTTGCCCAAATTTCAGCAGCACTTGCCTTTACACCAGCCGTTGGTCCATTAATTGGTGGGTTTGTCGGTCAAAATTGGGGCTATCGAGCTGTCTTTTTCACACTAGTTGTGATGAGTGTCGCGATATTTATTTATAGTTACTTAGCTTTACCGGAAACGTTTAAAGTTGAAAATCGCCAAACTGTTTCAATCATGGCGGTGACTAAACGCATTTTAAGTAATTCACGAGTGTTAACTTTTGGATTCTTAATCGGTGCAGTCAATGGCTTATTATTCAGTTACTATGCTGAAGCGCCGTTTGTCTTTATTGAATATTTTGGCTTAAGCCAATCAACTTATGGATTTATTGGAATTGCCGTTGCTTTAGCAACAGTGATTGGTTCATTAATTTCTAAAAAATTATTAGACCACATGAATCCTGAAAAAATTATTCGTTTAGGTTTAAGCATAGCCCTAGTAGGTGCGCTTCTACTATTAGGTGTCAGTGCTATGAGTTCTGTGGCAAGTCCGCTACAAATGGCAGCGTACATTATTGCAGTCTTTGTGATGTTAATCGGAACAGGGATTGCATTACCTAATTGCCTAAGTTTAGCTTTAGTTGATTTCAAAGATGTGGTAGGAACAGCAGGTGCAATCTTTAGTTTAGGGTACTACTTACTAGTTAGCCTGATGACCTTCTTAATGAGTTTGTTGCATACAGGTTCGCTACTAAGCATGCCACTATACTTTATTGCGGTTTTACTGATATGTTATTTACTAGCAAAACGCTATCTAAAATAAAAAGCCTCCGCGCAAGCGGGGCTTTTTTTATTACTCCTTTTTTGAGAAGGCTAACTCAAAATTGGAGCATTCATTAGACAGAATATTTCCTATAATAAAGGAGAAGACGAAATATAAGGAGAAATAATATGAAAAAATATGGATATTTATTATTAGCATGTGCCATGTTAGGGCAACCTATGGCTAGTTTAGCCGTTGATCTAAATGAGCAAATCACGAGCGAAAGTATTGAATCGACACCAAAAGAAAAGGAAATCAGTAACCCGACAGTGCCAGTTGTGGCAGAAGAAAATGCTGTAACAACGGATAATGGAGGTGCTACTCCTTATGCTGAAACATGGGGAAAGGGGACTGCTCCAGTTACTTTTTCAGCTGATGGAAAAATTGCAACCGTAGGTGCTGGGACTTTAGGGGAGTCTAAAGGACAAAAAATTAAAGATGCCGAAAAAATCATTTTTCAACCAGGTGTGAAAACTGAAAAAGATGGAACCTATATATTCCAAGATTTAAAAGCAACAGTTTTTGAAGGATTTAACAATGTCGATACTTCTGAAACAAGAGAAATGTATCAAATGTTTTATGAAAGCAAGTTAGAAACCGTTGATTTAAGTAAGTTCGATACATCTAATGTCACTTGGATAAGCAAAATATTTTTTAATACTCAATTTAAGGTACTCGATTTGAGTAGTTTTAATACGGAAAATGTAAGTGATGGTAATTTGGAAGCAATGTTTATGAAAAGTAAGCAGCTAGAAGAATTGGATATAAGTACGTTAAGTGTTCCGACGGATGAAAGTTTTGTACGAGCATTTGCTGAAGATACAAACTTAAAAAAAATAAAAATTGGACCAGATGTTAAAATGAAAAAAACTGAATTACCATCAGCACCAAGTGATGATACCTACGCTGGTATGTGGATTAATCTTGCGGGCGGCGGAGAAGAGAAACCTCTAGGTGATAATATTTGGACATCTGAAGAATTTATGGCTAATTACGATGGACCAAAAGATCATGATACATATATTTGGTTGAAGAACGCTGTTTCACCGGGGACAACTGTTAACTATGTGGATGAGGCAGGTAATAGCATTTCAGATTCAGAAAAATTTGAAGGAAATGTTGGGACAGATTATACATCTAAAGCCAAAGAAATCCCAGGCTATACTTTAAAAGAAGTCACAGGTAAAGAGTCAGGTCGCTTAACCTATAAAGAAGATGTGGTGACTTACGTTTATACAAAAAATCCTGTCGCGTCACCAGGTGTTAACGTATCATATGTTGATACTAAAGGAACGAAACTAGTTGATGATGTATTATTAACTGGTAATGAAGGTGACGACTACACAGCAGAACAAAAAACAATTGAGGACTATACATTTAAAGAAGTAAAAGGTGAGGTTAGTGGTAAACTGACAAACGAACTTCTTGAAGTAACCTTTGTTTATACGAAAGAGGAATCTGGGGGAAACAACGGCAATAATGGAAACAACGGAAACGACGGTAACGACGGAAACAACGGTAACGACGGAAACAATGGAAGTAATGCAAACAATGGTAACGAGACAAGTGACGGGGACTCACATAAAAAACCAAATAAAGAGGATATCAAAACATTACCCCAAACTAATGAACAATCATCTATTTGGTTAAGCTTAGTTGGAATCATCCTGTTGTTTGGTGGAGTCGTAACAAGACGTAAATATTTATAAAAAGCCTCCGCGTAAGCGGGGCTTTTTTATTGCTACTTTTTTGATAAGACTAATTCAAAATTGGAGCAATCTTTAAGTGTGATATTTCCTATAATAAAGGAGAAGACGGAATATAAGGAGAAATAATATGAAAAAATACGGATATTTATTATTAGCATGTGCCATGTTAGGGCAACCTATGGCTAGTTTAGCCGTTGAACTAAATGAGGCAATCACTATCGAAAATAATGCAAACGAAACAACTGAAGGGCAGTTAGTATCTGATACAAATGAGATTGATCTGTTTAGTTCAGATTTGTTAGAGAGTACGAATCAAAGTGGCAAAGAAATAACTACAGAAACAAATAATAGAAGTGAAATAATTGATTCCACTACATCGCAAGGTGTACGTGAAAATGATGAACTTAAATGGGGAACTGCTTCTGTCGTAGTTGAGGGTAATAAAGTCATTGTTAGTGAAGGGACAATAAGTAATGAGAAGCCATCGAAGGTAAAAAAGGCTCAAATAATTGAATTTGGAGATAATGTAAAATTTCCGAATGACTCAAGTAATTTATTTCAAGATCTGGAAAAACTAAATTCTTTTATAGGAATGAATAAAATTGATACAAGTAATGTCACTAATATGTCATATATGTTTAATTCGTGTAAGCAATTAGAAAGTCTTGATTTATCAAACTTTAACACAACTAATGTCACCAATATGAACTCAATGTTTTCTGACAGTGACAAGTTAAAAAGTCTTGATTTATTAAATTTTAATACAGCGAATGTTAAATATATGAATAATATGTTTGCTTATTGTTATGCTTTAAGTGACATAAATTTAAGCTCGTTCAATACTTCTAATGTAGAGTCAATGGGGCGGATGTTTTCAGACTGTTCTGTTTTGTTTCACTTAGATTTAAGTTCATTTGACACGTTGAATGCGGATACTTCGGATATGCTTAATGGGTATGGTGGAGATGAAGTAGAAGTAAAAGCATTAACGTTAGGACCCAAAACTAGTTTAAAGAAATCCCAATTAGGAAACTACAACTCAGGCAATAGTTATACAGGCATGTGGATTAATCTTGCTGGTGGATCAGAAGAGACACCACTAGGTGATAATATTTGGACATCTGAAGAATTTATGACTAATTACGATGGCTCAAAAGATGCGGATACATATATCTGGTTGAAGAATGCTGCTTCACCGGGGACAACCGTTAACTATGAGGATGAAGCTGGAACGAGCATTTCAGATTCAGAAAAATTTGAAGGAAATGTTGGGACGGATTATACATCTAAAGCCAAAGAAATCCCAGGTTATACTTTAAAAGAAGTTGCAGGTAAAGAATCAGGTCGCTTAACTTATAAAGAAGATGTGGTGACTTACGTTTATACAAAAAATCCTGTCGCGTCACCAGGTGTTAACGTATCATATGTTGATACTAAAGGAACGAAACTAGTTGATGATGTATTATTAACTGGTAATGAAGGTGATGACTACACAGCAGAACAAAAAACAATTGAGGACTATACATTTAAAGAAGTAAAAGGTGAGGTTAGTGGTAAGCTAACAAACGAACTTCTTGAAGTAACCTTTGTTTATACGAAAGAGGAATCTGGGGAAAACAACGGCAATAATGGAAACAACGGAAATAATGGAAACAACGGAAACAACGGTAGCAACGGAAACAATGGAAGTAATACAAACAATGGTAACGACACCAATGATGTTGGTTCACATAAAAAAACAAATAAAGAGGATGTCAAAACATTACCTCAAACCAATGAACAATCATCTATTTGGTTAAGTTTAGTCGGAATCATCGTGTTGTTTGGTGGACTCGTAACAAGACGTAAATATTTATAAAAAGCCTCCGCGTAAGCGGGGCTTTTTTCATACCAAATAATATCATACTAAAAACCTTAGATTGTGTATAATAGAAGAAATGAATCTTGTGAAGGAGTCTGTTATGCAAAATGTTGAAGAGATATTAAATAAAAAGCAACCCAATCAAAAAGTAAATTATGATCGCATTTTACAAAAACTAGTAGCTAATTGGGAAGCAGAAACAACTCGACCTAGCATTTTACTGCATAGTTGCTGTGCCCCATGTAGTACGTATAGTTTAGAATATTTAGTAGAATATGCTGACGTGACGATTTTGTTTGCTAATTCAAACATACACCCGGAAAGTGAATACCGACGCCGTGAACTGGTTCAAAAAGAGTTTGTTGAAGAGTTCAACAAGAGAACAGGTTCAACTGTAGGATTTATGTCATCCCCATATGAACCAAATGAATTTATGAGAATGGTAGGGGCTAAACAACTGCAAAATGAAGCTGAGGGTGGAAAACGGTGTACAGCCTGTTTTCAAATGCGCTTAGATATTGTGGCTGAAAAAGCGTTAGAATTTGGTTTTGATTATTTTGGAAGTGCGTTAACACTATCACCTAAGAAAAACAGTCAGCTAATAAATGAGATTGGTTTAGACATTCAAAAGATCTATGATGTTAATTATTTGCCGAGTGATTTCAAAAAGAATAATGGTTACAAACGTTCAATCGATATGTGTAATGAGTATGATATTTATCGTCAATGTTACTGTGGCTGTGTCTTTGCAGCTCGTCAGCAAGGTGTTGATTTAAAAGAGACAGATCGTGCCGCAAAATTATTTTTGGCAAAAAAATGAAAGGGTGAGTTATCATTTTTCCATCAAACAAACTTCCCTGAAAATGTAAATTAACCTGGTCTAATTGAATTGTAAGGATTTCTTTGATAATATTAGTCTATTAGAAACGGGGGATATAGTAAGATGTTCATTCATTTTTTATCCAAAAAAAATGTTAGAAAATTAAATATCCTAAATGATATTTTAGGGCTTTCAGTTTTTTCTAAATCAACTGAAAAAAAAGCCAATCGAGATTACCATGAACTAATGGAAGATCTGAAACGTAATGGGTTTGAAAATTATTTTGATTTTAGTAATGTCCACTTTGTATTTGTCGGCGAAACGAATATGAAATTCTTAATTTTAAATAAAATTTGGAGTGATTATTTAAAACAAAGTGCCATGTATCTCACGATGAAAGAAATTGTTGTTAAGGGAAATACAAACATTCCCTATTTAGAAAAAGAAATTCAATATTCAACACCATATATTTATTCGATGATTGATAAAATGAATAAATTCCCTTCGTTCATAGCTCATGGTATAAAGCTGAAGTTAGAAAAAGGACAGGTTAATTTAGTTTCAGAAAAACCATTTAATCTCTATTTCTTTATTTTGATGTGGTATAAACAAACGCCGTTGACACCAGTTCTTCCGATTTCAGCAGCATTGAAACAAATTGCTCGAAGTCAAAGTGATACACCGTTAAATTTAGATAAGGACAGCAGTGAGTTACTGCAAATTATTGCTCCCGAAGTTAAGACAAGAGAAGAGTTCTATGTGATGTTATGTAGCTATTTTTACAATGATCATCATGGGATTGCAGAAAGTTATGTTATTGGCGATAAGTTACTTCGTTTAGATAATCAAATAATAAAAGGTTTGGTTACCTTGATAAAGAATTTTGAGGCGGAGTATCCTCAAATTATTGAACGTGATTATGGAATATATGTCTATTCGCTAGTAATGTTTATTATGTTATATGGACAATCAAAAGACTCCATTGATATTTTAAAAGGTCATCTAGATTTTTATCATCAACTACATAATAGTGATGAAGCTGAAATAGACAATAAATTGTTTAAGGTTATTGAAAAATCAAAAGATTTGCCGGTTTTTAATCAGAACAAAGAAGTATATTCAGTGATGTTAGCTGATATTAATCCGATTTTAGAAGCCACAATGCCACAGCCTAAAATAACTATTTATGTTTCAATTAAAGAGTCACCGTTCCTTGAGCTATTAGTAAAAGATTCAATTATCAATAACTTTAACCATGATCGCTTTGAATTTGTACTTGATCGAAGTAAAGCAGATGCTTACATCATAGATCGTTTCCAAGAAGATCAACCAATTGAGAAACAATATTTATTAAAAAACTATATTAATGAAATTACAGAAAAAAATTATTTAACATGGCTAGTTCAAATTTTACTACATAAGAAATAAGACCTTTCTTTTTGGAAGGTTTTATTTTTTTTGTAACAAATTATGCAAAACAAAATAATCAACACTGTTCATTTGTTATATAATTAATGAACGGTAGAGTTCTAGATGTGCTTTATTAATAAAAATATTGATTGAAATTGAAAATTAAAGAGGTTGAAAACGTGAAAAAAATGTTAAAAAGTTCGTTAGCAATGCTATTAATGATGGGAAGTTTAATCTCATTAAGTACAACAGGGATTGCAGAAGAACAAGTTATTGAAAATCAAACGATTAGTTTGGAACAAATTGTTGAGCCTAGTGAAGAAGTAATTGCTAACATTGATAAAGAATTAATTGATCAGAACGACTCCGTAGCAGTTGTAACTGAAACAGATTCTAAAAATGCACTTGTTAATGAAGCCGAAGATAATAGTATGGTAGTAAAGGAATATGATACGGAACCCGGTCGAGATTTATCTGAATGTGTTGAGGTGAAGGAAACCTTAATGAAACAAGATGAAAATGGTAAATGGGTACCTGTAAAGCCTGGTGATACGATTGGTCTATATGAGAAGACTAAAATGGAATATGATTTAAATTTCTCCAATTGTGGTGAGATTAAAAAAGGTGACAAGCTAACTTTAAAATTTCCCAAAGAGCTAGAACATAGTAAAGCAGAAGCAACCTTTCCAATTTATGATGAAAATGGTAACCAAATAGGAACAGCAGTCATAAAACCAGGAAGTAATGAAGTTGAAATAACTTTTACTGAAGATGTTTTTGGGAATGATATTAAAGGAGAACTGTCGTTTGAAACCCGTTGGGACACTGAAAATATTGAAGTTGGTAAAGAGTATCCTATTATTGAAAATGGAACTGGTAATATTACTGTGGGACCTCCAGTCATTGGTGAAGGTCAGTTGCTAAATAAAACTGGAAAAGAAATTGAAGGCAATAAATTAGATTGGTCAGTAAAGATTAATCAACAAGGATTAGTCATTGAAGATGCAGTGTATACAGATACTTTAGGACCTAATCAAAAATTGGCAAGTGAAATATATGCTAAATACGGCTATTATGATACTAACAATGAATTTGTTGCGGTGAAGGATGTAGATTCATCTCAAATTGTTTTAACAGAAGATGGCTTCATAATTAACCTTGGAAATTTACCATATGTAAAAGATGGTATTGAGGCCTTTGTTGTTGAAATTTCATACCATACTGAAATGACAGATGGCGGAGAATCTGGTATCTATTATAATAGTGGTAAATTGACAGGTAAGAACATTGAAACTGAAGAAGTTGAAGTTCATAATGACGTTATTGAAGGTGAAGGTTCAATTGGTGGGAATGTTGGAACTGGTATCTTAGAAATTTTAAAACACGATTCAGCAGATAAACAAAAACTATTAGCTGGTGCAGAATTTGATATTATCAATAATGCGGGTAAAGTTGTTGCTCATATTGTGACGCAAGAAAATGGTAAAGGCTCTGTTAAAAACATTCCTTATGGTGATTACACAGTAGTTGAAACCAAAGCGCCAGATGGTTATGAATTAGATGCGACACCTCATAAAGTAACAGTAGCTAAAGATGATAAAGGATTAGTCACTATTTCTATTCCAAATAAAAAAACAGATCCAACGGTACCGACGGATCCGACAGATCCAACAGATCCAACAGATCCAACGGAACCGACAGAACCAACAGAACCAACAGAACCAACAGAACCAACAGAACCAATTCAACCAACATTGCCACAAACTGGTGAGAAAGCAGCAGTTTGGTTGACAGCAATCGGTGTGTTATTAGTAGTTAGTGTTGCGGTTATTAAGTTTAAAAAAGTAAATTAAACGAAACCTTCACATTGTGAAGGTTTTTTTATTGATTCGAGAGAGTTACTATAATATACTAATAAAAACAATTGGGGAGGTTAGTTACATGGAACAAACATTATTTTTAATTTCAATTGCAGTTTTATTTTTAGGTTTTGCATTCCTGGGTCTATCTGGTGGGATTTTCCGTTTGCGTGCTTTGACAAATAAAAAAGCCTGGGATGGTTGGACAAAACCGTTTCTATTGATTGGAGCAGTTTTATTCCTTGTAGGACTTGTTTTAGTTTATATTTTCTATCCATACAAATAAAAAGAACCTGACATTTGTCAGGCTCTTTTTTTAGTTACTATTTCTTGTAAATAATGAAGTGAATAAGTTAGTACAGCAACTAATATACTGCCTAGTAGAATAAAACTAATACGAGTGATAAATGCTTCGTTAAAACTAAAGATTTCACCAGCTGCATATAAGACATTCATTGTAATGAATATCATTTGGATAATATAATCATCTATAAATGAATAAATATAAGCAGCTAACAAGACAACTATAATGTGAAACTGACTAGGGACAAGCCAGCTAAAGATAATTAAATAAATCATAGTTCCCATTAAGCTTCCGATGATCCGGTGTTTGAATCGAGTTTTAGTGTGGTGACTTTCAATTTGTGTTAGTGACATGATAGTCATACAGATCCACATACCCTTTGTAATATCAAAGAAATCAATTGCCAATAAAGCGATGCTAACACCTAAACTTATCACAAGTGAGGCGTGACGAAGTTCTTGAGAACAATTGTTTAATCGCAATAGATGTTGTTCATTCTTTTGTTTAAAATAGCGAGCGAAGTAAATAATCGCAATGATGACTGAAGCGACGCTAAGGTAAAGTAATCTGGTAGATAGCTTGAAGTTAGCAACCTCAGTCGTAGATGAGAAAATATAGACTAATATAAAAGGCATGTAAAATTTGTATTGAAAGGGACGTCCGAATAATAACATTAATGCTAGAATACTAATGATATTGATAGGTAACATGATAAGGACAGGTAGAACCAAGTTTAGTGAAGCTAGGGTTCCGCATGTAAAGAAGCCAATGCTAGTTAATAGTGTTCCGTCGAGTCCTGAAGTGGGTAGGGGAATGTAGATGAACATTAAAATGGCGGTAACGGCTGCGACACTAGTTAATGCTTCTTGAGCGCCAAATAACTGTGTACTAAAATTGATAAATAAAATAAGTCCAATGGTTTGAATGAGATTAATTAGTAACGATTTTCTTGTGATGTCTTTCAATTATGTTTCCTCCAAAAAAGTTAAGTGTAGAGCAATATATCACATCCAAAAGTAGAGGGCAAGAAATTTTGGCTTTTATTTTATAGGTGTTATACTAAAATCAATTCAAAGAGACGAGGTGTTTTCCATGGAAGAAAATGAAATGGAGTACGAAGGCGGTAAGAATATTGGGGGTTGGATTATTCCTGATGAGGAAGTAGCGGAATACACAGCCAATCGTCAGGCGCTTTCAGACTTTTTAACAGAAAAACTAAGTGAGATATATCCTGAGGTCATTCACGGTGGAGAAGGCTCGCAAGACGGGGATTACGTAACCGTAGATAGTACCAACCTTGATTATGGAGTCTTTATTCATTTAGATCCTGCAGAAGTTGATAAATTTATGGGGTTTGAAAATAAAAATGACTACTTAACTGAAATTTTATTCTTCAGTGAACAAGAACGCCTTTATTATAAAATCCCAGGTATGCTAGATTTAGAAGGGCAAGAAGGTTCAGATAGCTGGCATGATTTTATTTCCAAGGCTTACGAAGAACGATTTAATAAAAAATATCCTTACGAACGTTTCGTTTATTAAAAAAAGACTCCCAAGTGGGAGTCTTTTTATTTTTCTGTTTCGGCAATAAAGGTTAGTGTGTCATGTTTATCTGTTTCCTTATTGTAATCCCAAATGTGCTGGATATTAACAAATCCCAGTTTTTCTAAGACAAGTGTAAACTCTTCAATTCCATACCAAGATAAGATGAAGTTAGATAATTCAGTTTGAGTTAATTTTCCATCTATCCATTTCTCATAGCGGTGTAATTCGGTTGTTCGTTGTTTTTCCCAATCTATTTCAAGGGATGTACTATTAAAAACGATGCCACTATTTTCAGTCAGGCTGAAAACAGAGGTTGTTGATTCGCCTTTTTTAAAGTCACGAGGCAGCAATAAGTCGATGATGATTTTTCCACCAGGTAGCAAGTGTTTCTTAAACGACTCCAAACTATTTAACATAATCTCACGAGTAGGTAGTAAAGCGAAACTACCTGTTGGCATCATAATGATGTCATATTTTTTTGGAATATCTAGTTGTTGTAAATCTTGCAAAAACAAATCTGTTACAAGTTTTTCTTTTTCTAGGTTCTCGCGACATCTATCTAACATGAATGGTGATAGATCGACACCGTCCATCTTAACGCCAGCTTTTAGGAAAGGAATTAACATGCGACCAGTTCCTACACCAGCTTCTAAAACAAGACCAGTTGTTTCTTTTGCTTGTTCTAAATAAAAGGGAATATCTCCATCTATTTCAAAGCCAACAGGTTTCGTTAATTCATAAAGTTCTGTACTTAATTCACCATATTCTGTAAACATATCGTCCCTCCGTTTGTTAATTTTTCTTTTGTTCATTATATCATATGCCTTTTATTAGTTGACACTTGTTATAAATAAAGTTATTCTAAAAACATACCGATTGAATGTTTTTAGAAAGAGAGCGATAGTGATGGTTAAAAAATATACGGCAGAAGAAGCCAAAACATTAATTTTAGATGTTTCTACTCAGTTGTTTATTGAGAATGGTTATGAGAAAACATCGATTTCAGATATTGTTAAAGGTTTAGATGGTTTAACCAAAGGAGCGGTCTATCATCATTTTTCATCTAAGGATGAGATTATTGATGCTGTTGTTAGACGGTTCATTCCCAATCAGGATGCGCTTGTAGGGGTTATGGCACAAACAGACTTAACTGGTTTAGAAAAGATTCAAGCTTTGTTATTTGAAGGGATGTTTAATAGTGAGGCGAGTCAATCGCGCGTGCTAAGTTTTACGTTGCTTGATAATCCAAAATTCTTTTCCATGTATATTCAAACAACTAATGAAGTGATGGCCCCCTTAGTTGAGGCATGTTTAAGTGAAGGTAATCTAGATGGATCGGTTTCAGTTGAGCACCCCAAACAAATGGCGGAGCTAGCCATTTTAATTTTAAGTACCTGGTTTATTCAAGCTTTATTCCCGAACACCGCAGAAACTTTTTTTGAAAAAATCATGGCTGCTAAAACTGTACTGGAACATGCGGGAATGCCGATTATTAGTGATGAAGTGCTAACAAAAATTGACCAAGAAATTATGAAAAAGGTGGCAGAATTAAATGACAAAGATTAAAAAGAATAAATCATTGGTAAGAAGACTAGTGGAAGGATTTGGTAAATCAATATTAGGAATTATCATTGCTTTAATAGGATTCTTGTTGATTACTTTTACTGTTCACCAAGTTAGTCTTAAGAGTGAAGTGAAACGAATTGAACCTTATGGTGAAAAGTTAAAAGTGTTTGATGGTGAGATGAACATTGTTGATGTGGGTGAGGGAGAAAAGACAATTTTACTTTTACCTGGACAAGGAACGGCTAGTCCATATTTAGACTTTAAGCCAATGATTGATGAGTTAAAAAAAGATCATCGTGTTGTCACGATTGAACCATTTGGTTATGGGTTAAGCAGTCAAACTGATCGTCGTCGAAGTGTTGAAAATATTGTTGAAGAAATTCATGAAGTAGCAAAATCGCTAAACCTGTCTAAGTACACGTTAATGGGACATTCGATTGCAGGTTTATATGCGGTTAATTACGCGCAAGACTATCCAGAAGAAATGGAAGGCTTTGTGGGGATTGATTCTAGTACACCAGAACAACCGTGGCCAGGAATTGATATGACCGTATTTGATTTCTTGAAAACAGCCGGGGTATTCCGCGCCTTAATCAAAGTAAATCCAGAAACTGGTTTAGGTGTGACTAAAGAGAGTCCAGATTTTGAACAGATTAAACTCTTAACAATGAAAAATATGAGCAGTCGAGCAATGAAAGATGAATTACAAGAATTAAGCAATAGTTTTCCTGATTCACGAGGGTTAACATATCCGAAAGATATGCCTGTCTTATTATTTGTGGCAGACAACGAAATGAACCAAAAAAATTGGTTAGAGATGCATCAGGCTCAAGTGAAGGACTTAAATAAAGGAGCCTTAATTGAGTTGCCAGGTGCTCATTACTTACACCATACTCAAATGGAAACGATTGTTAAAGAAACAACTGATTTTTTGAAATAAGTCACTAGAGGAGTTTTTATGAAAAGAATGTTTAAAGTAGTGGGGATGCTATTAGTTAGTTTACTGGTGTTGATTGTCTTATTATTTGTGGGTGTTTATGTAAATAATAAAATTCAATTGAAAAAAGAAAGTCAAAAAATCATTCCCTATGGTCAAGAAGTCATAGTGGATGGCAAGTCTATGCGAGTTCAAGTAACTGGTGAAGGTGAAGAAACAATGGTTCTATTACCAGGGTATTTGACCGCTTCTCCAGTCTTGGATTTTCAGCCATTAGTTACAGAGCTAGCTAAAAACTATAAAGTGGTGGTAGTGGAACCGTTTGGTTATGGTTTAAGTGAGGATACAAAAAAAGAGCGTTCGATTGAGAATTTAACAAGTGAATTACATCAAGCATTTGAACAATTGGGTATTAATTCTTATCACATCGTGGGGCACTCGATTGCTGGTGTCTATTCACTTTCCTATATCAATCAATATCCTGAAGAAGTGAAGAGTTTTATTGGCATTGATAGTAGCTTGCCAGCACAAGGTGGAGCAGATGATAATCAAGGTGGTGCCATTAAACTGTTGAGTCAGTCAGGTATCTATCGCTTATTTGCGAATGTTGAACCAACATTTCTAAATGGACCAGACTTATCTAAAGAAGATAACGAACAATTTAACTATATCTCATTTAAAAATATTGGAAACAAAGCAACCATTAATGAAGGCGAACTAATGCAGCAAACGTTTGATAAGGTTAAAACATTATCTTACCCGACTGATTTGCCAGTCCTGTATTTCTTAGCTTCTGAAAGCATTGAGCCAGATGATAAGTGGCTGCCAGTTCACGAAAAGATGATTGAGAATAGTGCAAAATCAGACATTAAAATTTTAGATGGCAGTCATTACTTACATCATACGCAATCAGTGGAAATCGGAGAAACGATTCAAACATTTTTAGATTAGCCAAAAGAAAGTCTTGAACTTCTGAGACTTTCTTTTTTATTTGTATTAGTGAATTATTTTTAACAATTATATGACTTATTATTTTTAGGTAAACGTACATGTTATGATGGCGGTGTTGAGTAGTAAGTCAGATGTTGTTGCGCTGTTTTCGTTTGAAAGTGGTGAGAGAATGAGTCAACAAGCAAAACTTTTTTTATTGTTATTCTTGGTAATTGTAATTTTAATCATAGCTTGTTTACCGCATGCTTTGTTATAATGAAAAAACAAACGATAAAGGACGTGGTCAAATGGTTGTTGCACCCAAGCTGCCAGCTCAATTAACAGAGGCTAATTTTACTGATATTTATCTAGATGAATATCATAGTTTATTCCAAGTAATGATCTCTCAAGATATTATTCAAGAGGATGAAATCTATAAACCAGATTTATCTCAGAGTTTGTTTAAAGCAGTCACGTTTGATCAAGTTGCTTTTCATAAGATTGAGTTTTCTGATAGCCAATTTGAAAATTGTGATTTCTCCAACTCTGTTTTTACAGAAGCTAGCTGTATTCGGACAGTGTTCAAAGATTGTAAACTACTGGGTTTAGACTTTAGTGGCAGTTACTTTGGTGAAGTCGTCTTTGATTCCTGTGATTTATCACTGGCAACATTTGCTAACGGTAGTTTCAAGAATGTTCAATTTATTAATTGTCGTTTTATTGATACCGACTTATTCGATTGTAAGTTTGTAAAAGTTGAGATTTTAGATTCCCAATTAATCAAAACTAATTTTACAGGAACGTCATTACGGAAAATGGATTTAAGAACCTGTCAGATTGATTCCCTAACAGTTAACCTAGATGACCTGGTAGGCTGTATTTTAACCAGTGATCAAACTGTATTTTTGGCAGGATTACTTGGTATTCAAATAAAAGATTAAAAGACTATCGTAAATGATAGTCTTTTTTTGTAAAGCTAGCTTGACATTTATTTGTGTAGTTGTTATATTTGAATTGTAAAGGACGCTTTACATTTAGAGTGGAGGTTGCAATATGAAAAATAATTTAAACCAATTAAGAAAAGAACGACAATTAAACCAAGCAGAGCTAGCGGATGAGATGTCAGTGTCTAGACAGACGATTAGTTCGCTTGAAAGTGGTCGTTATAATCCATCTATTGATTTAGCGATTAAGTTGGCTTGCTATTTTAATGTGACGGTGGAAGAACTATTTATTTATGAGGAGGATGTTTAAGATGAGTAAAAAGAAAAATATGTTTATTGGCTTAATGATTTTAGGAGTTGCTTTGTTTATCTTAGGGATTATCTTTGAAAGTCCTATGACAACATTTTTAATTGCCTTTGGATCAGGACTATTTGGTGGAGGTTTAGCTAAGTTTTTAATTTATGATCGTTTAGGAAAGAATCCCGAAAAAGAGAAGGCTTATGAGATTTCACAAAATGATCCACGCAACAAAGAAATTAGAAGTATTGCTTATGCAAAATCGGGTTATTACTTACAATTTTTTGTGATCATCCTAGGAGCCGTTGCTTCATTTACAAACCAACCATTATGGATGGTGATTAGTTTATTTGCGGCCTTTATTATTTATCAGTTTTTAGTTTACTATTATATGGCAAAGTTAAATTCTAAAATGTAATCAAAAAAGCTTGGACAATCTGTCTAGGCTTTTATTTTTTTTACATACAGATTATACTGATAATTAAAGACATTTTAACAATCTACAGACTGTAGAGTTTAATTTAATGGGATTCTACACAACGTAGGTAGGTTTTAGTAAACATTTTCTGTAAGGTTGAAATAGAAGGAGTGGATGACATGGACATCGGTAAAAAAATAAAATCAGAAAGACAAGCAAGAGGGTTAACCCAGCAACAGCTAGCGGAGAAGTTGAATGTTTCTGATAAAACAATTTCGAGCTGGGAAACTGGTCGAACGTTTTCCTGATTTGTATTTAGTTATTGAGTTAAGTGACATCTTCAATCTTTCAATTGATAACTTATTAAAGGAGAATGAAGAAATGGTCAAAACAATTGATAAAAATGTAAAAGGAAAGAAACTTTATAAACGTTTACTAATTGGTGTTGTAACAGCTGTCGTATTAGTGACAGGCTTCTTTTTAGTATTCCAAAATAAAAATGAGCTAGTGGATCGAATTAATCCTTTCATGTCCTATGAAATTAGTTATGCAACATTACCTGAAAAGGTAACGTATAATGGTGGAAAAGAATATGTTGATAATGGTAAACCTCAGTATCCAGATCCTTATAAGGATATTTGGGCAGTGACAGATGCTTTTGGTGGAGGACAAAGACTAACCTTCAAAGGTGGTCAAGCGCCAGAAGACAAAGGCTATGCCATGATTCGTCACAAAGGAATCTTTGTTAAACAAATGACATTTGTCTCTTGGGATACTATTCCAAAGTCAATCAGCAACCAAATGACAAAAGAGTATCTAGACTTCAACGAATAAAAGTCTCTCTATGAGAGGCTTTTTATGTTGACCTTCTTTAAAAGAGAGCGTAAAGTATAGTTATTAATTATAAAGGGAGTGACGTCAATGGTTCGTCGTTTAAAACAACTAAAAAATGTCGCTACGGTAAGTAGCTTCTAGGTTAACCAAATTAAAACTTAGAAGCGAGGAATTTATTATGACAACATTTAATCATTGGTCAGAAACAAAATACATTAAGGATATTATTACAAATCCGCTGATTGAAGCGGGGGAGTATTCCTATTATTCTGGCTATTTTATTAATCAAAATTTTGAAGACGGCTGTGTCCGTTATATGTGGGGAGACGCGGTCTCTCGTAGCATGTTTAATCCGATTGAACAAATGGGTTGGCATGTTGATAAACTAATCATTGGCAACTATGTTTGTATTGCTAGTGGTGTGATTATCTTAATGGGTGGTAACAATAACCACCAAGCAAGCAGTATTAGCGTCTATCCATTTCCAGAAACTATTGCAGATACGTATCAGCCAAAAGGTGATACACAAATTAAAAGTGATGCTTGGCTAGGGATGAATGCGATGCTTATGCCAGGGATAACAATTGGCGAAGGTGCCATCGTAGCGGCAGGTTCTGTCGTAACAAAAGATGTCGCACCGTATACAATCGTTGGCGGTAATCCTGCTAAAGAAATAAAAAAACGTTTTTCGGATAAAGAAATTGAGCAATTACTTGAAATACGTTGGTTTGATTGGCAACGTGAAAAGGTAGAACCGGTTTTACCAATTATTTCTAATGGAACAGTCCAAGAATTATATGACTATTATTTAAAAGAAGTGAAATAAAAAAAGACCTGACAACATGTCAGGTCTTTTTATTAATTATTTATTTTCTTCAATTTCTTCGTTATCTTTTTCAATTGCTTCAATTAATTTTTTGGCATCTGCCGCAGAAACACCGTTCATGTTTGCTAAGTATTTAGTCATTTCTTTCATTAAGTCACGAGTTTCCATGGCAACTTTTGTTGGATTTTCTAAACCTTCAACAGCAACTTTTTCTTTCGTTTTATCTAGACCTTTAATGATCATGAATAAAATGAAGGCAGTGATGATAAATGTAATAATAGCAGAAATTAAATCACCAATATGGAAGTTAACACCAAAAATGTTAAGTGTCATTTCAAATTCAGCATTTTTACTACCTGTAATTAATTTAACGATTAAACTGATTAAAGGTGTGATAACAGAACCAGATAACGCATTTACTAAAGTAGTGAACGCACCCCCGATTACTAACCCAATCGCAACGTTTAATTTGTCACCTAAGATAAAACTTTTAAACTCTTTTAAAATATTCTTCAACTTCTATTCCTCCAAATGTTTAATTAATACGGATTATTCGTATAGAGAATAATATAACACTTATTAGACGTTTTGGGAACAAAATATTCATTAGAATTCCAACAAAATTGTGATATATTTATGAGATTAAATAACTCATTAATAAATATTGACCTTAGGACTACCCGAAGGTTTATAATAATGATGAGGTGAAGGAAATGATTAGAAAATATAACGAGGGTGATCTGGATCGCTTAATGGAAATATGGTTGAATGAAAACTTATCTGCACACGAATTTGTAGATGCTGACTATTGGAAAAACAATGTTCCTTATGTCAGAGAAGCTTTGACAGAAGCAGATTTGTATATATATGAAGAAGATAATCAAATTAAAGGGTTTGCTGGAGTCGTTGATGGGTATTTAGCAGGTATATTTGTTACTAACAGCTATCACCGACAAGGCATTGGTCAAAGGTTGTTATCAACTGTTAAGGAAAACTACAATGAGATTGCGTTGGATGTTTATGAAAAGAACAAACAAGCTTATCAGTTTTATTTGAAGAATCAGTTTGACGTCATTGCTAAAAAGGTAGATGAAGAATCTAATGAAGTTGAATTAACAATGTTATATAAAGCAGAATAAGAAAAGAGTCCCGACTAACGTAGGGGCTCTTTTTGGTTAATAAGTCTGACTGGATAATCAGACTATAGGCTGATGGTTGAGATTTTTATTGGGTGTATGCTTATTTATGTAAGAAACAAAGAGATGAGATGGAGGAAAATAAAATGAAACAACCAGTTGTATCAGCAGAACACATCAAGAAAGTCTATGGTAAAAAAGGGGAACGTCAACATGAGGCGTTAAAGGATATTAATTTCCAAGTAGAATCAGGAGAGTTTGTAGGGATTATGGGACCATCAGGATCCGGTAAAACAACTTTATTAAATATTTTGTCAGCCTTAGATACACCAACTCAAGGAGATATTAAAATTTCGGGAAATAGTCTAAAAGGGTTAAATGATAACCAGTTATCAGATTTCAGAGCACAAAAGATTGGTTTTATTTTCCAAGATTTTAATCTGTTAGAAAACTTAACAATGGAACAAAATATTGCCTTGCCATTATCGTTACAAGGGGTTTCTAATCGTCAGATTAAATCAAAGGTACATCAAATTGCACGTATCTTAGGTATTCAACAAATTTTAAAAAGCTATCCAACAGAAGTTTCTGGTGGACAAAAACAACGTGTGGCAGCAGCGAGAGCGCTGGTTCACCAACCTGATTTATTATTAGGAGATGAACCAACAGGGGCGTTAGACTCGAAAAATGCCAAGAATTTGTTAGAAGCATTAAAACATTTAAACGAAGAGTACGATACAACAATTTTAATGGTGACTCATGATGCAGTCAGTGCAAGTTATTGTAAACGTATTTTATTCATTCAAGATGGTGAAATCTATCGCGAGTTAGAACGAAAAGGTAGTCAACCAGAGTTTTATCAAGAAATTTTGGGAGTCTTAGCGAACTTAGAATTACCTGAAGAAAGTTTGGTGTAGTCCTATGATGTTAAAACTTTCCTTAACTAACGTGAAAAAACGTTGGCAAGATTATTTAGTCCTAATGATGGGCTTAATTATTTCAGTCGCCATTTTTTATATGTTTCAAACAGTCTCACTGAATACAGAGTTCTTAAAAGATAATATTCCAAGTGTTCAAATGGTTTCATTTGTTTTCCAATTTGGAGCAATCTTATTGGGGATTATAACAGTCGTCTATATTATGTATGCCAATAGCTTCTTGTTATCTATGCGTAAAAAAGAATATGGAATGTACATGCTGTTAGGTGCGAAGAAACGTAAAATCAGTCAAATGATTGCAATTGAAACAATCTTTATCGGACTTGTTTCAATGTTTGTGGGAGTTATCTTGGGAACCTTATTAGCAATCGGGGTCGGTGGTTACTTAACAAAAGCGATTGACCTGCCATCACAAACCTATGTCCCATTTGTCCCAATGGCAATTATTGTGACAGTCATTTTCTTCGGCATTTTATTTGTTATAACAACCATTATGAATGTGTTGAAATTCAAACGTAGTAAAACATTAGAATTATTATATAGTGAAGCGACATCTGAGCGGAAGAAAAAACAACCAGTAAAAACATTGGTTAAATTTATCTTGTCATTAGTATTATTAGCGATTGGTTACTATGCGATGGCTAAAATTACGACGTTACAATTAGTTGCAGTACCACTGGCAATCTTTACTATTACCCCAGGGACATTTTTATTCTTTAGCGCAGTTTTCCCAACAGTGGTAGAAGCTATGAAGAATTGGAAGTGGTTTAGTCAACGCAAATTAAAAATGTTCACGTTGTCTCAACTAAGCTTTAAAGCAAGTTCGTTAACAAAAGTTTTGGGCTTGGTAACAATGCTCTTAGCTTTGTCACTAGGTGCGGTAACGGTAGGGCAATCCTTTGGAAACTTTTTAAATAGTGCCATGAAGTTAAATCCAAATGATGCGGTATCGTATAATCCAACAGCGGAAATTAAGGCAGAGATGGCTAAAATTGATGCCAAAGAATCATTTGTTTATCACGTTAAAGCGACAGATGACGGTATAACATATCGAGAAGATGAAGTGAAAGCTCATCCTTTATTGACACCTGCTCAAGATGTGACAACAACAATTGATTTCAATAAAGAGTTATTAGAGTTTTCTGATTTCAAATTGAATCAACCTTATACTTACGGAAACGATTCTTTTGAAGTGATGCAAGCGTTTAGCCAATTGAATAATCCTTATGAACAAGGTCAGCCGACACAATATTTAGTCGTTTCTGAGTCAGATTTTGATAGACTTGAAGGTGAAACAATTGTTGTTAATATCGTTCGTGCCGCAGATTTCAAAGGAGAATTAAGTCATTTGAAAGCTATTGAAAAGCTTGAAAAAGGTCGTACAGATACCTCTGATTATTCAATCTCGAAGTACCAGATGTATCAAGAAATAAATTCGATGTCTAGTGGTTTTATGTTTATGGGCTTCTTCTTAGGGATTGCTTTCCTAGCTATGTTAGCAAGTTGCTTAATGTTCAAAATTTTATCAGGTGCGTACCAAGATGTCTCACGTTACAAAATGTTAGATAAAATGGGTGTTCGAAGAAGTTTATTAAGCCGTTCGGTTAACAAAGAAATTTTGATTGTCTTTGGTGTTCCAGCAATTGTCGGTGTTGTGCACGTTTTATTTGGATTGAAGATGTTCAGTATCTTCTTAGGGGATCCGTACAAACATATTGCTATGCCGTTTATCTTATTCGGTGTCATCTACTTTGCATATTATTTAGTGACAGTCATATTATACAAACGAATTGTTTTACCAAAGAAAGTCTAATAAAAAAGCTAAGTGCTTAGGCACTTAGCTTTTTATTTTTTAAAGATAAATAATTTACTAAAAATATAGTTTAGGATTAAAACGACTACATTTGCTAAAACTTTAGCAATTAAAGGATTCATTTTAAGTAAACTAATACAAATCCACATAACGATTAAATCGAATACTAATGATAGAAGTCTTAAACTAAAGAAAGAAGTGATTTCTTTAAATAATTCAGAAGTCGTTAAACCGCGACTTTCAAAGACGTATAGTTTATTTGAAACATAAGCAAATAATACCGCTGCTACCCATGCTATGATGTTCGCAATAGTATAGTTCCAACCAATCACAGATTCAAATACCCAAAATGTCACGATGTTGATCAGGGTAGTGATACCACCAGTAATTAAATAGATTAAGATAGAATAGCGAGATTCGTTCATGAATGAAAAACTTAAGACAAATTCTTTGAATTGCTTCATTAGGTTATGTCCTCATAATCGTCTTCAATTTGATCAAAGTATTCTTGAATTAAATAGGGTGGACGGTTTTTAACTTCTGTATAAATCTTTCCAATATATTCTCCCATCACACCTAAGAAAATCAATTGTGTTCCACTTAAGAATAAAATGAGAATCGTTAAAGTTGGAAAACCAGGAGTAGAACTACCAGTTACAATTGTTTTAACAAAAATATAAATCATATAGATGAAGGAAATAAGTGAAATGATTAAACCTGAATAGAACGAAAAATGAAGAGGTTTCGTTGAATCAGAAATCATACCATTAACTGCAAGTTTAATAAGATGTTTTAAGCGCCATTTAGTTTTACCAGAATAACGTTCGTTAGAAGTGAATTGAACTTCTTTCTTTTCAAAACCAATCCACATGTACATGCTTTTTGTATACCGTTGGCTCTCTCGTAAGCGAATAATACTATTCACACACTTACGATCAAGTAATCTAAAATCACCAACAGCTGGCAAAACAGGGACTTTAGAAAACATACCTAAGATTTTATAATATACTTTTGATCCCAGTTTTTTGAAGAAAGATTCTCCTTTTCGAGCAATGCGTTTCCCATAAACATCATCATAACCATTTTCCCATTCGGTAATCATGCTGGGGATGATTTCTGGTGGATGTTGCAAATCGGCATCCATAGTAATAACGGCATCACCTTTTGCATGATCAAAACCAGCTAACATGGCCAGTTCTTTTCCGAAGTTTCGTGATAAATCGACAAAATTGATACGCTTGTCATCTTTTGCTATCTGACGAACAATATCTAAAGAATCATCTAAACTGCCATCATTTATAAATAAAAATTCAAATTTATAACGTGTATCATAGAAGTCTGCTAATTTTGTCAGTTCTTTATGCAAAGCAAGTATATTATCGCTCTCATTATACATGGGAATACATATCGTAATTAATTTCATTTTATCATCCTTAACTAATCTGTCATAATAGGCTAATGATACATGAAAAGGGGAAAAGTGTCTATTCTAGAAAGTTGAAAGCAGGTCAAAACCTTATCTTTAAACTTGCAAAAAAATCTGGTTTTAGTACTATTAAAAAGTAAAGAAATTTTGGAGAAAGAATAGGGTTTGAGTATGAATGTTTGGGTTATTGTTGTAGGAGCTATTAGTCTTTTATTTGGTGCTTATCGCTTAAGACAAGATTTAAGAGACTTCTTCGGGGCTATTTTTGTCAGTCTAGGAGGATTGATTGGCTTAGGTTGGTTGATCATCAAATTTTTAGAGTGGACTGGTAAGTATTCAATTATCTGGCCAATTCTTTTGTCGTATGGTGGAGGAAGCCTGATTATCATTGGAACAATTTGGCTGTTAATTAAAAATACGAGCGTCATGGAATCAAAAGAAGGACGCAGTACGGCAGGGAAACTTTCCCTAGTAATGGGTGTTAACTTAATTTTCATTTTAGTAGTTTCAATTTTCTTATATCAGTTTAGAGGGATCGATGCTCTGCATCATATTAACGTGATATTGATGACGATTTTGATGATTGATTTAACATTTACCTTATTATTTTTATGTTATTTATTATATTCCTTGTTTTATCAAATGGTTCCAATCAAAGAGCACATGAACTATATCATTGTGTTAGGTGCGGGGATTCGTAGTGAAGAAGTTACACCACTATTAAGAAGCCGTTTAGATAAAGGGATTCGTTATTACAAAAAAAATAACGGTGTAAAAATGATTGTCAGTGGTGGGCAAGGTCCGGATGAGCCAATCTCTGAAGCCGCAGCAATGAAACGCTATCTATTATCACAAGGGATACCTGAACACGATATCATTGAAGAAAATCAATCAAAAACAACTTATGAAAATATGTTATTCTCTAAAAAAATTATTGAGATGCGCGAAGGGGATAAAGACTATTCAGTCATGTTTACAACGAACAATTATCACGTCTTCCGTGCAGCCATGTATGCTCGTCGTGCTGGCTTAAAAGCAGATGGTGTGGGCTCGCCAACCGCATTATATTTCTTGCCGACCGCAATGATGCGAGAGTTCATTGGTATTTTATCTAGACAAAAAGTATTAGTAGCGCTTATTTGCCTATTTTGGATAGCCGTTGGCTGGTACAATTTTTAAACTACCTGACTAGGTAGTTTTTTATTTGATGAAAAATTTATAATGAAAGTGCTATTGATACGAATTTTTGGTATGATTAAGGAACTAAGCCTAAGGAGATTATCATGATCAGACTTGAAACATTTACAATCGAAGAATATGACGAAAAAGGAAGTACCACTTATACAGTAAAACAAGAGGAAAAAGAAGTGGGAGAGCTACGTTTAATCACAACTGATGGTCATCGCGTGAAAATTGATTTGATTGTAATCGAAGATGAATTTAAACGTCAAGGGAATGGAACAGCGGTTATTGATATCGTACGGAGTATGTATCCAGGAGCACATTTTTACGGCGAAGTTCTGACAAGAGAATCTTATAGTTTTTGGAAATCAATTATGCCGGATTTAATTCCGTATTATGGTCGTATGCCATTTGAATTCCAATAAAAAGAAGCCAAATGGCTTCTTTTTTTGTTATTTGTGAGTTATTTAATCATTTTCGGTAAAAATAAAGTTAATTAATTTCACAAATTTAAAGTATACTTGAGGTGTCACAGAAGCTTTTTTGCATGAAAGAAAGGGTGAGGAGATGGAACTTGAAAGAGGGTTAACCAATCGTCACGTTCAGTTAATTGCAATTGGAGGAGCTATCGGCACAGGATTATTCTTAGGATCTGGTAAAACAATTGAGTTAGCCGGACCGTCAATTTTATTGGCATATTTAATTATTGGTATTTTTATCTTGATTGTTATGCGTGCACTTGGAGAGTTGTTGCTATCTGATCTCGACAAACATTCTTTTGTTGATTTTGCGAATGTTTATTTAGGAAGACGGATTGCTTTTATTACCGGTTGGACCTATTGGTTTTGCTGGATTGCAGTAGCTATGACCGATTTGACGGCAGTTGGGATATATATTAGGTATTGGGCGCCTGGGGTTCCACAGTGGTTACCAGCGTTAGTTTGTTTAGTAATATTAGTCTTTTTAAACTTGTTGTCTGTAAAGTTATTTGGTGAAATAGAGTTTTGGATTTCGATGATTAAAATTGTTGCAATTATTGCCTTAATAGTGATTGGAGTTTACATGATTGCGACTAAATTTGAAACAGCTTCAGGCACAACTTCATTGAAAAATATTTATTCCCATGGTGGTTTCTTTCCAACGGGAGTTAAAGGGTTCATGCTTGGATTACAAGCTTCAGTGTTTGCGTTTGCTGGTGTTGAGTTAGTTGGCTTGACCGCTGCGGAAACAGATAATCCATTGAAGGTTATTCCAAGTGCGATTAATAGTATTCCGATTAGAATTTTATTATTTTATTTAGGTTCATTAACAGTTATCATGAGTATTCAACCGTGGGATACAATCGTAGCGAGTGAAAGTCCTTTCGTAACAGTCTTTGCGACTGTAGGAATTGCTGGTGCAGCTAGCATCGTCAACTTTGTGGTTCTAAGTTCAGCAATCTCAGCATGTAATAGTGCAGTGTTTAGTACGAGCAGAATGCTATATGGACTAAGTGAGAGTGAAAATGCCCCTAAATCATTTTCTAAATTAAGCTCTAAGAAGATACCGGCTGTGGCCTTGTATTCTTCTGCTTTAGTTATCACAACGACAGTTATTTTAAATTACATCATGCCTGAGGGCGTGTTTTTGTTAATAACATCTATTGCCACATCTTGCTTTATTGTCATCTGGGGAGTGATTGTTGTTTGTCACATGAAATTTGTGAAACAAACGAAAAAAAGACCAAACTTCAAGTTACCATTTACGCCTTATCTTAATTGGCTGACAATTCTATTCTTCATCATGATTGCCTGTTTACTAGGGGTCTTGCCAGAAAGTAGAGTTGCGTTGTTTGTTTCACCAGTTTGGTTTATTTTCTTAAATATTATGTATAGTCTATTTTATAAGAAGAGTGAACCTCCTAAAGAATAAAAAAACAGAAGCCTTTAGGCTTCTGTTTTTTTGTATTTAACTTGATACCAAATGTATAATCCGATGAACCATAAGGGGCTAATCATAAGTGATAAACGTGTATCAGGTAAAATTGCCAGGATAACAATAATCAACAGTAAGAATGCTAAAGAAGCATAGTTTGAATAGGGTGCGAAAGGCATTCTGAATTTACCACGTTCTTTTGTTTGTTGAACGTATTTTAAATGACAGATAACAATGATTGCCCAAATATATAAGAAACAAACGGTCGAGATACCAGCTACTAAACTAAAAGCTCCTTCGGGAATTAAATAGTTTAAAACAACTGTTGAACCAACAACAAGTGTTGAAAAGAATAAAGCTTTTGAAGGAGTATTGCGGCTTGATAAATCTTTGAAGCCTTTTGCGGCATGACCGTTACTAGATAAACCGTAAAGCATACGGCTAGTACTGAATAGCGCGCTGTTACCGGCTGATAAGGCAGAACTTAAAACAACAAAGTTAATAATGCTGGCTGCTCCTAAAATACCAATTGTTGAGAAAACTGTAACGAATGGGCTCTCCGCTGGATTAATAGTGTTCCATGGTTGGATACTCATAATAATAGCTAGCGATCCAATATAGAATAAAAGAATTCGAATCGGGATATTATTAATAGCTTTTGGAATCACTTTTTCAGGATTTTTTGTTTCACCAGCAGTTAATCCAACAAGCTCCACACCTGTGAATGAGAAGACTGCTAATTGGAAAGCTAAGATAAACCCTGAGAAACCGTTGGGGAAGAAACCACCATGTTTATAGATGTTGCTGAATGACGCAGTTCCTAAATCAGTTGTAAATTGAGTAGCAATCATGAATAATCCCACAGCGATTAAAGCAACAATGGCAATGATTTTGATTAATGCTAACCAGAACTCGATTTCACCGAAAAGTTTAACCGATGTTAAGTTAAGTAGCAATAATCCGATTAAAACGACTAGGGCAGGAATCCATTGATCTAAATTGGGGAACCAATATTTAGTATAAATACCGACTGCTGTTAAGTCTGACATCGCCACACTGATCCAACAGAACCAATACGTCCAACCAGTGATAAAGGCTGTTCTTTGACCTAGGTATTGGTTGGCTAAATCTACGAATGAGTGACAGTCTAGATTAGAGAGTAGTAACTCTCCTAAGCCTCTCATAATTAAAAAAATAAATGCTCCAACAATTAAATAAACTAATAGAATGGAAGGTCCGGCCAATTCAATTGATTTACCTGATGCTAAGAATAAACCAGTACCGATAGCTCCTCCGATTGAAATGAGTTGGACATGACGATTACTTAATCCACGTTCTAATGACATATAAACATCCTTTCTTACACATAAACTAAAATCTTATTTTATTAGTATACCGTAAGAATAATGAGAAAACAATTAAAATGAAAAGTGGTATTGAAAATATAAAAAGCCTTCCATTTCATATGGATAGGCTTTTTATATTTTCTATTTAATTAATTCCGCCAGAGTCAAGGTGTAGATTTCCATATTTTTCATCAAATCGTCTACAGTCATCCATTCGTTTTTGTTGTGCGCAATTCCTTTTTGACCAGGGAAAGATGGTCCAAATGCAATAATGTTAGGCATTGATCGAGCGTAAGTAGCTCCAGTTGTTGTAACGGGTGTACCGTCTAAACCAGTACATGTTTCATAGATGTCACTCATGATGTTAATCATTGGATGCGTTTTATCGAAAACAGTTGATGCCATTCGACGTGTCACGTTAATTTCACTATTTTGGAATAAGTTTTCTGTAATCGCAGAAATAACATCTTCCTCAGTTGCTGAGATAGGGTAGCGAATTGAAATTGATAAGATAGCTTGATTATTTTCTAGTTTTAATTCATAGGGTGTTAACTGAAGTGAACCAGAATCTTCATCTGAGAAGGTAGCTCCAACACCTTCACCTGAATGTTTATCATGGAAGCTAGTTGCCAACCAACTCATGTACTCGTGAAGTTCACCAGTTAACAACTCTTCTGTTTGATCTTTTAGAGCGAATAGAGTGATAACATTTTCACCCATTTCAGGTGCATTACTAGGAGCACGTTTTCCAGATAGTTCAACGATTGAACCGTTTGAAAGTTCAACTTTCAATGTGTCGGGTACGCTACTACGATCAAAGTTTCCAGAAAACTCTTTAACTTGTGATAGTGAATTATCAGAGAAGGTTGTGACGATATCAAAACCGACAACTCCGCGTTCACCATAAACAGCAGGGTATTTGCAGTCAGGTGTATAACCATAAGCGGGAGCTTTTTCAGCAGCTAAGTACATTGGAATATCAGCAGATCCACTTTCCTCATCTGATCCAAACACGATTCGAACTGTTTTGTTATTCTTAATACCTAGTTCTTTTAAAACAGATAAAGCGTATAAGTTACTCATAATAGGACCTTTATTATCAAGGACACCGCGACCATATAAAATACCATCGTCTTCAGTTAAATCAAATGGTTCATAATCCCAGCCAGTACCTTCTGTTACGACATCTAAATGACCGACTACACCAATGTAATCCTCATTGTCATTTCCCCACTGGGCGTAGCCCATAGCGTTGTTAACCATTTTTGTTTCAAATCCCATACTTTTAGCAATCTCTAAAGCTTTTAAAACAGCATCTTTCGCGCCTTGACCAAAAGGGGCGCCGTCGACTTCTTTAGCTTTCACGCTATTGATTTGCATGACAGATTTTAGACCAGTAAAAAAATCACCTTTTCTATTATAGACAGCCTCTTTGATTAATTGTTGTTGTTCATTCATCATGTAGTCTCCTTCAGAGTTTGTTTATTGATTTCTTTGTAAGATATTTTTGAAGATATATTTATCTGAGCGGTAGTATGAATTATCAATTAAAATTGGTCCGCCTTGGACAGAGTAGGTAGTTGTGTTAACTAATAAAATAGGTGAGCGGTGTTCAATTTCCAACAATTCCGATGAGGTACGAGAAACTAGCTCAGCACTGACTTCTTGTTGCGAGTAACCAATTAAAATTTGTTTTTCAATAACTTCAAAAATTGAATCATTTTCAAAATCAATCGAGTTGATATCGCCTAAAAATTTTTTAGGGATATGTAAATTCTCGATAACAAGTGGTTCATCGTTAGCATAGCGAACGCGTTTGATATAGATGACAGATTCATTTTTTTCTAATTGCAGTCTTTCGACAATATCTTGTTCTGGCAAATAAATCTCATTCATTTCAATTAATTTGGTAGTAGGAGTCATCCCTAAATTGCGGATACTTTCTGAAAAGCCAGCTAATCCCATTGCGCCACTTTGGATTTTACTTTGCTCAACCACGTAAGTTCCGTGGTTTTTTTGTTTGATTAAAACATTTCGTGCAATTAAATAGTCAATTGCTTTACGAATCGTTAAGCGGCTGACTTGAAATGTTTCAGCCAGCTCATATTCAGTTGGAAGTCGTTCGCCTCCAGCTAATGATCCAGATTTAATATCTTTTAAAAGTTCCTCAGCAATCTTCTTATATATAGGAAGAGTTTTATTGTTCAAGGTAGTGCTCCTTTCAGAATTTTGAGAATGTAATCGTTTTCCTTAAGTAGTTATATTTATTAGTATATACCTTTGTATATAAATAAACAAGGCTTATATATCAGTGTTTTTATATATGTCGTTTATCATTTTACATACAATATTAATAAAATATAAAATAAAGTATATACAATATCAAGAAAATGTTGTAAACTGTGTGTAAGCGGTTACGAATTATTAAGGAGGAATTAAGATGGATCAACAAATGATGGCATTTCAAATTATTGCCAAAGCGGGTGATGCTTTTTCAAAACAAATGGAAGCGTTAACAGAAGCTAAAAAAGGCGAATTTGAACGTGCAACAGAATTAGTTCGAGAAGGGAAAGATGATTTAACAGCAGCGCATCATGTCCAAACTGAAATTTTGACAGCGGAAGCACAAGGTGTAGAAATGCAAATTACACCAATCGTAGTGCATGCTCAAGATCATTTAACTAAAGCAATCATCGGTGATTTCTTTGTCAAAGAGTTAATTGGAATGCAAAAACAAATTAATGAGTTGAAAAAATAATACTTGTTTGTAGGATTGATAGAAAGAGAGTGTAAGACTTATGTGGGGAATTATTGCAACATGGCGCATGGCGCATGATGGTATCGTTGCTGCATCAGAACAGTTGAAAAATTCTGGAAAAGCAGGCGATGCTGCAGAAACTTGTATCAAAATGGTTGAGGACTATCCATATTATAAATCTG
The DNA here is from genome assembly GCF_011303955.1 of Vagococcus coleopterorum. NCBI lineage: Bacteria > Bacillati > Bacillota > Bacilli > Lactobacillales > Enterococcaceae > Vagococcus > Vagococcus coleopterorum. The sequence goes on along the minus strand of NZ_CP049886.1, from coordinate 1,312,032 downwards.
TTGGTTACGGCGGTTTACCAAATGAAGAAGGTATCTTAGAGATGGATGCTGCTTACATGGACGGTGACACTTTTAAAATTGGTGGTGTTGCTGGAATTGTTGATGTAGCGAATCCGGTATCGGTAGCACGTTCATTGAGTGATCACAAATTTAATAGTTTCAGAGTTGGAAATGGGGCAACTAAGTTTGCTCAATTAGAAGGCTTTGAACGTAAGAATATGATGACTGAACGCTCTAAAAAAATGTACGACCTACGATTGGAAGAAATGAAAGAAAAGGGTTTAAGTGCTTACGATGGTCACGATACTATTGGTGCTGTCAGCTTAGATCAAAGTGGTAGCATGGTTGCGGCAACATCAAGTTCAGGCTTGTTTATGAAAAAAGCTGGACGTGTTGGTGATTCACCGTTATCTGGTTCAGGTTTCTACGTCGATAGTGAAATTGGTGGAGCAGCTGCGACTGGGTTAGGTGAAGATTTAATGAAAGGTTGCCTAAGCTATGAAATCGTCCGTTTGATGGGCGAAGGAATGCATCCCCAAGAGGCTGCTGATAAAGCAATGTATAGCTTCCACCATAAATTAACAAAACGCTATGGTAAAGCAGGGGCATTTTCTTTAGTTGCAATGAACAATAAAGGGGACTGGGGCGTAGCTACTAACGTTGAATTCACTTTCTCAGTTGCCAATGACAAAGAAGAGCCGGCAATCTATATTGCACAAATGGGTGATGACGATAAAACAATTATCGAACCGATTACTCAAGAGTGGTTAGATGCTTATGAAAAACGGATTAAAACACCTATCGATCAATTAGGTAAATAATTGGCTTTAATCGTTCAACGTAGTTGGACTTAAAAAATAATTTTTAAGGAGTGTTTGGAACATGAAGAAGAAAATTTATTTATTTTGTAGTCAAGGTATGTCAACAAGCATGCTAGCTCGTAAAATGCAAGAGGTAGCAGATGCTAACAATATGCCGGTTATCGTGGAAGCGCATGCTCACGGTACATTGGATGAGAAAATCAAGACTGAACATCCAGATGTTATTTTACTTGGTCCACAAGTTAAATATTTATATAACGAAACTGTAGAACAGTTTGGTGATTATGGTGCTCCAATCGAAGTGATTAGTTCTGAGGACTATGGTGTTATGGATGGGGCAAAAGTTCTGAAGATGGCTCTTGTTGCTTTAAAAAACAATAAAAAATAATATTTTAGGAGGAGAAAGAAATGTTTGATAAGTTAGAAAAAGTTTTAATGCCGATGGCAGACAAGCTTGGTAAAAACAAGGTTTTGCTTGCAATTAGAGATGGTTTCTTGATAACAACACCATTAATCATTGTAGCTTCATTGTTCTTATTATTTGCGAATTTTCCGATTACAGGTTGGTCAGAGTTTTGGGCCGGTATGTTTGGTGAAGGCTGGGAGTCATGGTTTACAAATGTTTCCCGTCCAGTATTTGAAATGGTTGGTTTCTTATCTTGTTTTGGTACAGCTTATGCTTATGGGCGTCAGCTTGAAGGGGATGCAATTCAAAGTGCCGGAATTGGTATGATTGCTTTCTTAATATTAACACCAACTCGTATTTTCTTTGATGGTGTTCCAGCTGTTGAAGGTGGAGATGTCGCTGGTGGTCTAAGTTTCTTATACTTAGGTTCACAAGGTATTTTCTTAGGGTTATTCGTTTCAATTATTGCTGTATGGCTATTTAACTGGGTATATCGTCGCGGTTGGACTATTAAAATGCCAGATGGTGTTCCGCCTGCAGTGAGTCAGTCTTTCGAAGCATTAATTCCAAGTGCTGTAGTAATGTTATTATTCTTCTTTATCCGTATTGGATTCGAATTTACACCATATGAAACAGTTCATAATTTTATTTATTCAGTACTACAAACACCGTTAAAAGGTGCTGGTAATACATTGACTGCGCAATTAATTTATGGTGTTGCTACGACAGTGTTCTGGTTCTTTGGTATTAATGGACCTGCAGTTGCTAACTCTGTATTCGGACCAATCACAAAAGTTTTAACAATGGAAAACTTAGAAGCGTTCCAAAATGGTACTGATTTGCCAAATATCTTCACAGATCCATTTTCTAACTTCTTCACTAACTGGGGTGGTGGTGGTAGTACACTATCATTAGTTATCGTTATGATTCTATTCTGTAACTCAAAACGAATTAAACAATTAGGTAAACTTGCTTTAGTACCAGGTATTTTCGGAATCAACGAACCGATTATTTTTGGTTTGCCAATCGTTTTAAATCCGATTATTATTATTCCGTTTATTTTAGTACCACAAGTTAACTTGATTCTATCAACAATTGCAACTAACTTAGGTTGGATTCCGTATACAACAGGTGTAGCCTTACCTTGGACAACACCAATTGGTTTCTCAGGTTACTTATCAACAGGTAGTTTGTTTGCTGCTGTTTGGCAGATTGGTTTGTTAATCTTAGGTTGTGCAATGTACTATCCATTTATTAAGATTTTAGATAAAAAATATTTAGAAGAAGAAGCTTCAGCTGTTGCTGTTGAAGAAGAAGAAATTTCATTTGATGATATCTCATTTGATGATTTATAGGAGAGATTGATATGAAAGTAGTTATGATTTTTGACCAAACTCAAGCAGGATTAGGCGGGAAAGAAAATCCGATGTTGCCATTAGGTGGTAAAAACATGGTGATAGGTTCTGCTAATATGCTAGATCCGTATTTAAAGAAAAATGACATGCAAATTGCAGCTTGTTTATATTGTGGTGATGGCTTCTTTGAGGCAAATAAAGAAGAAGTGACTAAAAAAATGGCTGCAATGTGCAAGAAAATAGGTGCAGACGCAGTGTTATGTGGCCCAGCATTTAATTACGAAGGTTATGGTGAAATGTGTGCACATGTAGGTGAGTTCATTGAACAACATGTTGGTATTCCGACAGTTGCGGCAATGTCAAAAGAATGTGCATCGACAATTGAAGCTTTTAAAGATAAAGTAAACATTATTGATATGCCTAAAAAAGGTGGTATCGGTTTAACTGAGTCGTTATCAGCTATGTGCGAATTGGCTAAAATGAAAGTTGACGGTGTAGATACAACAGCATTTGTTGAAGCTCACTGTTACTAGTACTTAGATAACTTGGAGCTCTTAGTTAATCGTTAGATTGCTAAGAGCTTTTCGTTTAAAATCAAGGAGGTATAATATGAATACGTTAGAGTTATTAAAAAAATATACAGAAGTTAGTGGTATTTCTGGTAACGAAAAAAATGTGTCTAATCTATTAAAAGCTGAGTATGAAAAAATGTGTGATGAGGTAATTTATGATAATTTAGGTTCGATTTTTGGTGTTAAAAAAAGCGCGAAAAAAAATGCTCCAAAAGTTATGATTGCCGGTCACATGGATGAAGCAGGATTTATAGTAAGAGAGTTGTTAGATAATGGTTTAGTGAAATGTTTAGGTTTAGGCAAACACCACAAAAATGCCTTATTAGGTGCGGAGATTAAATTAGAAACTAGAACGGGTAAGGTGTTTCCTGGAACGATTGTTAGTTTAGATGACAAAGGGACAGTTCTTAACGATGAAGGTGATGTTTTAATTGATTTAGGAGCTGAATCTAAAGAAGAGTTATTATCTTTAGGACTAACTTTCGGTGATAGTGCTTCATTCAAACGAGATATGTCAGTTTCTCCAAATGGCAATCGTATATTCGCTAAAGCAATCAACGGTCGTTACGGTTGTGTTTTAGGTCTTGAATTATTAGACGCGGTTAAAGGTGAAGAGTTGGATTTTGACTTGTACGTCGGTGCGACTGTTCAAGAGGAAGTTGGATTACGAGGTGCTCAAACAGCTACGCAAATGATTAAACCTGATTTAGCTGTATGTTTAGACACTCTAGATGCTCTAGAAAACAAAGTAGAGTTCGATAAACAAGGCTTTCTTGGGAAAGGCATGCTAATTACATACTATGATAAAGTGATGCTTCCTAATCGCAAACTTGTTTCTGATTTGAAAGAGATTTGCAAGGAAAATGATATTCTTAGCCAACACTATTTCTCTATGGGGGATTCTGATGCTGGTTGGATTCATAAGTTAGTTTTAGGAACACCAACTTTATTTGGTAATATTCCAGTGCGTAATATTAATACATCTTCATCTGTGATGGACATTCGTGATTATAATGCTGCTAAGGAATCGCTGACGATTTTTATTAAAGGGTTAAATCCTGAATCTATTCAAGGTTATAAAGAAGAAAATAGATAATGCGAGAAAGGAGGTTGCGTGAAATGGAACAACCTTATGGAAATGTTGATTTAGAACTACTTAAAGAGTTAAGCGAACAGGGAGCGATAGGATCTTGCGAAAGACATGTTAGTCGTATTGTTAAAAAGCATCTAGAACCTATAGTTGACGAAATCACTTATGATAATTTTGGCTCTATTATTTGTAAAAAAACAGGAAGTGAGTCTGGACCGAAAATTATGATTTCATCACACATGGATGAGGTTGGGTTTATGGTTCGTTCAATTGATGAACAAGGATTTATTAATCTTTTACCTATAGGCGGCTGGTGGGGGCATGTTATGCCCGCTCAAGAAATGAAGGTGACTACTGAATCTGGTGATGAATTTATAGGTATAGTTGGCTGTCGAGCGCCCCACGGTATGTCAGCGGATGCGAAAAGTAAAGTTATTAATCCGATGGAACTTTATTTAGATATGGGTGTCAGCTGTAAGGGTGAAATTGAAGAGTTGGGAATTGACGTTGGCGATATGATTACTCCGAATTCTGATTTTCGTGTAATGGCTAACCCTAATTATCTTTCAGGTAAAGCATGGGATGATAGAATTTGTGTTGGGGTTGGAATCGATGTTATTCGTCAACTTCAAGATAAGGAACATGAATCACAAGTTTACATGGTTGGCTCAACACAAGAAGAAGTTGGGATACGTGGAGCCCGTGCGGCTGTACATCAAATAAAACCGGACGTAGCAATTGCATTAGATGTTACTACGAGTTTTGATACACCGTTAGATAATGGTGGTGGAATGGCATTGGGGAATGGAGCTATTCTGTCGGTTTTAGATGGATTAACAATCGCGAACAGAGGGCTTTTAGAGCATATGGAAAAACTAGGGATGAGTTTAAAGTTAGATTTGAACTATGACTTCATGACAATTGGCGGGACTGACGCATGTAATATTCATAAAGCGATGGATGGTGTTGTTACAATGACATTATCATTACCAACTCGCTATATGCATTCGTCTCATCTGATTATTCACCGTAAAGACTATTGGCAAACTGTTGAATTGTTAACTGAATTTTGTCGTAGTTTAACCCATGAGCAACTTGAAGATATAAAAAAATCATTCTTAGGTCAATAATATGTTTCAATAATTTCGAACATGTGTGCTAGACTATAACTATTAAAAGATGGAGTGTTAAAATGCAATCAAATAGAATTTTAAAAAATGCGTTCAAATTTGCTGGAATATTCTTTTTAATCAAATTAGGCAGTCAGAGTGTCTTTAATTTTTCTGACACTAAAGCGCTGTTTGTGGATATCACTTCATCAACAAATGGTTTTGGTCGAGGATTCTTAATGTTGATTTCTGTACTAATAGGCTATGTGATAGTTAGTTTGATATTTGCTTTAATAATGCTAGTATTCATGAAACTATATTCATGGCTAGATAAACGTAAAAAAGAAAAAATAATTAAATAATTATAAAAAAGGTGCAGATCATAGTCCGGCACCTTTTTTATTTGTTAAGACTTTATTAAGTGGAAGTTCTTAAAAATCATGTGTTCCGAGACACTAGTGTATAATAATAGTAATAGAGTGGCATATCGGAGGAATTAGATGTTTAAGAATAAAGTAAACAAACCAAAAGTGAAGAATAATTCAGTAGCTATTGTTAGGCAGTTGCTAAAGATACCAGGAGTTAAAGTGAAGCGTGATCAATACTTATTAGAAACTTTTTCTAAGCAAGTTAAAACAAGAGAGGCTAAGATGCGTTTGTTGGAAGAAGGACCTGTGTCGATGTTCTCTCAAACTGAGATTGATCAGATTGCTAAGAGATGTGTTATAGATGCAACTCATAAAGCAACAATGATGTCTTTTGTCACAGGTTTACCTGGAGGATTAGCAATATTAGGTACATTGCCAGCAGATATGATTCAAGTTTATGCGAGCACTTTGAAGATGGCCCAAGAACTTTCTTACCTATATGGCGCAGAAGATATTTGGCAAAGTCATAAAGAAATTGACAATGAGGCAGAGGATAAATTAATTGTTTATTTAGGAGTCATGTTAGGCGTTAACACTGCAGCTTCGGCAACGCGTTTATTATCAAGTACAGTGACTAAAGTTTTGATGGAGCAAGGTTCGCAACAATTGTCACATCAGGTCGCTAAAAAAGTACTGAAAGTAATTGGGATAAAATCAAGTAAAAAAGGATTATCTAAAGGAATGGCAAAAGCGATTCCGCTTGCAGGTGGCGTGATTTCTGGTAGCTTGACATACTTCGGTGTGAAACCGATGGGCTTACGGTTGCAAGCCGTATTAAGTGAAGGAGCTTATTCTTATAACAGGAAATCAATTTTAGATGATATTCAGGTAGTTGAGTCTGATAACGAAACAATTACTTCGGAGAATAAGTTTAGTATTAATTTGGAAAGTATGAGCGAGCGCTTTGATTCAGCGAAACGATTATTTGATAAGGGATTGATTAGTAAAGAAGATTTAATTAACTTAAAAGATAAACTTATTAAATGATAGTAAGTAAGGATGATTTCTTGAAACGAATCAAGAAAAGTAGTATCATTAATTAACTAATAAAGGAGGGTGAGTTATGGAAAAGAAATTAGCTGAAGCGTTACAACAACTAAAAGCATCTGATATCCGAATCACACCACAACGACAAGCGGTTTTAGAATTTCTAATTAATAGTCATGCTCATCCGACTGCAGATGATATTTATAAAGGATTAGTAGATAAGTTTCCAGGAATGAGCGTAGCGACCGTTTATAATAACCTACGCTTGTTTACAAAAATTGGGTTCGTTCAAGAGATGGCCTATGGCGATGCCTCAAGTCGATTTGATTTCTCGTCACAAAAGCATTACCATGCCATTTGTGAATCCTGTGGTAAAATCGTCGATACTTATTACCCAGGTTTAGATGATGTTGAAACGGCTGCTGAGCAGTTGACTGGTTTTAAGATAAACGAGCATCGGATGGAACTTTACGGTATTTGTCCAGATTGTCAGTAATATCTATTAATATAGTAGAAAGTAGTTAATCAGATTAGATTAGCTGCTTTTTTTTGTTTCTTTTTTGGACAGTAAAAATAACTTTAAATATTTTTTAGAAATATCCTAGAAATATTGTTGACAGAGTCAACTAATCTTGTTATTATGATTAAGTCGCTAAGGCACAGCCCGAACGACAGAATAGACCTTTGAAAACTGAACAAAGTAAGACGAACCAAACGTGTAGGATGTTGTTCTCATTAGTTGAGACAACAAACTAAATTTTAACGTTTTTTATAAAAACGTAAGTGAAGTAACATTCGCTAGCAAACAACAAATGAGCTGTTTCGTAAGAAACAATCAAAACTTTTATTGAGAGTTTGATCCTGGCTCAGGACGAACGCTGGCGGCGTGCCTAATACATGCAAGTCGAACGCTTCTCCGAACCGGTGCTTGCACCAGTTCATATGAGAAGAGTGGCGGACGGGTGAGTAACACGTGGGTAACCTGCCCTTCAGCGGGGGATAACATTTGGAAACAGATGCTAATACCGCATAATTGGTTTCACCGCATGGTGGAACTATGAAAGACGCTTTACGGTGTCACTGAAGGATGGACCCGCGCTGCATTAGTTAGTTGGTGAGGTAATAGCTCACCAAGACCGTGATGCATAGCCGACCTGAGAGGGTGATCGGCCACACTGGGACTGAGACACGGCCCAGACTCCTACGGGAGGCAGCAGTAGGGAATCTTCGGCAATGGACGAAAGTCTGACCGAGCAACGCCGCGTGAGTGAAGAAGGTTTTCGGATCGTAAAACTCTGTTGTTAGAGAAGAACAAGTGGGAGAGTAACTGTTCCCGCCTTGACGGTATCTAACCAGAAAGCCACGGCTAACTACGTGCCAGCAGCCGCGGTAATACGTAGGTGGCAAGCGTTGTCCGGATTTATTGGGCGTAAAGCGAGCGCAGGCGGTTCTTTAAGTCTGATGTGAAAGCCCCCGGCTCAACCGGGGAGGGTCATTGGAAACTGGGGAACTTGAGTGCAGAAGAGGAGAGTGGAATTCCATGTGTAGCGGTGAAATGCGTAGATATATGGAGGAACACCAGTGGCGAAGGCGACTCTCTGGTCTGTAACTGACGCTGAGGCTCGAAAGCGTGGGGAGCAAACAGGATTAGATACCCTGGTAGTCCACGCCGTAAACGATGAGTGCTAAGTGTTGGAGGGTTTCCGCCCTTCAGTGCTGCAGTTAACGCATTAAGCACTCCGCCTGGGGAGTACGACCGCAAGGTTGAAACTCAAAGGAATTGACGGGGGCCCGCACAAGCGGTGGAGCATGTGGTTTAATTCGAAGCAACGCGAAGAACCTTACCAGGTCTTGACATCCTTTGACCACTCTAGAGATAGAGCTTTCCCTTCGGGGACAAAGTGACAGGTGGTGCATGGTTGTCGTCAGCTCGTGTCGTGAGATGTTGGGTTAAGTCCCGCAACGAGCGCAACCCCTATTGTTAGTTGCCATCATTAAGTTGGGCACTCTAGCGAGACTGCCGGTGACAAACCGGAGGAAGGTGGGGATGACGTCAAATCATCATGCCCCTTATGACCTGGGCTACACACGTGCTACAATGGATGGTACAACGAGTCGCAAGGTCGCGAGGCCAAGCTAATCTCTTAAAGCCATTCTCAGTTCGGATTGTAGGCTGCAACTCGCCTACATGAAGCCGGAATCGCTAGTAATCGCGGATCAGAACGCCGCGGTGAATACGTTCCCGGGCCTTGTACACACCGCCCGTCACACCACGAGAGTTTGTAACACCCGAAGTCGGTGAGGTAACCTTTTGGAGCCAGCCGCCTAAGGTGGGATAGATGATTGGGGTGAAGTCGTAACAAGGTAGCCGTATCGGAAGGTGCGGCTGGATCACCTCCTTTCTAAGGAATATAACGGAATCCTACAGGTTCGTTCTTACTTTGCTCAGTTTTGAGAGGTCTACTCTCAAACATTTGCTCATTGAAAACTGGATAGTTAAAGAAATTAATCAAAACAAACCGAGAACACCGCGTTGTGATAGTACTTTAGTACTATTCATAAGAGTTTTTAAACAAAGTTCAAAACGCTGTTTAAAGGATCAGTGGAGCCTGTATCGCTACAGAGTGGAAACTGAAAGTCTAACATCATTGTTAGCAACATAGGTTAAGTTAATAAGGGCGCACGGTGGATGCCTTGGCACTAGAAGACGATGAAGGACGGGACTAACTCCGATATGCTTTGGGGAGCTGTAAGTAAGCTATGATCCAGAGATTTCCGAATGGGGAAACCCGGCAGCTGTTATAGGCTGTCATCATATACTGAATACATAGGTATATGAGGTGAGACGCAGAGAACTGAAACATCTAAGTACCTGCAGGAAGAGAAAGAAAATTCGATTACCTTAGTAGCGGCGAGCGAAACGGTAAGAGCCCAAACCAAGAAGCTTGCTTCTTGGGGTTGTAGGACTCAAATATGGTAGCTGTAGTTGATAGTCGAATTGACCTGGAAAGGTCAGCCGTAGTGGGTAAAAGCCCCGTAGGCGAAATGGACTGCACACCTATGAGTATCCTGAGTACGGCGGAACACGAGAAATTCCGTCGGAATCCGCGGGGACCATCCCGCAAGGCTAAATACTCTCTAGTGACCGATAGTGAACCAGTACCGTGAGGGAAAGGTGAAAAGCACCCCGGGAGGGGAGTGAAATAGATCCTGAAACCGTGTGCCTACAACAAGTTAAAGCCCGTTAATGGGTGATAGCGTGCCTTTTGTAGAATGAACCGGCGAGTTACGATAGCATGCGAGGTTAAGATGAAGAGTCGGAGCCGTAGCGAAAGCGAGTCTGAATAGGGCGAATGAGTATGTTGTCGTAGACCCGAAACCATGTGATCTACCCATGGCCAGGTTGAAGGTGCGGTAAAACGCACTGGAGGACCGAACCCACGTACGTTGAAAAGTGCGGGGATGAGCTGTGGGTAGCGGAGAAATTCCAATCGAACTTGGAGATAGCTGGTTCTCTCCGAAATAGCTTTAGGGCTAGCCTCGGATTAAGAATTGTGGAGGTAGAGCCACTGTTTGGACTAGGGGCCCATCTCGGGTTACCGAATTCAGATAAACTCCGAATGCCATATATTCATATCCGGGAGTCAGACTGCGAGTGATAAGATCCGTAGTCGAAAGGGAAACAGCCCAGACCACCAGCTAAGGTCCCAAAATATATGTTAAGTGGAAAAGGATGTGGGGTTGCATAAACAACTAGGATGTTGGCTTAGAAGCAGCCACCATTTAAAGAGTGCGTAATAGCTCACTAGTCGAGTGACCCTGCGCCGAAAATGTACCGGGGCTAAACATATTACCGAAGCTGTGGAGTGCACCATTAGGTGCATTGGTAGGAGAGCGTTCTAAGGGCGTTGAAGGTAGATCGTGAGGACTACTGGAGCGCTTAGAAGTGAGAATGCCGGTATGAGTAGCGAAAGACAGGTGAGAATCCTGTCCACCGTATGACTAAGGTTTCCTGGGGAAGGCTCGTCCTCCCAGGGTTAGTCGGGACCTAAGCCGAGGCCGATAGGCGTAGGCGATGGACAACAGGTTGATATTCCTGTACCAGTAATTATTGTTTGACCAATGGAGGGACGCAGTAGGCTAAGAAATCCGTGCGAATGGAAGTGCACGGCCAAGCAATGAGTTTTAGGGTGAGTCAAATGCTTACTCTTTTAAGAACAAGTTGTGATGGGGAGGGAAATTAAGTACCGAAGTTTCCGATGTCACACTGCCAAGAAAAGCTTCTAGTTAGATGATTACTGCCCGTACCGCAAACCGACACAGGTAGTCGAGGCGAGTAGCCTAAGGTGAGCGAGCGAACTCTCGTTAAGGAACTCGGCAAAATGACCCCGTAACTTCGGGAGAAGGGGTGCTGGTCTCCGGACCAGCCGCAGTGAATAGGCCCAAGCGACTGTTTATCAAAAACACAGGTCTCTGCAAAATCGAAAGATGACGTATAGGGGCTGACGCCTGCCCGGTGCTGGAAGGTTAAGAGGATGGGTTAGCTTCGGCGAAGCTCAGAATTGAAGCCCCAGTAAACGGCGGCCGTAACTATAACGGTCCTAAGGTAGCGAAATTCCTTGTCGGGTAAGTTCCGACCCGCACGAAAGGCGTAACGATTTGGGCACTGTCTCAACGAGAGACTCGGTGAAATTTTAGTACCTGTGAAGATGCAGGTTACCCGCGACAGGACGGAAAGACCCCATGGAGCTTTACTGTAGTTTGATATTGAATGTCTGTGACACATGTACAGGATAGGTAGGAGCCTTAGATGCCAGCACGCTAGTGTTGGTTGAGGCGTTGGTGGGATACTACCCTTGTGTTATGGCCATTCTAACCCGCACCACTAATCGTGGTGGGAGACAGTGTCAGATGGGCAGTTTGACTGGGGCGGTCGCCTCCTAAAGAGTAACGGAGGCGCTCAAAGGTTCGCTCAGAATGGTTGGAAATCATTCGTAGAGTGCAAAGGCATAAGCGAGCTTGACTGCGAGACCTACAAGTCGAGCAGGGTCGAAAGACGGACTTAGTGATCCGGTGGTTCCGCATGGAAGGGCCATCGCTCAACGGATAAAAGCTACCCTGGGGATAACAGGCTTATCTCCCCCAAGAGTCCACATCGACGGGGAGGTTTGGCACCTCGATGTCGGCTCGTCGCATCCTGGGGCTGTAGTCGGTCCCAAGGGTTGGGCTGTTCGCCCATTAAAGCGGCACGCGAGCTGGGTTCAGAACGTCGTGAGACAGTTCGGTCCCTATCCGTCGCGGGCGTAGGAAATTTGAGAGGAGCTGTCCTTAGTACGAGAGGACCGGGATGGACACACCGCTGGTGTACCAGTTGTTCTGCCAAGGGCATTGCTGGGTAGCTACGTGTGGACGGGATAAACGCTGAAAGCATCTAAGCGTGAAGCCCCCCTCAAGATGAGATTTCCCATTTCTTCGGAAAGTAAGACCCCTGAGAGACGATCAGGTAGATAGGCTAGAAGTGGAAGTACAGTGATGTATGGAGCGGACTAGTACTAATCGGTCGAGGACTTAACCAAGAATAAAACGTAGGATTCAAGGAATGTTTTGATTAAACTTTACTATCCAGTTTTGAGTGAGCAATTACTCAAAAGAAAATAATACATCACAAGTGTGGTGGCGATAGCAAGAAGGATACACCTGTTCCCATGCCGAACACAGTAGTTAAGCTTCTTAGCGCCGATGGTAGTTGGGGGTTTCCCCCTGTGAGAGTAGGACGTTGCCACGCTTTAGTATTATTCCGGCATAGCTCAGTTGGTAGTAGCGCATGACTGTTAATCATGATGTCGTAGGTTCGAGTCCTACTGCCGGAGTCATCTTTAATATAAGAGAAGTAAGAGAATCTGGAGAGTTGTCCGAGAGGCCGAAGGAGCACGCTTGGAAAGCGTGTAGGCGGGAAACTGTCTCAAGGGTTCGAATCCCTTACTCTCCGTAATAAAGAATGAATTTAATAAGGCCCGTTGGTCAAGCGGTTAAGACACCGCCCTTTCACGGCGGTATCACGGGTTCGATTCCCGTACGGGTCATTTAATGTATGTTATAATACATTAATACTTATATATAATGGTTTGGTAGTTCAGCTGGTTAGAATGCCTGCCTGTCACGCAGGAGGTCGCGGGTTCGAGTCCCGTCCAGACCGTTTTTATATTAGGCTTGATAGCTCAGTTGGTAGAGCACTTGATTGAAGCTCAAGGTGTCGGCAGTTCGATTCTGTCTCAAGCCACCATTTGGAGGAATAGCGAAGTGGCTAAACGCGACGGACTGTAAATCCGTTCCTTAGGGTTCAGTGGTTCGAATCCACTTTCCTCCATTTTTTATGTTTTATGCTAGGGGTATAGTTTAGTGGTAGAACTACGGTCTCCAACACCGTCAGCGTGGGTTCGAGTCCTACTACCCCTGTTAATATTTATGGCGGATGTGGTGAAGTGGTTAACACATCGGATTGTGGTTCCGACATGCGTGGGTTCGATTCCCATCATCCGCCTATTTTAATATTATGTCATTTTTATTATGGCGGATGTGGTGAAGTGGTTAACACATCGGATTGTGGTTCCGACACGCGTGGGTTCGATTCCCATCATCCGCCTATTTTATTTATGGGCTATCGCCAAGCGGTAAGGCAACAGACTTTGACTCTGTCATTCGTTGGTTCGAATCCAGCTAGCCCAGTTTTATATTACGGCGGTATAGCCAAGTGGTAAGGCAGAGGTCTGCAACACCTTTATCATCGGTTCAAATCCGGTTACCGCCTTATTTATAATTTGCCGGTGTGGCGGAATTGGCAGACGCGCTGGACTCAAAATCCTGTGATCTCACGATCGTGCCGGTTCGACCCCGGCCACCGGTACTATATGAAAACACTAAATCCTTTGATTTAGTGTTTTTTATTTTTGATAAGTCACTTTATTAGACATAATTTAGTTTATTGGATACAGTAAGGGTGTAGTAAAAATAAATTATTGGAGGTTTTTTCATGACAGACAAAGGCGCAATGGATGAAGTAAAAGGTAAAGCAAAAGAAGTTGCAGGAACTGTTACAGGTGATGGCAAGAAAAAAGCTGAAGGTATTTTAGATCAAGCTATTGGTAAAGCGAAGAAAGTAGCTTCTGATGTTAAGGAATCTGCAGAACACGTAGTTGATGATGTTAAAGAGTCGACAGAACATGTTATTGACGAAGTAAAAGAAAAGTTTGATAAATAGTTTAACATATTATTATTAATGAAAACGTTGTCCTTTGGACAACGTTTTTTTTTCTGAAATTTAGAAAAGAAAATGATTTGAGGTTTTTAAGGTTTTACTGTTTACTTATTAAGAATTGTGAGCTATACTAAGTATTGTAATAAGTTAGATACACATACAGGTAATTAAACATTTATTGTTTTGAGACACCTCTTTTGTAGCATCGATATTTATTGCAATAATAAGCGCTATGCGCACTAGGAGGAAACAACAATGGCTCAAGGAACAGTAAAATGGTTTAACGCAGACAAAGGTTTCGGTTTCATCACTCAAGAAGACGGTTCAGACGTGTTCGCACACTTCTCAGCTATCCAAGGTGAAGGATTCAAAACTTTAGAAGAAGGTCAAGCAGTAACTTTCGACGTTGAAGAAGGTCAACGCGGATTACAAGCGACTAACATCGAAAAAGCTTAATTTGAATTTAAACTTTCAACAACTAAACTTCGGTTTAGTTGTTTTTTTGTGCAAAAAAAAGAAGCCGAAGCTTCTTTTTAGTTTATAGTAAGTATTGATCTTTAGTGTAGTGGTTTAATAATTCTGCTGCACCCATCACAACTAATACTGTTCCGAAGACACGTAGCATTGTTGTATCAGTTCCAAATGGATTGAAAATTAATGTAATACCAGCGATTAATACCATAACGCTATAAATAATGATTGTTAAACGATATTTAGGATTTACCTCTTTAATTGAAGCACCTAAGCTTAATTGGATTAAAGCATTTAGAATTAATAAGACACCTAAAATAATTGGAATGGATTTAGTAATTAAGTCCATGAAAACAATGTTGATGATTGCTAAAAGAATTAGCATCGCACCAATGATAAATTCAATACCGAATAGGTTGCCTGTTTCTTGTTTACGTTTAAAGGCAGTTACTAAGTTCATGATTCCGAAGAATCCTAGGTAAGCACTAATTAAGTAAAATAAAACTTTCTTAACTGCTAGTGGTGCGAATAAAATAACAATTCCTAAAACGATGTAAATGATACTGCGTGTTAATGAATAATTGCGTAGTTGATCTAAAATATTTTTCAAAATAACCCTCCTAAAATTGTGTAGACTTTATTTTATAATAAAATAACTTCAGATGCCAACTATAAGCTATTCTGTAGTTGGTTTTGTTTATTTATGTACTGGTTTTAGGGTATAATAGATGGGTGAGAGAAATCAGATGATAATTGAGGTGAAATGAAATGAGTAATAATAATCCAATCGGCTTTATTGATTCAGGAGTGGGTGGCTTGACAGTTGTAAAGGAAGCGTTAAAACAATTGCCACATGAACAAGTTTTATACCTTGGTGATACAGCACGCTGTCCTTATGGTCCAAGACCAGTTGAACAGATTAAAGCCTATACATGGGAAATGACTCGTTTCCTTTTAAATAAAAATATAAAAATGTTGGTGATTGCTTGTAACACAGCAACTGCTGTTGTTTTAGATGAAATTCGAAATGAATTAGATATTCCTGTAGTCGGTGTGATTGGACCAGGAAGTCATGCGGCATTGAAATGTACTGAAAAAAATATTATTGGTGTGATTGGGACAGAAACAACGGTCAATCAAAAAGCATACAGTCAAATGATTCAGCATAAGTCAGTTGAAACTGAAGTCATTGAGTTAGCCTGTCCAAAATTTGTTCCTTTAGTAGAAAGTCAACAAGCCAATTCATCAATTGCTAAAAAGGTTGTAGCTGAAACTTTGCGACCTTTGTTGAAAACGGGTATGGATACGTTAGTCTTAGGATGTACGCATTATCCATTACTAAAGAAACCGATTCAAAATATTGTTGGTTCGGCTGTAACCTTAATTGACTCAGGTGCTGAGACAATTAGCGAGGTTAGTTTCGTATTAGATTATTTTGACATTACTGCTGATAAGGAAAGAAATCATCCAAGTCATGAATTTTATACAACTGGATCAGAAGAATTATTTAAATCAATTAGTGAAGAATGGTTAACAACAGATCAGATACCAGTCACTCATGTAGTGATTGATAATTAGGAGGAAATAGCATGAGACATGATGGACGTGACTATAATAAATTACGTGAGGTAACAATTGAGACAGATGTTTTGAAGCATGCAGAAGGATCAGTTTTAGTTTCATTTGGGGATACAAAAGTGTTATGTGCAGCGACCTTTGAGGATCGTGTTCCCCCTTTTTTAAGAGGTCAAGGAACGGGTTGGGTAACGGCTGAGTATAGTATGCTTCCTCGTTCAACGCATTCACGGATGATTCGTGAAAGTGCTAAAGGAAAATTAAAAGGACGTACCATGGAAATTCAACGTTTAATTGGCCGTAGTTTACGAGCAGTTGTTGATTTAGAAAAACTAGGTGAACGTTCTTTAATCGTCGATTGTGATGTGATTCAAGCGGATGGTGGTACACGTACAGCTAGTATTACGGGAGCTTTCGTGGCGATGAAATTAGCTGTTCAGAAGTTAATTGTTGAAGGGCAATTAGAAGAAGATCCCTTGAAAGAATTTGTTGCAGCTGTTAGTGTCGGTGTCTTGCCAACGAAAGAAGTTGTATTGGATTTGGATTATGTGGAAGATTCAGCAGCAGCAGTTGATATGAATTTAGTAATGACTGAATCTGGTGAATTTGTGGAAATTCAAGGAACCGGCGAAGAAGCAACGTTTACGCGTCAAGAACTAGCTGCAATGCTAGAGGTTGGAGAAGAGGGACTAGTTCAATTGATTGAAAAGCAAAAATTAGCGTGTTCAGGCTCTTCAGTAAAAGCGATGCCTGTTGAAGGTAGCCAAAAAACGATAGTGATTGCAACTGGGAATCAAGGTAAAGCTAAGGAGTTTGAAGCGTTATTTGGAGCGAAAGGCTATCAAGTCAAAACGTTATTGGACTATCCAGAAATTCCAGAAGTCGAAGAAACAGGGACGACGTTTGCAGCTAATGCTACTTTGAAAGCCGAAGCGATTGCTAAGACGTTGAATTGTTTAGTTGTCGCGGATGATTCGGGTCTAATGGTAGATGCCTTAAGTGGACAGCCTGGTGTTTATTCTGCCCGTTATGCTGGAGAACAAAAAAGTGATGCCGCTAATAATGCGAAATTATTACATGAGTTAACAGGTATTGAAGGGGCTAAACGTAGCGCAAAATTTCACTGCACATTAGCAGTGGCCGCTCCAGGTAAAGAAACTTTATTAGTCAGTGGTGAAGTTCCTGGTGAAATTTTAACTATCCCACGTGGAGAAAATGGTTTTGGCTATGATCCATTATTCTATGTACCGGAATTTGATAAATCAATGGCGGAGTTGCCTGCTGAAACGAAAAATAAGATTAGTCATCGGTCGGTGGCGTTGAAAGAATTAGATAAGGTTTGGGATAAATGGATGGAGGCGTAAATTATGCAACGCTTTTTAGTCGTTAGTGATAGTCACGGCAATCGTGATTGTCTTGTTGAACTAGCTGATCGTTATCGCGGAGAGGTAGACGGTATGTTTCATTGTGGTGACTCACAGTTGGAACCGGATGATTCATTGTGGTCAGATTTTTTAGTCGTAACTGGTAATTGTGATTTTGATCCTCGATTCAAAAAAGAGCAATTAGTCAAGCTAGGTGATGAAACTATTTTTATGACCCATGGCCATTTATTTAATGTGAATTCCTCAATTGCAAATTTGTTGTATCGTAGTCAGGAGCTAAATGCGTCTATGGCTTTTTACGGTCATACGCACGCCCTAGGAGCGGAGTTAATAAATAACGTATTAGTTGTTAATCCAGGGAGTATTTGTTTCCCAAGAGGGCGTTATCGCATTAAAACCTACGCCGTGGTGACAGTAGATGAAAAGTCTTACCAGGTTGAGTTTTATAATCAAAATCATGAATGTCAGAGAGAGTTGAGTTGTTCTTTTTCAAAAGGTTAATAATGTCTTAAGAGGTTTAAGAGTCTTTAAAAAATAGCTGTTACTTGCTGATAGCCAATAGTTATATGTTAGGGTTGGTTAGGACAGGGGGAATTAAAATGATTAGCGAAGCTGTAGAAAATATTCTATTGAAGAATGCAGATTGTTTTTTAGTTTCAGATGAGAAAGTCGCACATGTGATGGATGAGAATCCATTAACACATGCCTTATTAATGTTGACACAAGTGAAGTATACAAGAATTCCAGTTTTAAATCGTGAAGGCCATATTGTTGGCTTAATCGGCTTGTCTAATATCGTCAATCAAATGTTTGATCTAGCTGAAATTGATCCGAGCAATCTAGAAGGATTATTGGTTAAAGATGTGATGGAAACTGAGGTACCCATTATTACAGATCCATTTGATGTGGAAGATATTTTACATAAGTTAGTAGATCACCCATTCCTAGCAGTTGTTGATGAATATAACTGCTTTACAGGAATTGTGACACGTCGCGAAATTTTGAAAAGCGTTAATCATTTAGTACATGAAATTGATCTTGAAAATCATTAAGAATGTTTGAAGAAGAGTAATGTAAATTGTTATCAATTGTGTTAAAAAACAAATGGTGTTATTCTGTTATTGAATAAGGTTACCAACAGAAAGGAAGTTTAAGATGTCAGGTGGAGAAATTGCAGCATTAGTTGCAGCAGGATTTTTTGGGCTTTTAGTCTTAGTCATTTGTATTATGATTTTACCTAAGTTATCAAAAAACTTGAAATCGTCAGATATTGCAATCAATAAAGTATCTGATATGTTAGATGAAACCAATGTAACAGTCAAAGAGATTACCAATGATATTAATGTTTTAACTTACCAAGTAGAAGAGCTTTTAGTTAAGAGTAACTTACTGTTAGCAGATGTTAATCAAAAGTCTGAAACAATCGATCCATTGTTTACAGCGGTAGCAGATTTAAGTTCAAGCGTTTCAGATTTAAACTCATCAAGTCGCAATGTAGCTAGTAAGGTGACGACAATGGGAAGTAGTGCAGCCAAAGCAACAGCGGCAAGCAAATTAGCTAATACAGCGTTTAAATTATTTAGAAAATAATGAACATATAGGAGGAATTACAATGAGTAAAAAATCAGGTGGATTTTTATCAGGAGCAATTTTAGGTGGGGTTGCAGCAGCAGCGGCAGCGTTATTATTAACACCAAAATCAGGAAAAGAAATGCGTGATGATTTAACAGATCAAGCCAATGATTTTAAAAACCGTGCCATTGAGAATGGTGAAGAGGGCAAACCAGATTACGCTGGTCAAGCCGCAGAATTAATGTCAACATTAAAAGATAAAGCTGTTAAAGGTTCAGAAGAAGCCATGACAGTTATCAAAAAACAAACAGAAGAACTTTCGAATAAAATTAAAGCAACAACAGATGAAATGACTGATCTTGCAGAAGAATCTTTTGACGATATTGAAGAAGATATTGTTATTGAAATTCCAAAAGATGATAACTTGTCTGAACTTGTTCAAGAAGTAACTGAGGCTGAAGAAGCTGCTGTTGAAACAGTAGAAAAAGCAGTTGAAGAAACAACTAAATAGATAACATTTTAAAAGCCTCCAAGTGAGGCTTTTTTTGTTTGCAAGTTTCATGAAAGGAATTAGTAAAACGCTTGCATTATTGATATAACTTTGTTAATCTGAAATTAAGAAATGTAAATCGCTTTTTCAGAAAATAGACATTAAAAGTAATTTAGGAGGAAGTATAATGGAAAATCAAACAATTACAATTTATGATGTTGCTCGTGAAGCAAGTGTTTCAATGGCAACAGTGTCACGCGTTGTGAATGGCAATCCAAATGTTAAACCGGCAACAAGAAAGAAAGTTCTGGACGTGATTGATCGTCTTGACTATCGACCAAATGCAGTTGCGCGTGGTTTAGCTAGTAAGAAAACAACGACGGTTGGAGTTATTATTCCTGACGTTAGCAATGTTTACTTTTCATCATTAGCCCGTGGGATTGATGACGTGGCTACGATGTATAAATATAATATTATCCTTGCCAACTCTGATGGTAGCGATGAAAAAGAAGTCAATGTATTAAACACATTACTTGCAAAACAAGTAGACGGCATCATCTTCATGGGACATCACATTACAGATGCGATTCGCGGCGAGTTTTCTCGTTCGAAAACACCAGTTGTTTTAGCCGGTTCAATCGACCCCGATAAACAAGTTGGTTCGGTCAACATTGACTACAAAGAAGCAACGGCTGAAGCTGTTTCAGTTTTAGCAGCTAACAATCATGAAAAGATTGCTTTCATCAGCGGCTCTTTACTAGATCCAATTAATGGTCAAGAGCGCTTAGCTGGTTACAAACAAGGTTTGAAAGATAACAAGCTATCTTATAATGAAGGACTTGTATTTGAAACAAACTTTAACTATAAAACAGGTTATGGCTTAACAGATCGTTTACTTAACACAGGTGCTACTGCAGCTTACATTGCTGATGATGAATTAGCCGTTGGTGTGATGAATGGTTTATTAGACCAAGGAATTAAAGTGCCAGAAGATTTTGAAATTATCACTAGTAATAATACGTTGATTACTGAAATGGCACGTCCACAGTTATCAAGTATCTCTCAACCGTTATATGATATCGGTGCAGTTTCAATGCGTTTATTAACAAAACTTATGAATAAAGAAGAAGTGGAAGAGAAAACAATTATCTTACCACATGGACTTGCTAAAAAAGGTTCAACTAAATAATAAAAAAGACTTCGCATTGTGCGAAGTCTTTTTTGTTTTAATCTTTTTTCTTATCGTTTTTTTCTTTATCCGAGTCTTTATCTTTGTCGGCAGTATCTTTTTTCTTATCGTCTTTTTTAGCAGGTTTCTTAGCTGCATCATTCCATGCATCTAAATATTCTCCGTCAGTTCCTCCAATACCAAAGCGGAAGGTAGAGTTTCCCGGTCCGTTTTGAGCCCAAAGTGAAAGGGTTGATTTACCAGGGATAGAGCGTTGTTTTCCTTGTACATCAACAGTTCCATCTGGTAGTTGACCAGTAAAACTTGAAACAGTTGTTTGGATAACGCTAGGGTCTAAAGTGAATTGTTGTCCAACACCAAATAAATCAGGATTAGCTTGATAGGCAGCATTTGTTAAGTCTGCCCAAAGTTGTTTGTTGCGGATATCCCAATCTGCATATAGAGACGTATTGTCATCATATCCCATCCATGAACTGATTGTAATGGTAGGAGTAGAAGCAATAAACCAGTAATCTTTAAACTCTTGAGAGGTTCCGGTTTTACCAACCCAGTCACCACCAACAGCGCCGCTACCTAAGTTTGCTAATGAATTTTTAGCGTCAAAGCCAGTCCCGTAATTAACAACATCACGCATCATATTGTTCATGATAGAAGCAGTAGCAGGCGAGTAAACTTGAACAGGTTTTACTTCGTGTTGATATAAAACAGTGCCATCATTTTTAGTGATTTTTTCAATGGCGTAGCCTTGACTATATTGTCCTTTGTTAGCTAATGTTGCAAAGGCGTTAGTTTGTTCGAAGACCGTTGGACCGTAGTCTGTACCACCAACAGGAATTGATTCGTATTTAAATTCTTTAGAGTCCATTACCATATTCATTTTTTTGAAATAGGCTTCTGGATCTGCATGGTTTAATAATTCTTGATAAAGTTCGACAACAGGAACGTTATCAGAGACTTTAAGAGCTTCACGAGCAGATTTAAAGCCTTTAGAAGATTCACCACTATAGTTTCGTAGTTCATCACCATCACGGTATTTACGTGAGTTATTTGAAAGCATCGAGTCACTGCCGATTAAACCAACATCAATAGCAGGAGCGTAGGCTATAAGAGGTTTAATGGTTGAACCTGGTGAACGACGTGTTTGAAAGGCATGATTGTTTTGATTTTCTGAATAATCGCGTCCACCCACAAAGGAAATGACACGTCCTGTTTGGTTATCCATGATGACACTACCGTTTTGGATAGTGCCACGACCATCATCAATTTTCCAAGCAGAGTTCTTTTCTGCTTCTTGCATGGCATCGTACACAGCTTTATCGATAGTTGTTTCAATCGTAACACCGCTTCGGCGTAATTCTCTTAAGGCGACGTCATTATATTTTTGTGCTAAGTCATCATTCTTTTTAATATCATCCTTAGTTAAGCCGTCTTTTTCATAGAAGGTAGGCATTAATAAGTTAACAGCTTCTTGTTGAACGTATTGATATAAGAAGCCGTTTGTATCGTTACTTGCTGACTCTTGATCTTTAAAGTCTGCGGATAAATCATAAGCTAGGGCATCGTCATATTCTTCTTTTGTAATAAAGTCTTCTTTATACATATTGAAAAGAACATTATCTTTACGTTTCAATCCAAGCGCTAAGTTTTCTTCATTTTTTAATTCACCGGTATTTAAATAAGGACTATAAACAATCGGACTTTGTGGTAAGCCAGCAATGAAAGCGGCTTGAGGAATCGTTAAGTTATCTGCATGAACCCCAAAAATTCCTGTAGCGGCTTCTTCTACGCCGGCAATATTTTGTCCTGTGTTATCACGACCAAAAGGTGAAACATTTAGATAGGCAGTAATGATTTCATCTTTATCAAAGTATTTTTCAGTTTTTAAAGCAAGTAGAATTTCGTTGGCTTTCCGTTTATATGACGTTTCACTTGTTAAGACTTGTTGTTTGACTAATTGTTGGGTAATGGTTGAACCACCAGAACCACCAGATCCCAAAACATCAGAAATCAATGCACGAAAGATTGCTTTAGGGACAACACCATTATGTTCATTGAAGTTTTCATCTTCAGTCGAAATAAGTGCTTTTTTTACAAGGGGAGAAATCTGTTCAGATGTCACACTTGTTCGACTAAGGTCAGATTTGATATTAGCAATTTTATCACCATTTGAATAAGTTAATGTTGAAATTTGTTCCACATCATTGATTTTATTTTGTAAGGTCTTTTTATCAGGTACTTTTGTGTCACTGACTAAGTTTGCAAAATATCCCATACCGACTCCTAACCCAAGAGTTCCTAACAAGAAAATAGTTATAATAGCAGCTTTTGCTAAGGATTTCATGACGCCTAAGAAAATATTGAAGCCAGAAACTGCGGATTCTTTCGAAAGTTTGAGTTCCTTTTGAGATTTAGTTATTTTATCAGTTGCTTTTTTCTTTTTAAATAATGACATTCTTTCACCTCGACTGGTTGAATTAGATTGGTTTTATTATACCAAATAAATAGGCAACTGCCTATAAGTAGAAGATTGCTCAAAATGAGGAGCTAAATGAGCGTCAAGGTTGTGAAAGCGAGCAGTTTAACGTAAAATTTATAAAGTAAAGAAGGATGGCGTTAATCCTTTAATAAATGGAGGTTATAGATATGTTAATTGGCTCTCACGTTAGTATGAGTGGTAAAAAAATGTTAGTTGGTGCTGCAGAAGAAGCGGCTGGTTATGAAGCAAGTACCTTTATGATCTATACAGGTGCACCGCAAAACACGCGCCGTAAAGCAGTTGAAGAAATGAATATCGAAGCGGGACAAGCGTTAATGAAAGAAAAAGGGTTAAGTGATATGGTTGTTCACGCACCCTACATTATCAACTTGGGAAATACGGTTAAACCGGAAAACTTCCCTTTTGCGACTCAGTTTTTAAGAGAAGAAATTCAACGTGCGGAAGCTTTAGGAGCAACGCAAATCACCATGCATCCAGGTGCTCATGTTGGTGCTGGTGCTGAAGCGGGGATTGCCCAAATTGTTAAAGGCTTAAATGAAGTCTTGACAGAAGATCAAATTCCTCAAATTGCTCTAGAAACAATGGCTGGTAAAGGAACTGAAATTGGTCGCACATTTGAAGAAATTGCTGCAATTATCGCTGGCGTTAAATTAAAAGATAAATTATCCGTGACTTTAGATACTTGTCATATTCACGATGCAGGTTATGATTTAAATGATTTTGATGCTGTCTTAGAAGAGTTTGATCGTGTGATCGGCTTAGATAAATTAAAAGTGATTCACGTGAATGATTCTAAAAATGTTCGTGGTGCACATAAAGACCGCCATGCCAATATTGGTTTTGGTGAGATTGGATTTGAAGCCTTAAGTAACGTTGTTCATCATCCTAAATTAGCTAATTTACCAAAAATCTTAGAAACACCTTATGTCGGTGAGGATAAGAAAACAGCTAAAGCACCATACAAACATGAGATTGCCATGTTGAAATCAGGTGTCTTCAACGAAAATCTTTTAGAAGAGATTACAAATTCGTAGAAATTGGCTAAATAAAAGAACGAGATTTCTAAAATAATTCTTTTATTCCCCGTGATTTTTTAGTACAATTAATCTAGTTACTATTAGACAAGAGGAAGGAGTGTTAGATATGACAATTTTATATGTAGTTATCGCCCTAATCGTAGGACTAGTTGCTGGATTTTTCCTAGCACGTAAATATATGGAAACTTATTTGAAAAAGAATCCTCCAATCAATGAGGATATGTTACGTATGATGATGATGCAAATGGGACAAAAACCATCTGAGAAAAAGATTCGTCAAATGGCGCAAAGCATGAAAAACCAAGCGCAAAAATAAGCTTAATTTATATTTAGTACGATATGGGAGCGGGCAGATATTCTGTCTGCTCTTTTTATGTTTTGGAATAAAGGAGTGAAGAAAGAAAATGGGAATATTTAAAAAGCTAGGCTGGTTTTTTAAACAGGAAAAGAAATCTTATGTGATTGGTGTGACCTGTTTAATTTTAGTATCAGTCTTACAAATTATTTCACCGCGAATTATCGGGATTACCATCGATGATATCGGAGCGAGTCGTTTAACGATGAGTATCTTATTAACAAGAATCGGTATTTTAGTGGCGGTAGGTGTGGCCCAGTATTTACTGCGTTATGTTTGGCGTACGAATATTTGGGGAAGTGCTGCGAAACTAGAAAAAACAATGCGTCGCCGTTTGTTCCATCATTTTACCCAAATGGACAACAAGTTTTATCAAAAATACCGGACAGGTGATTTGATGGCCCATGCTACAAATGATTTGGGGGCGATTGAAGGTGTGGCTGGTTCAGGAATCTTAACCTTTGCGGATTCCTTAGTAAATGGTGGGGTAACCATTATTGCGATGATTTTATTCGTCGATTGGCGTTTAACGTTAATTGCTTTATTACCATTACCGTTATTAGCAATTACTTCTCGTCGTTTAGGAAGTAAAATGCATGAAGCCTATAAGGAAGATCAAGCAGCCTTTTCAAGTATTAATGAAAAAGCCCAAGAGAGTATCACTGGGATTAAAGTGATTAAAACATTCGGACAAGAAGAAGAAGATATTGCTGATTTTGATTCAAAGATTGATTTTGCCATCGGGAAAATCAAACGAGTGATGTGGTTAGATTCAATGTTTGATCCGTTAATTACTTTAATCATTGGGATTTCTTATGTCCTAACAATTATTTTTGGTAGTTTGTTCATCATGCGCGGGGATATTACGATTGGACAATTAGTGTCATTTATCGATTATATCGCCATGTTAATTTGGCCGATGTTTGCTATTGGTCGTCTCTTTAATGTTTTGGAAAAAGGGAGTGCCAGTTACGACCGTGTCCAAGAATTATTAGATGAAGAATCAGTGATCAACGAACCAGAAAATCCAATTCGTGAAAAAGCACAAGGTGATTTGCATGTTAAAGTTGATGAGTTTAAATATGAAGCCGCTGAAGAAAAGATTGATTTGAAACAAATTGATTTCACGATTAAAGAAGGTCATACGTTAGGGATTGTTGGCAAGACAGGTGCGGGTAAAACAAGTATCTTAAAACTGATTATGCGTGAGTATGATAACTATCAAGGAGCCATTACTTTTGGTGACCACGATATTAAAGATTATGCTTTTGATTCATTATTAACCTCGATTGGTTATGTACCGCAAGATCATTTCTTATTCTCTATGACCATTCGTGATAACATCCGTTTTGCTGTTCCTAAAGCAACAGAAGAACGTGTGATTAAAGCCGCTGAATTAACAGCAGTTCACGAAGATATTATTGGGATGCCTGAAGGTTATGACACAATGGTTGGGGAACGTGGCGTTTCCCTTTCTGGCGGTCAAAAACAACGATTATCAATCGCTCGTGCTGTTTTAGTTGAACCTGAGTTATTAATCTTAGATGACGCTTTATCAGCGGTTGATGCGAAGACAGAAGAAAAGATTTTAAGTAATCTAAAAGCTAGTCGTGGTAATAAAACAACCATTATTTCTGCTCACCGTTTGAGTAGTGTGATGCACGCTCAGGAAATTATTGTGGTAGATGAAGGTCAGATTATCGAGCGTGGAACGCACCAGGAATTATTAGCTTTAAATGGGTGGTACACGAAGATGTTTGAACAACAAAAACTAGAAAGTAAAATTGAAGGAGGTGACGCATAATGGCAGAAAACAATGAAAATGCATGGTCCGAAGCAATTCCCTTAAAAGAACAAATGACGATTGTGAAACGGATGCTAAGTTATGCGAAACCTTTTAAGAAATTGTTTATTGTTTCAATTTTATTATCAATTGTCTTATCAGTTATCAATATTATGATGCCAAAAATCATTCAAGTATTGATTGATGATTATTTAAAACCAGAATCAGCAACAACAGCGATTGTTCTATTCTTTGCTGCATTGTATGTAGCTGGGACATTAATGAAAGCAATTGTCTGGTTTATTGAAGCCTATGTTTATTCGGTAGCAGCAACAAAAACCTTCCAACATATTAGAAGTTTATTGTTTAAGAAAGTTCAATCTATGGGAATGCGTTATTTCGACCAAACACCAGCTGGTTCAATCGTATCCCGTGTGACGAACGATACAGAATCATTATTTGATTTCTGGGGTGTTTTTTTACAAGTCTTAACAGGTTTCTTCAGTGTGACGACAGCCTTAATTGCGATGTACTTTATCAGTCCCACATTAGCTAGCTTGGCTTTAATCTTCTTACCGATTTTATTAGTGGTTGTTTGGTTCTATCAAAAGATTAGTTCTCGTGTATACCGTAGTATGCGTGAGAAGCTAAGTCAGTTGAATACGAAGCTAAATGAATCAATTTCGGGAATGAGTATTGTGCAACAGTTCAGACAAGAACAACGTTTAGAAGAAGAGTTTGAGAAAACAAATGAAGAGTACTTGCAAACGCGTTTTAAAATGATTAAAACGAATTCTTTGTTACTAGCACCAATTATTAACTTGTTAGTAGCTTTAGCAATTGCGATGGTATTAGGTTACTTTGGTTACATTTCGTTAGATCAACCATTAGAAGTTGGGTTAATCTATGTCTTCATCTCTTATGTTAGAGCATTCTTCCAACCAATGGTTTCTATGATGGATTACTTAAGTGTCTTCCAAGACGGAACGGTTGCTGGTAGTCGTATTTTAAAAATTATGGATTATGAAGAAGTAGCCCCTCAACAAAACGAAGGAGCATCAGAGGTTATTCAACAAGGTAAGATTGAATTTCGTAATGTTAGCTTTTCTTATGATGGGAAACACAATGTTTTAAATAACATTAGTTTTGTAGCAAATCCAGGTGAAACGGTGGCTTTAGTTGGTCACACAGGTAGCGGTAAAAGTTCGATTATCAATGTCATGATGCGCTTTTATGAGTTCTATGAGGGCGAGATTTTAATTGATGATAAGAACATTCGTGATTATCCAATGGAAGAGCTACGTCAGAAAATGGGCTTAGTTTTACAAGATGCCTTTATGTTCTATGGGGATATTAAAGGTAATATTCGTTTGTTTAATGAATTGATTACAGATGAAGAAATTAAAGCTGCCGCAGAGTTTGTGCAAGCTGATAAATTTATCGAAGCTTTACCTGACGGTTATGATTCAAAAGTAATTGAACGTGGGGCAAGTTATTCTAGTGGTCAACGTCAATTGTTATCATTTGCAAGAACTATTGTTACCGATCCAAAGATTTTAGTCTTAGATGAAGCAACAGCAAACATTGACACGGAAACTGAGAGTCTGATACAAGAAGGCTTAAAACGAATGCGTGAAGGTCGTACGACTTTAGCCATCGCTCACCGTCTATCAACCATTAAAGATGCTGAATTAATCTTAGTACTAAACAAAGGTTCGATCGTTGAACGTGGTAATCACGATCAATTAATTGAACAAGAAGGTCTTTACTACGATATGTACCGTCTGCAAAAAGGCGAATAAGATAATCCCTATATATTTAATTATATAGGGATTATTTTTTTTGTATTTTTTTTAAAAAAATAAAGTAAAATACTATTATTTAATTAGAGTATAATTAATGTTATATATAGGTTAAATATTTTATATTTTTTATAATTATATATGATTACCTTAAAGGAGAAAGAATATGAAAAAGTATGGTTATTTATTATTTGCAAGTATGTTGTTATTTCAACCAATCCTTGTGAAAGCAGTTGATTATACAAGTGACGAGAGTGATAAGGTAGTTCAAATTCAAGAACAGTTGGAGAATGCAAATAATAAGGATGAAGAAAACGTTGATAGTTGGATGCCGGATAAAGCTTTACAAGAGCAAATACGGATAGAATTAAATTTAGATAATGTCAATGAGATTACAAAGGAAAGTTTGAGTGAGATTAATTATCTTACGATTGATTATGTTATTCACGATGAAGAAGAACAGAAAAATAAAATTGAATCATTAGAAGGTTTACAGTATGCCAATAATTTAAAGAGCCTGGCAGCATCATGGAATTTAATTTCTAACTTAACACCGATAAGTGAATTGACTCAATTAACAGAGTTGAGGTTGAGAGATAATAAAATAACTGATATTTCGACTTTAGCTAAAATTATTCCAAACCTAGAAATATTGAGTTTAGCTCAAAATAAGATTGATGATTTTTCGGTCTTAGAGTTGGGTATTAAAAACATTACAGAGTTGAACTTATCAGATACATCATTTAGTGATTTTAATATGCTAGCTGGAATGGAAAATATCTATATGTTAGATTTAAGTAATAATAACTTAGCAGATTTGAGTCCAGTTGCAGAAGGTTTAAAGAAATCTGTTAGTAATAAGCAAGCCGCTGGAGACTCATCAGGCTTTGATTTGTATATTGGAGGTAACCATATTAACGATTTTAGTCCTTTGGAGGAAGTTAGAAATAAGGTCAATAACGATGGAAACGAATCTTATTATGGTGTTTACGCAGATTACCAAACGATTGAAACAACTATTAATTTGAAAAAAGGTGAGCCGATACCACAATTTCTTAAGTTTTATTCTGGTATTAATTTAACAGCTGCTAATTTTATTTCAAGTAATGACTCTGTTCAGGTAACAGATAATTTAACAGAATTTGATACAAAAGGGTTATCTGAAGAAACGACTCAACTTGATTTAGTCTTCACAACGTCTTTATTATCTCAAGATGAATATGAGCATGCGGAGCCTGGAATGTTCCCTGAATATGATGAACCAACGCTTATTTTCAATCCTAAGGGATTTGATCAAGCTGTGGGTGAATATACTGAAATTGGGAAAGGTCGTTGTTCGGGATACTCTATAAGAAATCGCGTTACAATTAATTGGATTGAAGAAGAAACGTCAAAGCCAACAGAAGAGCCAACGGAATCAACTGAAAAACCATTAGAAACGACAACAGATATAAAAGATGGAAGTTCATTAATCCCAGGTGAAACTAAAGCAAAAGAAGATAATCACAGTAACCATTCGAACACAAATAAAGATGACTCATTACCTCAAACTAATGAGGCTAGTCAATCATTATTAATTACTTTAGGATTGGTAATTTTATCATCATTCTTTGGAATTATTGGGTATAAAAAGATTTCATAAAAAAACACTCCCAAAGTGGGAGTGTTTTTTATTGTTCTTGAACAATCGTTGATTTAGTTCGCCAGACACCTGAGCGCCAGCGGTGAATCATTAAGAAACTTCGTAAGACTTCATCAATTGAATAGGCCATCCAAACACCGACTAAACCTAAGCCAGCTGGAATAGCTAGTGTGTATGAGAAAGGTAAGCTAATAACCCATAGGACCATTAGACTAGCGAATAGTGGAAACTTAACATCACCAGAAGCATTAAGAGCATTAACCATCACCATATTGACTGCACGAGCAGCTTCTAAAATAATATCCACAAGGAAGACCCATTTAGCAATCGTGATGACTTCTGGGTTAGTTGTGAAGATACTCATGATTGGTTCAATAAAGATGAATGTTAGGATACTAAAGAATAAGGTAATCAGGGTAGCAATTACGATGGTTCTAACACCACGAGTATAAGCGCCATCTAAATCGCGAGCCCCAACTTTACGCCCGATGATAATTTGATTCCCTTGTGCTAGGGAATTAGCAATTAAATAAACAAACTGAGTAATAGCGGTAATGTATGACTTGGCTACTAGTACGCTTTGTCCAAGTGTTGCCACAATCATTGTCACAACGATTTGTGCTGCTTGGTAAGAGAAGGCCTCACCAGATGATGGTAAGCCAAGGGTTAAGATACTCTTGATATAATCTTTTGAGAATAAACTTGTTTTGGTTTTTAAAATATTAAAGTTTACAAATTTGAATAATAGACGACTGGCAATTAGTAAACCAATGGTATTACCAAAAACACTGGCCCAAGCTAAACCGTTAACACCAAAGTAAGGTAAACCGAAGGGGCTATATAGAGCAACGAAGTTACCGCAGACAGCTAAGATACTTGCCGTCATTGGAATAAGTAGGGCTGGTTTCGTTAAACCGTGGCTACGTAGCACCGCTACGATAGTTGCAGTAATTGAAGAGATGAATAAACTACCACCATAAATTTGCATGTAACCTTTACCGATTGAAACTAGATCAGCGTCTAGATTCATAAATTGCAATAACTGTGTTGGGAATAATAAGAAACTTAAACTAATTAGCATACCAATTCCTACTGCACCGAATAGAGCAGTAGTGATGACTTTTGGTATTTCTGATTGACGTTTCGCACCAATTAACTGAGCGATGATAATTTGGGTGCCGACTGTGATGAAGCCATAAACGTAAACAGATAAGTTTAGTAATTGGTTAGCTGCCCCAACAGCAGCAACAGCTGGTTCAGAATGACTAGAAATCATAAAGACGTTAATGTTACTGATAACAACACGTAAAAAGATCTCAACGAAGATCGGCCAACTTAAATAAAACAGTTCTCGATCGGATAAATTAATTTTCCAAGATTTTGGCATGTGTTTCCTCCTATATATATGACGGTTACGTAGACTAAGATTCTTCTTTTAATTTTAAAGTAGTGGCAGTGAAAGTCAATCAGAAGAGGAGGTTTTTTGAAAATAAATTTCTAAGGGCAGAACGCTAGACAAAGATGTGTCTAAAAGGTAAAGTAATGATAGACATTTACAAGAGATGAAAGGACGTGTCAAGATGCGTGACGTAATTATTATTGGAGCTGGACCTGGCGGTATGACTGCTGCGTTATATGCTTCGCGTGCTGAATTATCAGTTTTAGTATTAGAGGGAGGAATCCCAGGTGGACAAATGAACAATACAGCCGAGGTAGAAAACTATCCAGGTGTGGGGATTGTTCAAGGACCAGAATTAGCAGAAAAAATGTTAGCTGATTCAAGTAACTTTGGAGCAGAACATGCTTATGGCTTCGTAACAGAAATCGAAGACCATGGTGATTATAAAACAGTCGTAACAGATGATGAACGTTATGATACAAAAGCAGTTATTATTGCGACTGGGTCAGAGCACCGTAAATTAGGCGCTCCTGGCGAAGAAGAGTTTGGCGGACGTGGGGTTTCTTATTGTGCCGTCTGTGATGGTCCATTCTTCCGTAACAAACATTTAGTTGTTGTAGGTGGAGGCGACTCTGCTGTAGAAGAAGGTAGTTACTTAAC
Organism: Vagococcus coleopterorum; assembly: GCF_011303955.1. Taxonomy (NCBI): domain Bacteria; kingdom Bacillati; phylum Bacillota; class Bacilli; order Lactobacillales; family Enterococcaceae; genus Vagococcus; species Vagococcus coleopterorum. The sequence continues at coordinate 1,280,152 of NZ_CP049886.1, read as the reverse complement.
ACAAGTGGCTGAGAAGGTTACAGTCATTCACCGCCGTGATAAATTAAGAGCCCAAAAGATTTTACAAGAGCGTGCGTTTAAAAATGAAAAAATGGAGTTCATTTGGAATACAACAGTGGAAGAAATTGTTGGGGATGATCGCCAAGTCACTGGCTTACGTTTGAAAAATACTGAAACAGGTGAAGTCACAGACTTCGCTGCGGATGGTGTCTTTATCTATGTTGGCTTAGATCCATTAAGCAAACCGTTTGCTAGTTTAGGTATTACAGATGAGTCTGGTTGGATTGAAACAGATGCGCACATGGCGACTAAGGTACCTGGTATCTACGCGATTGGTGATGTTCGTGCAACAGTCTTACGTCAAGTTGCCACAGCTGTTGGTGATGGTAGTATCGCTGGTCAAGAAGTCTACAAATATATTGAAGCATTAAATGACTAATCATGTTAAAATAGAAACAACCTAATAGGGAGAGAAATCTTCCTATTTTTTATTTGAGTCTAAAAGAAAGGAGGTCAGAGGATGTTAACAAGTTGTGGTGTCATCGTAGAGTACAACCCATTTCATACTGGTCATCAGTATCACTTAATGAAAGCGCGTGAAGCATCAGGAGCTGATGTGGTGATAGCGGTGATGAGTGGGAACTTTTTACAAAGAGGTGAACCAGCAATCGTTGATAAATGGCAACGAGCAGAAGCGGCCTTAGCGAATGGTGCCGACTTAGTGATTGAGTTACCAACAGCCTATGCTGTCCAATCAGCAGATTACTTTGCTGAAGGTGGGGTCTCTCTATTGCATGCGTTAGGTGTAGATAGCTTGTGCTTTGGAACAGATAGCGAAGAAATCTTAGACTATGAAGCTTTTGCTAAGTTCAATCAAACCAATAAAGCTGAGTTAGAACAGTCTTTTCAAGAGCTACAAGGTCAAGGTTTAAGTTATCCGCAACAAATGACAGCAGTTTACCAAAAGTTATATCCAAACTGGCCTCTGAAAGATAATTCACCTAATCATATTCTAGGAATGAGTTATGCTAAAGCAAATCAAGAGTATCCCGAACCAATGACATTGTATCCGATTCAAAGACAGGGTGCGGGGTATCATGAAAAAGGCACGGATAATCATGATTACTTAAGTGCGACGGCAATTAGAGAAGCGCTTAAAGAAAATCGGGTTGAGGAGATTAAGTCCTTTGTACCCCGAGAAACAATGACAGCTTTAATCAACAGTTCAGCGATTGATTGGGAAACGGCTTGGCCGTTATTAAAGTATCAATTGATTAGCCAAACAGTTGAGGAGTTAGGTCAAATTTATCAAATGACTGAAGGCATTGAGTATCGTTTGAAAGAAATGAGTATTAAAGCCCAAAGCTTTGATGAGTTTGTTAGCTTAGTTAAAAACAAACGCTTTACTTGGACGCGGATTCAACGCTTGTCTACCTATGTGTTGTTAGGAATAAAGCACAGCGATATTGAAGCAGTCCGTACTAATCCCTATATTAGAGTGTTAGGTTTCAATACAGTGGGTAAAGACTTTTTAAATCAACAGAAGAATGATTTAGAATTACCACTCATTGTTAACGTCAATCAAAAGAATCATGGCTTAGTAAACTTAGACATAAAAGCAGGTCAAGTCTATGACCTGTTAACGAATAGTCAGCAAGAGCAAGACTATCGAAGAAAACCAATTGTGATTGACTAAAAAGCCTTAACAAATCATTCAATAATGAGTATAATAAACAAGAATAAAAACATTTAGGAAAAGAGATGACATAAATGGGACGTAAATGGGAGAATATTAAAGAGAAAAAAGCTGGGAAAGATTCAGCTAATAGTAAGATTTATGCGAAATTTGGGGTAGAGCTTTATGTAGCTGCTAAACAAGGTGAACCAGATCCAGCCTTAAACCAAAAATTACAATCAGTTATTGATCGTGCTAAAACATACAATGTACCAAAACACATCATTGACCGCGCGATTGAAAAAGCTAAAGGTGCAGGCGATGAAACATATTCAGAATTACGTTATGAAGGTTTCGGTCCAAATGGTTCTATGGTCATTGTTGATGCGTTAACAAACAATGTTAACAGAACAGCTTCAGACGTTCGTGCTGCTTATGGTAAAAATGGCGGTAACATGGGTGTTAGTGGAGCAGTTGCTTACATGTTCGAAAATACAGCAGTCTTTGCCTATGAAGGGGATAATGCTGACGAGATGTTCGAAACATTATTAGAAGCTGATATCGAAGTGCGTGATGTTTTAAATGAAGCTGGTCAAGTAATTATTTATGCAGAACCAGAAGATTTCAGTAATGTCAGAGATGCTCTAAAAGCTAATGGAGTTGAAGAGTTTACTGTAGCTGAATTAGAAATGATCGCCCAAAACGAAGTCGAACTTGAAGGTGACGATTTAGAAAATTTTGAAAAAATGATTGATGCTTTAGATGATTTAGAAGATGTTCAAAAAGTTCACCACAATGTGAGCCTGTAATAAAAAGAGATAGAAACGTTTCAATGACAGTTTTGAAGCATGCTGTACAGCACTGGCCTTCGAAACTGTCTTTTTAAATACCAAATGATTAGTTTAAAATGTTTAAGATTTATTAATCATTCTAAGGTCTGATATATTATTTTTAAATAATGTCCTATAATCAAGATTATCAAGAAGGAGAGATTAATTTGATGAAACAGTTACCCAACTTATTAACTTTAAGTAATTTATTGTGTGGTGTGCTAGCAATGAATAGTTCAATGCATGGCTATTTTGATGTTGCAGGAGTCTTTATTTTATTAGCCGCAGCTTTTGATGCTGTTGATGGCCGCGCAGCTAGAAGAGTAGGCAATGCCTCTGAATTTGGTAAAGAGTTAGATTCGCTAGCTGATATTGTGTCATTCGGGGCAGCACCAATGATTATCTTGTTAGGCACAGCAGGTAACGGTTACTTGAAATTTTTTGTTGCAGCAGTCTTTTTAAGTTGTGCAGCGATTCGTCTGGCGCGTTTTAATTCAACACAAAGTAACTTGAAATATTTTGTTGGGATTCCAGTACCGTTGGCGGCGCTGTTGTCATTATTAGCAAGATTCACAGTTAATAGTAATTTTGTTTATTACATCATAGTCTTATCATTAGGAATTTTGATGATCAGTAATGTTCGTCTACCTAATTTTAAAAATTTAGAAAGTACTGAGGAATAAAGTTTGGATACATTGAAGAAGTATTTTTTCTTAGCGTGGACTGGCGTTTTAAAACAACCCTGGTTTGCTAAGATAGTGGATAAGTTGACTAGCTCTAAACTGAGCGCTAAATTAATTCCATTTTATATTAAGCACTATCAAGTAGAGGAGTCGTCGATTGAATTACCTTTATCAGAGTATCCCTCGATTCAAGCGTTTTTCACTAGAAAGTTAGCTGCTGAAAAGACTAATTTTCAAACAGATGAGAAGACTTATGCTAGCCCCGTTCAAGGGCTAGTAAAAGATTTTGGTGAGCTGACGTCTGATAAAGAGTTTTACATTAAAGATAAAATGTACTCGCTTGAAGAACTTGTGGGAGTGAAAGACTTAGATACAACTAATAGTCATTTTGCTATTTTATATTTGAGTCCAAAAAACTATCATCGTTTTCATGCTCCAATTAAGGGGCAATATGATGTGCTACGTTATTTAGGTAAGACATCGTATCCTGTCAACCAACAAGCAGTTGATTATGTGGACGGCTTATTCACCAAAAATTATCGTGGTGTTTATGCTATGAATGATGATTTTTATGTACCAGTGGGAGCAGTTAATATTAATTCAATAAAAGATACTTTTGTATCGGGCTCAGAATTAGCTGCTGGAGAAGAACTTGGGTATTTTAATTTTGGTTCAACAGTTGTCTTATTCTTTATGAATAAATCAATTGAATGGGATTCACAGATTAAAAAAGAAACACCGATAGAACTTGGTCAGGTGTTAGCAACTATCAACTAATAAAGAGGCGTCTTGTTATGACAATGGAGCATATTGAATATTACGTATTGAATTATGGTTATATCACTATTTTTCTTTCGTTAATTCTTGGTCTAGTAGGCTTACCAATTCCAGATGAAATCCTAATGACGATTATCGGTTATTATTCAAAAACCCCAGCAATCAATTTTTGTATGGGATTTTTAGTAGCTGTAATTGGGACTTTATGTGGTATGACAATTAGTTATTTTTTAGGGAAATTCATTGGTGATAAAGCATTAAGTGGCGTTTTTAAATGGTTAGGAATTAATCATAAAAAAATAGCCCGTGTGGAACAGTGGATGGATAAGTATGGTTTCTTAACAATTGTGTTAGGATTCTTTATTCCAGGTTTTCGCCATATGACATTCTATTTTTGCGGCATGACTCATTACTCGTTGAAAAAATATATTACAGTAGGTTTAATTGCTGCAATAATCTGGACTTTGTTTTATTTATCAGTTGGTCGTTTCGTTGGAATCATGCATTAATTAAAAAGCTCTTACCTTTTAATGAGGTAGGAGCTTTTTTTAAGCGTTCTTCTGTTGTTTTATTTTAGATTGTCATACACTAGTAGTAAGAGAAGTAGTGGAGGAGATTGTATATGAAATTTATTAAAGAGTTAAATCATGCAAAAGAAATTATTAATGAAAATGAATTAGTATTCGTTTATATCGGTCAAGAAAATTGTAGCGTTTGTCATGGGTTAAAACCACAAATTAAACAAATTATGAATCAGTTTGAAGGAGTGACTCAAATTGAGCTGGACGCTCTTCGAACACCAGAAGTTGCGGAAGCTTTTCAAGTTTTGACGGTACCAGTGTTGTTATTATTTGTTGAGGGTCATGAGTATTTGAGGAAAGCACGAATTGTTAACACACGAGAATTTAAACAAGATATCGAAAAGATTATCTTAGGTTATCAAGGAATGAAAAAGTAAGATAAGATAATAGCGAAAGTATGTTCGGTATGGTAAAATAAGTCTATGAGTTTTTATAGATAAGGAGGATGGCCAGTGATTGAAAAAGAAGAACAGAATCTCTTTCAAGTGGTGTCAAAATATGAACCAGCAGGAGATCAGCCAGAAGCCATTCGTCAGTTAGTCGAAGGGGTTAAGAATAATCAGAAAGAACAGATTTTACTTGGCGCAACAGGAACGGGTAAAACTTTTACGATTTCTAATGTAATCCAAGAAGTCAATAAACCGACTTTAGTCTTGGCACACAATAAAACATTAGCAGGACAGCTTTATGGAGAATTAAAAGAATTCTTTCCAAATAACGCTGTTGAATATTTTGTTAGTTATTATGATTACTATCAACCAGAAGCCTATGTACCTTCAAGTGATACTTTTATTGAAAAGGATGCTAGTATCAATGATGAAATTGATAAGCTTCGTCACTCAGCGACGAGTTCTTTACTTGAACGTAATGACGTGATTGTGGTAGCTTCCGTGTCGTGTATTTACGGATTAGGAAATCCCAAAGAGTATCAAGAGCAAGTCTTATCTATTCGTGAAGGAATGGAAATGGATCGTAGTCAGATTATCAATGCTTTAGTTGATATTCAATTTGAACGAAATGACATTGATTTTCAACGAGGACGTTTCCGTGTTCGGGGAGATGTGGTAGAAATTTTCCCTGCCTCACGTGATGAACATGCTATGCGCATTGAATTTTTTGGTGATGAGGTAGAACGTATCAGAGAAGTGGATGCCTTAACAGGTGAGATTTTAGGAGAACGTGAACATGTGGCGATTTTCCCTGCGAAACACTTTGTTACAAACGATGATCAAATGGAAGATGCGATTAAAAAGATTGAAGTTGAGTTAGAGGCTCGCTTAGAAGAGTTAAGAAAAGAAGATCAATTAATCGAAGCACAACGCTTAGAACAACGAACTAATTACGATATCGAAATGATGCGTGAAATGGGTTATTGTTCGGGTATTGAAAACTATTCTCGCTTCATGGATGGTCGTGCAGTGGGCGAAGCTCCCTATACGTTATTGGACTTCTTCCCAGAAGATTTCCTAATTGTTGCTGATGAATCTCACGTGTCGTTACCGCAAATTCGGGGGATGTTTAATGGGGATAGAGCACGTAAACAAATGTTAGTTGATCATGGTTTTAGATTACCAAGTGCTTTAGATAACCGTCCCTTGCGATTAGAAGAATTTGAAGAACATGTGAATCAAATTATTTATGTCTCTGCCACACCAGGTCCTTATGAAATGGAACGGACTGATAAGGTTGTTCAACAAATCATTCGTCCAACTGGCTTGTTAGATCCACTAGTTGAAGTGCGTCCAATTATGGGACAAATTGATGACTTAGTTGGTGAAATTAATGAACGTGTTGAACGAGATGAACGTGTCTTCATTACAACTTTAACGAAAAAAATGTCAGAAGACTTAACAGATTACTTAAAAGAATTAGGAATGAAAGTGAAGTACTTACATAGTGATATCAAAACGATGGAGCGAACTGAAATCATTCGTGATTTACGTCTAGGTGAGTTTGATGTCTTAATCGGAATCAACTTGTTACGTGAAGGTTTAGATGTGCCAGAAGTTTCTCTTGTGGCGATTTTAGATGCTGATAAAGAAGGGTTCTTACGGAGTGAACGGTCACTCGTTCAAACGATTGGTCGTGCTGCTCGTAATGCTGACGGTCGAGTTATCTTATATGCTGATAAAGTGACTGACTCAATGGAAAAAGCGATGTCTGAAACAGCACGTCGTCGTCAGATTCAAGAAGCCTACAATAAAGAACATGGCATTGAACCAAAAACAATTATCAAAGAAATTCGTGATTTAATCAGTATTACTAAAGTGGCTGAAAAAGAAGAAAGTTATTCAATCAGTGAACAGTATGCTGATATGACTAAGGCAGAACAAGCTGACGTTATTATGAAACTAGAAAAAGAAATGAAGGATGCGGCTAAGAGTCTCGATTTTGAACGAGCTGCAACCTTACGTGATACAGTATTAGAATTAAAAGCAGGAAATAAGTAGTGGAGGTAGAAAAATGGCAAATGATAAAATAGTCATTCAAGGTGCGCGAGCACATAATTTGAAAAATATAGATGTCACGATTCCTCGTGATCAATTTGTAGTCATTACTGGTTTATCAGGGTCTGGGAAAAGTTCATTAGCTTTTGACACGTTATACGCTGAAGGACAACGTCGTTATGTTGAAAGTTTATCAGCTTATGCTCGTCAGTTTTTAGGTCAAATGGATAAGCCAGATGTCGATAGTATTGATGGATTAAGTCCAGCGATCTCGATCGATCAAAAAACAACGAGTAAAAATCCCCGTTCAACAGTGGGGACTGTTACGGAAATCAATGACTACTTGAGATTATTATACGCTCGTGTTGGTCATCCGATTTGTCCAAATGATGGCACTGAAATTTCAAGTCAGTCAGTTGAACAAATGGTAGATCGAGTTCTTGAATTACCAGAAAGAACCAAGTTACAAATCTTAGCGCCTTTAGTCAATGGTAAAAAAGGGCAGCATAAGAAAGTCTTCGAAACGGTTAAACGTGAAGGTTACGTTCGTGTCCGTGTGAATGGTGAACTATATGACATCTCAGAAGTACCTGAATTAGATAAGAATAAAAAACATACCATTGAAATTGTTGTCGACCGTATCGTTGTCAAAGAGGGCGTTCGTTCTCGTTTATTTGACTCATTTGAAGCGGCCTTAAGATTAGCAGAAGGTTATGCTTTAGTAGATGTGATTGATCAAGAAGAAATCTTGTTTAGTGAACATTACGCTTGTCCACATTGTGGTTTTACAGTTGGTGAATTAGAACCCCGTCTGTTTTCATTCAATGCGCCATATGGAGCCTGTTCTGAATGTGATGGCTTAAGTATGAAGCTAGAAGTAGATGAAGAGTTAGTGATTCCAGATCCAAGTTTAACCTTACGAGAGGGTGCTTTTGTTCCTTGGAATCCAATTACGTCTAATTACTATCCGCAAATGTTAGAACAAGCTTGTAAGAGTTTTAAAATTGATATGGACATACCATACGAAAAATTAAAACCCGCACAAAAACAATTATTATTACATGGGTCAGAAGGTAAAAACTTCCACTTCCATTACGAAAATGACTTTGGTGGCGTTCGTGATGTCGATGTGCCTTTCGAAGGGATTCTAAATAATGTTCAACGCCGTTACCAAGAAACAAGTAGCGACTATGTCCGTGAACAAATGAAATTGTATATGACGGAACTACCTTGTCAAAGTTGTCACGGTTACCGCCTAAATGCTCAAGCTTTATCAGTAAAAGTAGGTGGGAAACATATTGGTGAAGTGAGTGACTATGCCATTGCCAACGCTCTAGCATTCTTTGACCAAGTTGAGCTGTCAGAACAAGAAAAAGCGATTGCGAAACCAATCTTAAAAGAAGTACACGATCGTTTAAGTTTCTTAGAAAATGTTGGACTAGATTATTTAACATTAAGCCGTTCGTCTGGAACCTTATCAGGTGGTGAAGCCCAACGGATCCGTTTAGCAACGCAAATTGGTTCAAACTTATCAGGTGTTCTTTACATCTTAGATGAGCCATCAATTGGGTTACACCAACGAGATAATGACCGTCTGATTGAATCCCTTAAAAAGATGCGTGACTTAGGAAATACCTTAATCGTCGTTGAACACGATGAAGATACGATGCGTGCAGCTGATTATTTAATCGATATTGGTCCGGGTGCCGGTGCTAAAGGTGGCGAAATTATTGCCGCTGGAACGCCAGAAGAAGTTGAGAAAAATCCGAATTCATTAACCGGACAATACTTGTCAGGTAAAAAAGAAATTGCTGTTCCTAAAACAAGACGTAAGGGAAATGGTAAGAAATTAAGGATTACTGGGGCTTCGGAAAATAACTTACAAAATGTATCGGTTGATTTCCCACTAGGTAAATTCGTAGCAGTTACTGGTGTATCAGGTTCAGGGAAGAGCACGTTAGTCAATCAAATCTTGAAAAAAGCTTTGGCGCAAAAATTAAACCGTAACTCGAATAAACCTGGGAAATTCAAGAAGATGACTGGTTATGAATCGATTGACAAGATGATTAGTATTGATCAAAGTCCAATTGGTCGGACACCAAGAAGTAATCCAGCGACTTACACAAGTGTCTTTGATGATATTCGTGACTTATTTGCTCAAACAACTGAAGCTAAAGTTCGTGGTTATAAAAAAGGGCGCTTTAGTTTTAACGTGAAGGGCGGCCGCTGTGAAGCCTGTCGTGGTGACGGGATTATTAAAATTGAAATGCATTTCTTGCCAGATGTTTACGTGCCATGTGAAGTCTGTCATGGGAAACGTTATAATTCAGAAACGTTAGAAGTTCATTACAAAGGTAAAAACATTGCAGACATTTTAGAAATGACTTGTGATGATGCTGTTGAGTTCTTCCAGCATATTCCAAAAATTAAACGTAAAATCCAAACGATTGTAGATGTTGGTTTAGGATATGTGACATTAGGACAGCCAGCAACAACTTTATCTGGTGGTGAAGCTCAACGAATGAAGTTAGCTAGCGAGTTGCATAAACGTTCAACTGGTAACAGTTTCTACATCTTAGATGAACCAACAACAGGACTTCACACAGATGATATTGCACGTCTGTTAGAAGTGTTGGATCGTTTAGTTGAAGGTGGTAATACAGTGCTAGTGATTGAACATAATTTAGATGTCATTAAAACGGCTGATCACTTAATTGACTTAGGTCCAGAAGGTGGTTCAGGCGGGGGAACTATTCTTGCCACTGGAACACCGGAACAACTTGCAAAAGTTGAAGAAAGTTATACAGGACACTATTTAAAAGAAGTTTTAAATAAGTAAAAGAAGAAGCTGCGGCTTCTTCTTTTTTGCTATATCGAGATAATTGAGAGGATACGCCCGGTATGTTATAATGAATCGACATAAGAGAGGGGTATGAAAATGGTTGATAGCTTACAGTTAGTCATTATTACAGGAATGAGTGGAGCAGGTAAAACTGTTGCCATGCAAAGTTTTGAGGATATGGGTTTTTTCTGTATCGATAATTTACCACCGCGTTTAATTCCAAAGTTTTGGGAGTTAATTAAAGAATCAGGTAAAGTGACAAAAATTGCGTTGGTTATTGATTTACGTTCACGTGCCTTCTTTAAAGAAATTCAAGATATGTTAGTTGAAATTGAAAATACGCAAATGGTTGAAACAAGCGTTATTTTCCTAGACTCGACGGATGAAGAATTAGTATCTCGTTATAAAGAAACCCGCCGTACACATCCGCTTGCTATGGATGGTCTAGTAACAGAAGGAATTCGTAAAGAACGTGGCATGTTAGAAGAAATTAAAGGTGATGCGCAGTTAGTCATCGACACAACAGAGCTAAGTCCACGTCAACTTCGCGAGATGTTAATTAAAGAATTTAAATCGAACGAAACTAAAATGTTCCGAGTTGAAATGGTCTCATTTGGTTTTAAATATGGTTTACCCATCGATGCGGATATCGTGATGGATGTGCGTTTCTTACCAAATCCACATTATATTGACCATTTACGTCCGATGACTGGTGTTGATCAAGAAGTCTATGATTATGTCATGTCATTCCCTGAAACAGAAGAATTTTATACAAAGTTCTATGATTTGATATCAACTATTTTACCTGGCTATAAAAAAGAAGGTAAAACAAGTTTAACAGTTGCTATTGGTTGTACGGGTGGTCAACACCGTTCAGTTGCTTTAACAGAACGTGTTGGTAAAGCGTTAGCTGAAAACTATCCAGTAAACATAACACATCGTGACCGTGGAAAACGTAAGGAATCGGTGAATCGTTCATGAAAACTTATCGTATAGAAAAACCGAAGATCGTTATCATTGGTGGTGGAACTGGCTTGCCAGTCATTTTAAAAGCATTGCGTAATGAGAGTGCTGATATTACAGCAATTGTGACGGTTGCAGATGATGGTGGAAGTAGCGGTTCATTACGTGAAATGATTAAAGTTGCGCCGCCAGGCGATTTACGCAATGTTTTAGTTTCTTTATCAGATATGCCTAAACTTTATGAAGATTTATTTCAATACCGCTTTAAAAAAGAAGATGAATTTTTAGCGGATCATTCAGTTGGGAACTTAATCATTGCTGCCTTATCAGAAATGCGTGGTAGTACTTATGAAGCCATTCAAATTTTATCTAAAATCATGCACGTAGAGGGGCATGTCTATCCCGTATCAGAAGAACCTTTGACGTTACATGCTAAGTTTAAAGATGGCACATTGCTATCAGGTGAGTCTAAGATTGCCAAAGCTCGGAAACCAATTGATCATGTTTTCGTTACGAATTCTGAAAATAATGAGTTACCAAAAGCTTCTCGTAAAGTCGTTAATGCGATTGAAGAGGCTGATATGGTCATTCTTGGCCCTGGTAGTTTGTACACAAGTATCTTGCCCAATTTAATGATTGGTGAAATTGGTGAAGCGATTTGTCGTACAGCAGCTGAAGTCATCTATGTCTGCAATATTATGACCCAAAAAGGAGAAACCGAACATTTCTCTGATGCCGAACACATTCAAGTGATTCATAATCACTTAGGACAAGAGTTTGTTAATACGGTGATAGTTAATGATCAAGAAGTTCCATCAGAGTATTTAAATGCTAGTGATGACGCTGATAAATTAGACCAAGTCACTCATGATCAAGTCGGTCTTGAAGAGGAAGGTTGTAGTATCATCTCAACTGACTTAATTCAATTACGTGATGGTGGGGTTTATCATGATGGTGAAAAAGTCGTGGATGAAATTTTTAAATTATTAAAAGTTAAAAGAAGTTAGAAAGGAGATTGGCAATGTCTTTTGCATCAGATGTCAAAAAAGAATTAACAACGCTAGAAGTTCATCGCGAACATGCTAAAGCCGAGTTAGCAGCTTTAATTCGAATGAATGGCGCATTATCGCTTGCCAATCGCCATTTTGTGTTAAACGTTCAAACGGAGAACGCTGCAACGGCTAGACGAATTTATACTCTGCTGAAAGATCACTATGATGTGCAAAGTGAGTTGCTAGTTCGTAAGAAGATGAAATTAAAAAAGAACAATATATATATTGTTCGCTTGAAACAAGATACGCAGACTATTTTAACGGATTTAGATATTGTTGAAAATTCAATGTTTACTGATCAAGTTTCGAATACGATTATGGGAAATTCTCAAAAAATGAAATCTTATTTAAGAGGAGCGTTTTTAGCGGCAGGTTCGGTTAATAATCCGGAAACGAGTCGCTACCACTTAGAGATTTATTCATTATCGGAACAGCATAGTAAAGATGTGACTGAAATGATGAATTATTATGGCATGAATGCTCGCACATTGGAGCGACGTAATGGTTACATTTCTTATCTGAAAGGTGCAGAAGATATTTCTGACTTCTTAACACTAATCGGTGCGACATCTAACATGTTGAAGTTTGAAGATGTTAGAATTGTCCGTGATATGAGAAACTCGGTCAACCGGATGGTAAACTGCGAGACTGCTAATCTAAGCAAAACGATTAGCGCGGCGGCTAAGCAAATTGAAACCATTGAATTTATTGAACGGACAGTTGGTTTAGATCAGTTGCCAGAAAAATTAAAAGAGATTGCAGAACTGAGAGTGGAGCATCCTGATGTTAGTTTGAAAGAGTTAGCTGAAATGGTCCCATCAGGTGCTATTTCAAAATCAGGAATCAATCATCGCATTCGAAAAATTAATGAATATGCAGAAAAATTGCAAAAAGTATAAAAAAAGACAGCTAATACAATTAGCTGTCTTTTTATTATTTGATTTTAGAGCTGTTAACCATGATTTCATCAATCAAGCCATATTCCTTAGCTTGCTCAGGTGTCATAAAGTTATCACGTTCAGTATCTTGTGCAATGCGTTCAAGCGGTTGACCTGTACGTTCTGCTAAGATTTTGTTTAAGCGATCGCGAGTATTTAAAATGTGACGAGCAGCGATTTCGATTTCAGTCGCTTGACCTTGCGCGCCCCCAAGTGGTTGGTGAATCATAATTTCAGCGTTAGGTAGAGCATAACGTTTGCCTTTGGTACCTGCTGTTAATAAGAAACTACCCATTGATGCAGCCATACCAAGTACAATAGTTTGAACGTCAGCTTTAATGAAGTTCATTGTATCGTAGATAGCTAATCCAGCAGAAACACTGCCTCCAGGAGAGTTGATATAAATGTAGATATCTTTTTCAGCATCTTGAGCATCTAAGAAAAGTAATTGAGCGATAACAGAGTTTGCAACATTATCATCAATTGGACCGCTTAGCATAATAATGCGATCTTTAAGTAAACGTGAGTAAATGTCATAAGAACGTTCACCACGAGATGATTGTTCAATGACTGTTGGGATTAAATTCATAAATGGTTCCTCCTATTAATTCTTAATCGATAGCTATATTCTAACATAAAACAGCATTATAAAACCAATGATACAAATTATAATAAGACTCTTTATTTTTTTAAGAGTTATTTTTTGAACATTTTGAATAAATAACGTATATTTATATAAAAGGTGTAATATAATTAACCAAAATGTCACCATTGTGTTAAAATAAATTTAAAGAAATAAAACCAGTCGGGTCAAGGAGCGAACAATGAAATTTTTGAGTGAATCAATTAGAAGAGTGTTATATTTTGTGTTTTTTGCTGTCGTTTTATTTATCAGTATTAAACATTTAGGTCAAGGGAGCTGGGTGAAACAAACTGTTCCTGTTTTAATGGCGTTAGTTTCTCTTGTCGGAGTATTAAATGCTGTTAATCCCTCGTTATTTGGAGGCGTCTTTACTAGTAGATCTAAAATGCCAAGTAATATGTTAGTCCTACTTTCATTAGTATTGTTAATGATGACTGGTGATTTATCGCGATTAATTGGCTTAGCTGAAAGTAAAGTTGCCACAGGGACATCTGTCATTAAAGATAAAGAAGCTGATAAGTTGAAAGCGGAAGCTGAGAAATTAGCTGCTGAAAAAGCCGAAGCGGAAGCTAAGAAAACTAAAGAAAAAGAGGCTGAAAAAGAAATAGACCCTGCGATATTAAAAGAAAAAGCCCAAGAGCAACTTCCGAAGAGTTTGAGTTCATTGAAAAAAGAGCCTTCGGGAACTAATTATTATTACTATAGCAAAACATTAGAAAACAAAACTAAGAAAAACCAGATATTCCCATATCTTATTACAACTACAACTGAGGATTTGGATTTGATGCATATGAACTTATGGATTCGCTATTCATATGTAGGTGATGAACAATTAGATTTGAAGAAATTTAAAATTATTACTGACAAAGAAGAGTACTTAATGGATGCTTATGATGTCAATGTTGATCGTGACTTACCTCAACAACCGCTTCAACCTGAAGATATTGATGAAGATGGTAATCCTATCGATGTTGAAATGAACGGCGAAGACACAGAAGAAACTGAAGAGGAAGAACAGAAAGTTTGGGAGTGGATTGAATTTTCACCAAACTCAAAAAAATTAGATATGTTAATAGATATGACAACGTCTAAAAAAGTGAAGATTCATTATGAGGGTAAAGAAGGTTCAATGGAACGGGACTTAACCAAAGCTGAACAAGAAGCTTTAAACGAAGTCGTTAATACTTATCGTTTCTTCTTAACAGCAACAGAAACAATTGAAGAAAAATAAAAAAGAAGCCATTGGCTTTTTTTTTATTTGTATTAAGTTGTAATCCGAGATATTCTATAGATAGAGGGGGTGGAAATCATGGCGAAAAAAGAAGAGTACTATGAGTTTAAATATAGTTTGCCTTATAAATTAGAATTAGCACCTAATCAAATTGAGCAAGGAGAAGCTTGGATTACTTGTGATTTAGAATGGACGGGTTCTGAGTATGATTGTGATTACGATGCCTCAACAGACGGGAAAGCCGATTTTACTGAAGGGTTACCACCAAAACTAGAAAAAGAGTTACTAGATAAATTAAGAAACGATTTGTTACGTGAAGGCGTGGAACTATCTGATTTACCATTTATGTAAAAAGAAAAAGCAGACACCTAGGTGTCTGCTTTTTTTGATGCCTCCTAAGGGAATCGAACCCCTGTCTCAAGAACCGGAATCTTGTGTGATATCCACTACACTAAGGAGACGTAGTACAAGAAATAGTTTAGCTAAGATAATGATAAATAGCAAGTTAATAATCAAAATATAATCGCCAATATTCTGTGAATAGAATAAATAAATCACAATGTTTTTTAATAAAAATGTAGCCTTTTCCTTGCATGCCATTTTGATAGGTGGTACTATTATCTTGTAAGTGAAGGAGAAGAAAATAGCATGGGCTAGTTTTTGGATCCCCTTTTTTTACAGTCTATGGGTCGTAAAACGACACACCGGGACAATTAAAGTCCCAGTTAGGAGTTGCTGATGGAAAACCAACTAGAGATTCTGAATACAATAGCGCCTGATATGATGCAAGTTGTTCAAGAGCGTTTCATTGTTCTTCAAAATATCGATTGGATGGCTCCAGTAGGCAGACGAACTTTAGCTTTAAAAATAGGTTTAACAGAACGTGTCTTAAGAACAGAGACAGAAATGTTAAAACAATTACAGTTGATCGAGATTTCTAAAAGTGGCATGACAATCACGCCAGAAGGCAAGAAAGTCTTAACCGGTTTAGAATCATTAATGGGTCAATACACAGGGATGAAGCAAAACGAGCATCGCTTAGCTGAATATTTTAATGTTGATAAATGCATTATTGTGTCTGGTAATAGTGATGAAGAAAAGAAAGTGTTAGCTAGTTTTGGTTTAACAGTTTCCGAAGCGCTTCAAAAATTGTTACCAGCTAAAGAAAGTGTCATTGCCGTTATGGGTGGGACAACGATGGCTGCTGTAGCAGAAAATATGGTTGCCCTTGATCAAAAAGTCAGTCACAACATTTTCGTGCCAGCACGAGGTGGAATTGGCGAGACAATGGGGATTCAAGCAAACTCTGTTAGTGCAACAATGGCTGCTAAAACTGGCGGTACATCTAGACCACTATACGTACCAGAAAGAGTGAGTCACGAAACCTATCAGTCGCTACTGCAAGAACCATTTGTTCAGGAAGTGATTGGGTTAATCGATGAATCAACATGTGTGATTCATAGTATTGGTCAAGCTATGAGAATGGCCGAAAGAAGAGGCATGTCGCAAGACGAATTAGTAATGTTGAAAGACAAGGGAGCTGTTTCTGAATCATTTGGTTATTTCTTCGATAAAGAAGGAGAAGTAGTCTACAAGATTCCGAGGATCGGCTTGCAGTTGAAGGACTTGGAAAAAATTCCGGTTATTTTAGCTGTTGCAGGTGGTGCATCAAAAGCGGAAGCAATTGAAGCTTACATGAAAAATGCCCCACAACAAACAGTCTTAATTACTGATGAAAGTGCCGCAAATGCGATTTTAAAAGGGGTAACCCTTTAAAATATAAAAAATATTGATTTTCATAAGGAGGAAATCTCACATGACAGTAAAAGTAGGGATTAATGGATTTGGACGTATCGGACGCTTAGCATTCCGTCGTATCCAAGAAGTAGAAGGTATCGAAGTAGTAGCAATCAACGACTTAACAGACGCTAACCAATTAGCTCACTTATTAAAATATGATACAACTCAAGGCCGTTTCAACGGTGAAGTTGAAGTTAAAGAAGATCACTTCTTAGTTAATGGTAAAGAAGTTAAAACTTTAGCAAACGCTAACCCAGCTGAATTACCTTGGGGAGACCTAGGTGTTGAAATCGTATTAGAATGTACTGGTTTCTTTACTTCTAAAGAAAAAGCTGAAGCTCACTTACAAGGTGGAGCTAAACGTGTAGTTATCTCTGCTCCTGGTGGAAATGACGTACCTACAGTAGTATTCAATACTAACCACAATATCTTAACAGGTTCTGAAACAGTTATCTCTGGTGCTTCATGTACAACTAACTGTTTAGCTCCTATGGCTGACGTTTTAAACAAAGAATTTGGTGTTGTTGAAGGATTAATGACAACTATCCACGCTTACACAGGTGACCAAAATACTTTAGATGCTCCTCACAAAGGCGGAGACTTACGTCGTGCCCGTGCAGCAGCTGAAAATATCATTCCAAACACAACTGGTGCTGCTAAAGCAATCGGTTTAGTAATTCCAGAATTAAACGGTAAATTAGACGGAGCAGCTCAACGTGTTCCTGTAGCAACTGGTTCATTAACTGAATTAGTAACTATCTTAGACAAAAAAGTAACAGTTGATGAAGTTAATGCAGCTATGAAAGCAGCAGCTAACGAATCTTATGGTTACACAGCTGACCCAATCGTTTCTTCTGATATCGTAGGTATGACTTACGGTTCATTATTCGACGAAACACAAACTAAAGTAATGACTGTTGGTGATCAACAATTAGTTAAAACTGTTGCTTGGTATGATAACGAAATGTCATACACTGCACAATTAGTTCGTACTTTAGAATACTTTGCTAAATTAGGTTAATTTTAACTCTTTGAGTGATAATTAATTTATAACTTAAAGCGGGGGAGCATCGCGCTTCCTCGTTTTTTTATTTCAAGGATAGATATGAGGAGGAAATACCAATGGCAAAATTAACAGTAAAAGATTTAGCCTTAAAAGGTAAAAAAGTTTTAGTCCGTGTTGACTTCAACGTACCTTTGAAAGATGGCGTGATTACTAACGATAACCGTATCACTGCTGCTTTACCGACAATTGAACACATTATCACTGAAGGTGGGAAAGCTATTTTATTCTCACACTTAGGTCGTGTGAAAGAAGAAGCTGATAAAGAAGGTAAATCACTTGCACCAGTTGCGAAAGCATTATCTGATAAATTAGGTAAAGAAGTTGTTTTCGTACCAGGCGTTACTCGTGGGGAAGCTTTGGAAACAGCGATCAACAACTTACCAGAAGGTGGCGTTCTATTAGTAGAAAACACACGTTTTGAAGATGTTGATGGTAAAAAAGAATCTAAAAATGATGCTGACTTAGGTAAATACTGGGCATCTCTTGGCGATGATATCTTCGTCAATGACGCTTTTGGTACTGCCCACCGTGCACACGCTTCAAACGTTGGTATTTCATCAAACGTTTCTCAAGCAGCAGCAGGTTTCCTAATGGAAAATGAAATCAAATTTATTAAAGAAGCTGTTGAAGCACCAGTTCGTCCATTCGTAGCGATCTTAGGTGGTTCAAAAGTATCTGATAAAATTGGTGTAATTGAAAACTTAATCGAAAAAGCTGATAAAGTTATCGTTGGTGGAGGAATGACTTATACATTCTTCGCTGCTAAAGGTATCGAAATTGGTGACTCACTAGTTGAATTAGATAAAGTTGAATTAGCTAAATCATTAATTGAAAAAGCTGGGGACAAATTAGTCTTACCAGTTGATTCAATCGAAGCCAATGCATTTGCTGGCTACACTGAAATGAAAGCAACAGAAGGTGAAGCAGTCGATAAAGGATTCTTAGGCTTAGATATTGGTCCTAAATCAATCGAGTTGTTTGAAAAAACAATCGAAGGTGCTAAAACGGTCGTTTGGAATGGTCCTATGGGCGTATTCGAAAACGAAGATTTTGCTAAAGGAACAATTTCAGTTATGGATGCTATTGCCGCTCAAGAAGGCGCAACATCTATCATCGGTGGAGGAGATTCAGCAGCCGCTGCAATCAACTTAGGCCGTGCTGATAAATTCTCATGGATCTCAACTGGTGGTGGAGCTTCTCTAGAATTATTAGAAGGTAAAGAACTACCAGGCTTAACTGCATTAACTGAAAAATAATGACAAGTTTAATTTAAATCATAATTTTCATACAAAAAAGGAGTGTTTGATTATGCGTAAACCAATTATCGCTGGTAACTGGAAAATGAACAAAACAGCTCAAGAAGCTATGACTTTCGTTGAGGCTGTGAAAAATAATATCCCTGCAAACTCTGCAGTGGATTCAGTTGTAGGTTCTCCTGCACTATTCTTACAAAGCTTAGCTGAAGCAGCTAAAGGAACTGAGTTAAAAATCTCAGCTCAAAACTGTTACTTTGAAAATGCGGGTGCTTTCACTGGTGAGAATTCACCTGAAGCTATTGCTGATTTAGGTGTTCAATATGTGATTATTGGACATTCAGAGCGTCGTGAGTATTTCCACGAAACAGATGAAGACATTAACAAAAAAGCTAAAGCAATCATTGCTAATGGTATGACACCAATCGTTTGTTGTGGTGAAACCTTAGAACAACGTGAAGCTGGCGAAACAGCAACTTGGATTAAAGGTCAAGTTGAAAATGCCTTAGATGGTTTAACAAATGAGCAAGTAGCTAACTTAGTTGTTGCTTATGAACCAATCTGGGCAATCGGAACTGGTAAATCTTCATCAGCTACTGATGCAGATGAAACATGTTTCGTCGTTCGTAAAACAATTGCTGATAAATTCGGTGCAGATGTTGCCAACAAAGTTCGTATTCAATACGGCGGTAGCGTTAAACCTGAAAACATCAAAGAATACATGGCTCAAGAAAACATCGATGGAGCATTAGTTGGTGGGGCAGCTTTAGAAGCTAACTCATTCTTAGCTTTATTGGAGGCAGTGAAATAGTATGAGTAAAGCACCAGTAGCCATTATTATTTTAGATGGTTTTGGCTTACGTAATGAAACAGTGGGTAACGCTGTTGCGCAAGCTCATAAACCAAATTTTGACCGTTACATGAAAGAATTCCCGACAGCTTCTTTAAAAGCTGCGGGACTTGATGTCGGTCTTCCTGAAGGACAAATGGGTAACTCAGAAGTCGGGCACAGTAACATTGGTGCTGGCCGAATTGTTTACCAAAGTCTAACAAGAATTGATAAAGCCATTGAAGATGGAGAATTCCAAACTAATGAAGCTTTATTAAAAGCAATGGATCACGCTATTAAAAACGATTCAGCTTTACACTTATTCGGCTTACTATCGAATGGTGGGGTACACAGTCATCAAAACCACTTATACGCTTTACTTGAAACAGCTAAAGCTAAAGGGGTTAAAGAGACTTATATCCATGCCTTCTTAGATGGTCGTGATGTGGCACCAACTTCTGGTGTTGATTTCATGAAAGAATTAGTGGCTAAACTTGAAGAGTTAAACTATGGTCAAATTGCAACAGTATCTGGTCGTTTCTATGCGATGGACCGTGATACACGTTGGGAACGTGTTGAAAAAGCTTATAACGCTTTAGCTTTAGGCGAAGGTGTTAAAGCAACTGATCCAGTTCATGCCATTGAAGCATCTTATGCTGATGGGATTAACGATGAGTTCATGTTACCAACAGTCATTGAAAAAGATGGTAAACCTGTTGCGACAGTAACTGATAACGATGCTGTTATCTTCTTTAACTTCCGTCCTGACCGTGCCATCCAATTATCAAATGCCTTTACAGATAGTGAGTGGTCTAACTTTGACCGCAAAGCTCATCCACAAAATGTGCAATTTGTGACAATGACACTTTATAACCCAAGTATTGTTGCTGATGTTGCTTTCCCGCCAATGGAAATGAAAAATGTCATCGGTGAAGTCTTAGCTAACAATAACTTAAAACAATTACGTATTGCCGAAACTGAAAAATACCCACACGTGACGTTCTTTATGAATGGTGGACGTAATGAGGAATTTGAAGGTGAAAGCCGTACACTAATTAACTCACCAAAAGTTGAAACATATGACTTGAAACCTGAAATGAGCGCTTACGAAGTGACTGATTCACTAGTAGCAGACATCGCAGCAGACAAGTTTGATGCCATCATCTTAAACTTCGCTAACCCTGATATGGTTGGACACTCTGGTATGCTAGAGCCAACGATCAAAGCGATTGAAGCAGTTGATGAAAACTTAGGTCGAGTAGTTGATGGTATTTTAGCTAAAGATGGTTATGCGATTATCTTCGCCGACCACGGAAATTCTGAAACAATGATGACACCTGAAGGTAAACCACATACTGCCCACACAACGGTGCCAGTCCCTGTGATTGTAACTAAAAAAGGCGTTGAGTTACGTACAGATGGACGTTTAGCTGACGTAGCACCAACAATGTTAGACTTACTAGGTGTTGAAAAACCTGCTGAAATGACAGGGCAATCACTGATTAAGTAATTTATCTGAGATAAGCAGTGGATAAATTGAAAACTTAACAAAAAAAGCTTATGATAAGAGAGTAAACTATGTTGAACATTTCGTTTAACTTAGAAATAAAATCAAAACCCAAAAGGAGAGACACAAACATGTCAATTATTACAGACGTATACGCACGCGAAGTCTTAGACTCACGTGGTAACCCAACAATCGAAGTAGAAGTTTATACTGAAAGCGGAGCTTTCGGTCGCGGAATGGTTCCTTCAGGTGCCTCAACTGGAGAATACGAAGCCGTTGAATTACGTGATGGCGACAAATCTCGTTACTTAGGTAAAGGTGTTTCTCAAGCCGTTGAAAATGTTAATACAATTATTGCTGAAGCAATCGTTGGATTTGATGTAAGAGACCAAATGGATATCGATAAATTAATGATCGAATTAGATGGTACTCCAAACAAAGCTAAATTAGGTGCTAACGCTATTTTAGGTGTTTCTATTGCCGTTGCTCGTGCTGCTGCAGACTACTCAGAAACTCCTTTATACCACTACTTAGGCGGATTCAATACTAAAGTATTACCAACTCCAATGATGAACATCATCAATGGTGGTTCACATGCTGATAACAGTATCGATTTCCAAGAGTTCATGATCATGCCAGTAGGAGCTCCTACATTTAAAGAAGCTTTACGTATGGGTGCTGAAGTATTCCACGCGTTAGCTAAAATCCTTAAAGGTAAAGGTTTATCTACAGCAGTAGGTGACGAAGGTGGTTTTGCTCCTAACTTAGGTTCAAACGAAGAAGGATTCGAAGTTATTATGGAAGCTATCGAAGCTGCTGGTTACAAACCGGGAACTGACGTAGTATTAGCAATGGATGCAGCTTCATCAGAATTCTACGATAAAGATAAAGGTGTTTACGTTTTAGCTGATTCAGGCGAAGGCGAAAAAACAACTGAAGAAATGGTTCAATTATACGCTGACTTATGCGAAAAATATCCATTGATCTCAATCGAAGATGGATTAGATGAAAATGACTGGGATGGATTCAAAAAATTAACTGAAGTATTAGGCGACAAAGTTCAATTAGTTGGTGACGATTTATTCGTAACAAACACTGATAAATTAGCTGAAGGTATCGAAAAAGGTATCGCTAACTCAATCCTAATCAAAGTTAACCAAATCGGTACATTAACAGAAACTTTCGAAGCTATTGAAATGGCTAAACAAGCTGGCTACACTGCAGTAGTTTCTCACCGTTCTGGTGAAACTGAAGATGCGACTATCGCTGACATCGCTGTTGCGACAAATGCTGGTCAAATCAAAACTGGTTCATTAAGCCGTACTGACCGTATTGCTAAATACAACCAATTATTAAGAATCGAAGATCAATTAGGTGATACTGCTCAATACAAAGGTTTAGATTCATTCTATAACTTAAAAAATAAATAATCTTAGTTTTAATAAAGCTTATTCTAATAGGAATTAAAACTGTACGGACGTAATTAAGACTCTTCTTTTGAAGGGTCTTTTTTGTGTTACTTTAAAAAATTCAGATGAATTTTTATTGGATTGTTGTATTAGAAACTCATCATAACGTATAATTTAAACGTATGAATATCAAATTTCATTTTTTGTTAATTACACGGAGGACAGAGTTTGATGGTACAAAAAATTAAGAAAGTTTATGTTGAAAAGTTTGTTTTGGATTTACATGAAATGAAAAAGGTTAATCACATCAATCAGATGATTAAAACTCTCAGATTGTTATTCAATTATATGGTAATGGAGGAGTATATTAAGAAGAATATTGTTAAAGATTTTTCATATCTAAAAAAAAGAAAGTGCTCTACTGAATACATTTAATGATAGTAAAGCATTTAGTATGATTAATTACTACGGAAAGAATGAAGATTTCATCTCTCAGCGCAACAAAGTAATTATTGAGATATTTGCTTGTTGTGGTTTTCGTGTTCAAGAAGTTAGAGAACTTAAAAATGAGAACATGTTTGATACTTATATTAAACTTTTTGGAAATGGAAGAAAAGAGAGGGGAGTTTCTATTATTCTTTACTTGTTTAATTCAGCAAAAATACATAGTGTGATTATTGCTATATAATGGTTTTAAGTTGTTCAATATACGTATTTATCATATACAATCTAGAAATAGGACGATTACCATGATAAGAGTTGAGGTGTTGGAGAAGGATGTACCTATAACTAAGATTTCTAGAGAGCTTGATGTTGCTAGGAATACGATTTATAGGATAAGAGATGAAGAGATGAAAAAGGAGAGAAATTAAAGTGGCAAAAAAGAAAAAATTTTATATTTGTTTTTATGATGAAGCATTTCATGATAGAAAAATAACTGAATCTAAAGAAAAAGGACAAATGAATATTGAACAAAAAGAGAATGGAGATAATTTTTTCACTGCTAAAATTATTTTTTTAGAGCATCAACATGAAAAATATATTAGGCTTTTTAATGAATTTGAAAATCAAGCAAAAGAAATACTAGATATTGATAATTCTGCTGAATTTAAGGGGACAACAATAAAAAAACCTAATTTTAAAAACGGAGTATCATCTTTTAATAAAAAAACACTAGAAATTTATAATAATTTTTTTGATTTGATTGATAGTAATTGGATTTTTCAAATTTCAGTAATGAATAAATTAGAGCATGTAATCAATTTTATTTTTTCAAATAGTAGAATTTCTTTAATAGCTGATGAGCAAGCTTTTAGATATTCATTAAGTAAATTTTTAAATCAATATAGAAATGAAGAGTTAATATCAGTATTATTTGATTCAGATTCGACAATATCTGATATTTATAATTGTATTATGAATTTATTAGATGATGTTGAGAATAATATTTCAGGAATAAAACGAAAAGAAGAAGAAGAGAGGGCCATTCGAGAAATAAGGACTGTTTTGTTAAATAGTTTATTAAATTTAAAATCAAAAGAAAAATATGAGTGGGACTACAGTCACTCTTTAAATGGGCTGGTCTTTTTACTTGAGGAAAAGAAAATAAAAACTAAATCCGTTAATTTAATTATAGATAGAGAAGAGAGAACTGAAGCAGTTGCAAAACAGTTTTTCAATTTTAAAAGTGTAAAAAGTGTAGATTCTAAAGATTGTTCAGGTGTAAGAATAGCGGATATTTTTAGTAATTTTGTAGGTAGATTTGTAAAAGCTATAGATGATGAGTATCTTGAAGATTGGGATAATTCTGATGCTAAAGCTAAACTAGCTGAGAGAAGGATTTTAAACACAGAATGGTTTAATTTAACTAATGAACAATTTGATTTATATATTAAAATAGCTAACGTATTTTCTGATAGAAAAGATATTTTCTGGACTGTGCAAACAGGTCTTTATTGGGGGAATTTTAGCGTGTTTATGTCTTTACTATATTATTTTTTAAGATTTGACAATTTTAATGAATATCAAAGTTATAGTTATGAGGAACATAGAGAACAGTTTAATTTGTTTTGTTTACAAAGAGAGGAACAAATGCATCAAAGATAAGACTAAAACCAAATAAAATTCTGATTTTATAGAGAAATATTTAAATTAATTTTTTCAAATAAATAAAATGCAAAAGAGAGTGATGTGATGTAATGAAAGATGATAAAAATTCAGGTATTGGATTTAGCTTGGCATTAGCTATAATTGTAGTTGGAATAGTATTACCAATTGTTTTTAAACAAACTCTAATAACAACAGTTTTTAGTATAGTACTCGTGTCAGTTGGAGTAGCAGGTTTAGGAATAGAACTTGAATCTTTTGATAATGGAAAAGGCTTTGCTTCAATTGGGATAGGAATATTATTTTTAGTACCAGCAATCAGCTTATTTTTTATAAATTCAATTTTAATTAAAATAGTTGGAGTTCTTTTACTTTTAATAGGAGTATTTGGAACTTTTGTAGGTGTCTCAGAACAAATTACAGTAAGAAATTCAAAAAAAATGACCAAAGAAGTAACTAAAGAAATAAAAAGTACTGAAAAATCTATTAATAAAGGCATGATACCTAATGTTAAAATTTTATTTTTTATCATAGGAGCACTTGCTGGATTTATTGCTAATTTAGTAACTATTTTAGATTATTTAAAAATTAGATGATGAGTTGGATATTGCTAACTACAAAATGCATCCTAGTTAGTAGTACATAACAATCCACTTTTAATAGTATTGATATAAAGCTTTATGTGATATGATTTTCTTTAAATAAAAGAAAAGTTCGTCTGACCGTATTGCTAAATACAACCAATTATTAAGAATCGAAGATCAATTAGGCGATACTGCTCAATACAAAGGTTTAGATTCATTCTACAACTTAAAAAATAAATAATCTTAATTGATTCGTTTAACTCATCCTGTTTTTGGGATGAGTTTTTTTGTATTCAAAAAGCCATACGAGTTAGTATGGCTTTACTAATCATTTAAATTATAGAAAGTTCTGACCTTCTTCATAATAGTTAGCTTCTTCAAGAGTGTGGAAGATAATCGTAATCTCTTTTTCCTCATTAAAATACTTGTTAAGGGTTGAGTTTAAGTACGTTGCAAGCTGATCTTGAACTTCTTGGCTGCGTTTGAACCAACTAACTTCTAAGAATAACATGCTTGACGTGATATCATTTCCTTCTAAAAAAATTGTGTTGCTAACGTGCTCAAAGGTAATCCAATCAATAGGGCAATCAATTATTTCAGCACTTTTGACTGATAATGTTTGAGAAAGTGATTTTACGTCTTCAAATTCTACGTTTTTAAATATAAATCTTGGCATAAATAAAACTCCTTTAATCAGTTATTTTTAATAAGACTATTATAAAACAAATTAATTAGAATAAATACCATCTTAGTCAAAATGAGTTCTAATAATTAGAGTGCTTGTATCCAACGTGTTACACTTAATGTAGAGACGACTGAAGAGGTGAAGATGAATGAAACGATTTGAAAAGAAGCTTGAGGATAAGTATAGCCAGTCATTTATGAAGTTTGATAAATGTTGTATTGATGATGCAGGGGACCTCCAAGATATGAAACGTAGCGTGCTGGAGGAAAGAAAAGTCGGTGATTTTTTAAACTTAATCAGAGGAAATCAATTTGAGGAGTTACTAACTAAAAACCAATTCAAAGAATTTTCTGAATTAGAGATTAATAAAGAACAATATGATTTAGAAGGATTTTTAAAATTATATGAAATTGTTTTACTGTTGAAAATTAATGATGTTTCATTGAATTTTACTAGTATAAATTTTGCTTCAGATAACTTTAAGATTACTATAAACACTATGTAATTTAATATTCAAAACACGCATGAATATGCGTGTTTTTTTATTTTTTTATGAGTTGAAAAAAGACGATTCACACTATCTGAGTGCTACAATACGGGTATCTTAAACAGAGGAGGAATAGCTATGAATTTAACAGAAAGCAAGGTTGATCGTTTGTTAAAAATTTTTACTGTTTTGATGCCCACGTCATTTACATTTTTTGTCATTATTGATAATATTTTTTTCGCCTGGGATGATAATTTCCAATTTGTAAAACATGTTATGTCCATGGATACCGTTGAGAGTGTGGTTCATTGGCGGACATTTGATAATCCAATAATTTGGAAAACGGCTTATACAATGTTGATTTGTTTTGAAACAGCTACATTTTTAATTGGAGTAATTGCCTTATACAAGTTAATTAAGGCGCTGAACAAAGATCAAGCGACATTTTTTAAAGCGAAATTGTGGGGTTACTTAACATTTGTCTTTACGTTATTGATTTGGTTCTTTGGTTTTATCGATATTGGCGGAGAATGGTTTAAAATGTGGTTATCCCCATCTTGGAATGGCCAACCTATTGCGATGTGGTTATCAATTCTTTTTGCTGTGTTACTAGGTATTTTTCATACTTCAGAACGTGAGAGCTAACAAATAAAAGACTACATTTAGTAGTCTTTTTTATTTGTTAAGGAAAAGTAAAATTATTTCTAATTTAAATTTGTTCGCATCTAAAACTAGCGAGGAATTATGAGCGTATGCTATAATAATGGTGTAATTAAAATAGAAGTGTGAGGTATTTTAAAATGGAAAATTTAGCAAAAAAACCAATTGTTTGGATTTTAGGTGTCATTGCAGTCTTAGCAATTATGTTTGGTGGTATGTATAACGGATTTATGCAAGCTGAAACAGAAGTTGATTCTGCTTGGGCTAACGTTGAAAGCAAATTACAACGTCGTCATGATTTAATCCCTAACTTAGTAAATTCAGTTCAAGGTGAAATGAAACAAGAACAAGAAGTTTTTGGTAAAATCGCTGATGCTCGTGCAGCAGTTCAAGGTGCCAAAACAACAGATGATAAAGTTGCAGCAGAAAACGAATTATCAAGTCAAGTTAATCGTTTAACAACTTTAATCGTTGAAAACTATCCAGAACTTAAATCAAGTGAAAACGTGACTAAGTTAATGGATGAATTATCAGGAACAGAAAACCGTATTTCAACTGAACGTGATCGTTACAACTCAGCTGTTAAATCATTTAACGTTAAAGTTAAACGTTTCCCAGGTAATATGGTAGCAAAAGTCTTCGGATTTGATGCAAAAGAATTCTTCAAAGCAGATGCTGGTGCTGAAAAAGCTCCAGAAGTATCATTTGATAAATAATAACTGTTAATAATCAAGGAGGGTCTACGATGAAGCGTATACTAACAATGTTGTTTATGACATTAAGCCTATTCGTAGGCTTATCTTTTACTGCTGATGCTCAGCGTGTCAATGGCGTGGATGATTTCTTTGCTGCTGACTATGCCAATATTTTAAGAGAAGAAGACAAGCAGTTAATTTCTGCAAAAAATATTGCTTATGAGAATAAATACAAAGATAAGGCTCCGCAAATTGTGGTAATGACCTTACCTCGTATGTCCACAGGTGATATTGAGTCTGAATCAATTAAGATTTTTGAAGATAAAAAAATAGGTAGTGCAGATTACGATAACGGCATATTAATATTATATGATTTAGATACTAACAAGGTCAGAATCGAAGTTGGATATGGGATGGAAGGAAGTATTCCAGACGGTATGGCAGGTATGATTCTCGATACGTATCTAGAAGATATTAAAGCAAGCGATAAAGCAGCTAAATCTCGTGGGCTGACAAGTGTCTTTAATGACGTTGTCACACAAGTTGATGCAGACATCGCTGAGGGTGGTATTAAAGCGACCAAAGCATCTGTGTGGAAATCATTCAAGTACTTCGTAATGAATAATCCAGAAATGATGATTTTCTTCTTATTCTTTATGTATGCCTTTGGTGTTTCAACAGTTCGAGAAGTTAAAGATCGCGAGAAAATTAATTTCTATCAAGAACATGGTGCAGATGAATTTTTAATCAAATACGGAATTACGTGGGTAGCATTTTATGCTGCTTATATGGCACGTAAACGTGCAGCAGTTGCAAGGGCAGCTTCACGAGGAAGTGGCAACATCGGCGGTTTTGGCGGCGGTGGTGGCTTCGGTGGTGGAGGTAGCTTCGGTGGCGGAGGTAGTTCTGGTGGTGGAGGAGCAAGTAGATAATACTTGCTTCTTTTTTTATACAAAAAAGCCTGGACAATTTTGTCCAAGCTTTTAATATATATATAATGTTATTTAATTCACAATTGGCGGGAATGTGTGGGAATCGAACCCACCTAAGAAGCTCTTAACTCCTCATAACGGTTTTGAAGACCGCAGGGAACACCAGAACCCATCCAATCCCAACGCAAGAATAACATAGAAAATTTGAATCAGTCAAGCTTTAATTTGCTAATAATATCCTAGTAATTTAATTTAAATTAGTTTAAATCCCGACACATTGTGATACAATGAACAAAAAGATTGATATTTTTTTACTTATAATTGTAAACGCTTACGCTTGAAAGGGGTGCTTGTTTTGGAAAAAATAAATGAATTTGGGGGATTATTTATATGTGGTGGTTGCAACGCGAAAATTGGACCGGGTAATTTAAGCAAATTATTAAATGGACTGCCACAAACTAATGACGATCGTTTGCTTGTGGGGTTTGATTCAACAGATGATGCGGGAGTGATTAAGTTGTCAGATGATGTGGCCTTAATTCAAACTTTAGACTTTTTCCCCACGATGGTAAGTGATCCTTATCTATTCGGGAAAATTGCTGCGACTAATGCATTAAGTGACGTCTATGCGATGGGTGGAAAAGTGTTATCTGCCATGAATATTGTGTGTTTCCCCGAAGAAATGGATATCAATATATTGGGAGAGATTTTACGTGGTGGTAGTGAGGTTATTCAAGAGGCAAAAGCTTTATTGGTTGGGGGGCATTCAATTCACGACAGTACACCTAAGTATGGCTTATCTGTTACTGGCACAATACACCCCGATAATATTTTGACAAATAATAATTGCCAAGTTGGGGATATCTTGATTTTGACTAAAGCAATTGGTGTTGGAATCATCACAACAGCGTATAGTGTAGGTGAAACAACTGATGAAAATTTTGCTGAAGCGATAAGTTCAATGACAACACTAAATAAATATGCTAGTGAAGTGATAGTTAAACATAAGGTGAGCAGTTGTACTGATGTGACAGGATTTGGGTTATTAGGTCATTTAAGCGAAATGCTTGGTGAGAATCAAACAGCGTACTTAACAAGCAGGGATATTCCAGTTATTAGTGGTGCTTATGAATGTGCGCAAGAATTATTAGTGACAGCTGGGGGACAACGTAATCGTAATTTTTTAAACGATAAAGTTTTATTCAAATGTGATGATTTTGCTATTGAGGAATTAATGTTTGACCCACAAACTTCTGGGGGCTTATTAATCAGTGTGCCAGCTGAATATGCAAAAAAATTAGTTGATGAGTTACAGCAAGTGGACCAGCTTGCATCTGTGATTGGAAAAGTAGTTGAATTGGATACTCATAAGATCATTATAGAGTAAGGAGGAATTGACAATGAAACAAGTTGATGCGCGAGGTTTAACGTGTCCTAAGCCAGTAATTGAAGCAAAAAAAGCTCTTAAAGAAAATAATTGCATTGAGGTGTTGGTTGATAATCAGATTGCGACAGAAAACTTAAAAAAATTAGCTGAAGTAAAACAATATAAAGTAAATGTTATTAAAGAAAGTAATCAGTCATTTAAAGTGATTTTATCTACAGGGAGCAGTAACAGTCCAGTCCAAAATAATGTCATTTTAGAGCCAAATAAATCTAATACCAACGTTGTTGTTGCTGTTGATACTGAAGTAATGGGACAAGGAAATCAACAATTAGGTGAGTCGCTTATGAAAAGTTTTATTTATGCTTTGGCAGAACAAGATTTCCAGCCTACTTGTATTCTTTTTTATAATGGTGGTGCGAAATTAACCGTGGAAAATTCGCCGGTGTTAGAAGATTTAAAAGGAATTTCGGAACGGGGGGTATCAATCTTAACATGCGGTGCTTGTTTAGATTTTTATGGTTTGACAGAGCGCTTAGCAGTGGGGGAAATCACAAATATGTATCGAATTGTTGAGTTAATGTCTACAGCACATCATGTTGTGAAACCTTAGTAAATGAGAGGTGTGTTTTATGGAAGGGTTAGTTGTTGTTGAATCAACGCATAAAGGGATGACACTGGAAGAGACTATCAATAAAAAAGGGATTAAGGCTCGATTGATTCCGACTCCGGAATCAATATCTTCTAGCTGTGGACTATCTTTAAAATTTAATTGGACTGATTATTCTCAAGTGATTGAAAGTTGTCATGGCATCGGTATCAGTCAGCCCTTGATTTATTACAAGCAAAAAGATCAGCATTTTAATTGGAAAATTGAGGAATGTGAGTAGCATAATCTTTTGGGAGGTGTAGCGTGTGACGCGTGTGGTAATTGGAACTGCTGGACATATCGACCATGGGAAAACCACTTTGGTTAAAGCTCTAACAGGAATTGAAACAGATGTTACGAAAGAGGAACTCAAGAGAGGGATGTCTATTAACCTTGGATTTGCATATTTAAATTTAGCTAACGGTCGACAAGTTGGGATTGTAGATGTGCCAGGTCATGAGAAATTTATAAAAAATATGTTGGCTGGGGTTGCAGGTATAAATTTGGTTATGTTGGTGATTGATGTTAATGAAGGGGTTATGCCTCAAACGCAGGAACATATCGATATTCTTTCACTGTTAGGAGTTAAAGATTTTATTGTGGTTCTTACCAAGTGTGATAGTGTTGAGCCTGACTATGCAGACTTGGTTTTGGAAGATTTAAAAGAACAATTTAAAGGAACAGCTTTAGAAAAAAGTGTCATCGTGAAAACGGATGCTGTATCAGGCTTTGGTCTTTCTGAATTAAAAGAAGAAATCAAAAACAAAGTAGAAGATCTCACAGATTCAGAAAAAAACACGTTAGATCCACGTCTAAATATTGATCGGGTATTTTCTGTTAATGGTTTTGGGACGGTTGTAACAGGAACGCTTTTGGAAGGCAGCTTGTCTGTTGGGGATGATGTGGTAATTTATCCACAAGGTATTAAAACTAAAATTCGAAATATACAAGTGCACGAAAAAAATCAACAGCAAGCTTTCCCAGGACAAAGAACAGCTATCAACTTAACTAAAGTGACTAGCGATAAACTTTCTCGAGGCAATACATTAACCGTTTTAAATAATGTTGAATCCAGTTGGATGCTGGATATTAAGGTTACCTGTTTAGATTTTTTAGAAAACAAACTGTCTCTTTGGGATCGTGTTCACTTCCATGTAGGAACACAAGAGGTGCTAGCTAGAGTCGTTCCTTTAGGTGCTGAAGAGATTGGGCCGGGTGAAGAAGGCTTTTTACAGCTTAGATTAGAAGAACAAGTGGTAGTGAAAAAAGGCGATCACTTTATTATCAGAAGTTATTCTCCTGTTCGGACGATTGCTGGTGGTACTATCTTAGAGACATTGCCAAGTAAGCATCGTCGTTATAAAGAAGGGCTATTGCAATCGTTAATGATTAAAGAAAAGGGCGATATTTCTGACTTAATAATTATTTATTTACAACAACAGCCTGAGTTGATTCAAACCATTAAATCAATCGCCGATCATATTAATAGTAGTCCATCGGAGGTTTCTTTAGGAATAGAAGATTTAATTCGAAAGAATCGCCTAATAAAAATCGGCAGAGGGGTCATGCTTTTTGAACGTCTCCATGAAATAGAAGAAAAAATTATCTCGAATTTAACAAACTTTCATCATTCTAATCCATATAAACTAGGAATGGATAAAGCTTCTTTTCATAGTGTTTTTCCTGGGCTGAAACTAAAAGAATTAGAGTTGATTTATCATGACCTAGAAACGCGGGAGTTAATCTCGCAAACAGATAAAATATTAGCACTAAAAACACATCGAGTTGCTATTCCAGATGGATTAAAAGTTGCAATGAAAGAAGTCGAACAGTTATTGTTAGTCGATCAATTTCAACCATATACATTAGAAGAATTAACGGCTAAGAATCTAGAGGCATTAAATGTAATTGGATTACTTGGAAACGATGTAATTGTTTATCTTACTCATGATATTATTTTACATAAAAAAAATTATCGCCGAGCAATGAATAATGTAACAGCATTCCTTCAAGCGAATGAACAAATTAGTTTAGCGGAATGTCGTGATTTATTAAAGTCATCTCGAAAATATTCTTTACTTTTCCTGGAACATTTGGACGATTTGAAGATCACGTATCGTGATGGTGATTATCGCCGATTGGTAGCTCCCCAACATAAAGAAGTAGGTGAGATTTGATGGAATGTTATTTTGATTACAGTGCTACATCGTTAAAGAAACCAATAACTGTGATAGAAAAAATGACGGACGTGCTGCAAAATAATACTTTTGGTAACCCAGCGCGGGGAGGTCATGACTACTCTTTGAATAGTTATCGTGAAGTTTTTAGAACACGGCAAGCTGTAGCAGATTTTTTTGGGATTACCGAAAGTCAACGCGTGATTTTCACAATGAATGCAACAATGGGGCTGAATCAGGTTATCAAAGGGTTATTTTCTGCCGGAGATCATATCATCACAACTAATTCAGAACACAATTCAGTGTTGAGACCTCTTTATCAATTAGAAGAGTCAGGCGCACGCTTGAGTTTTATTACCTGTGATCCTCATAATGGAACGTTACAAATAGAGGAAGCGGAAAGGTTAATCACGCCTAACACGAAAGCATTCGTTGTCACCGATGCGTCTAACGTGACCGGCAACATAACCGATTTAGAACCACTAGCAACTCTCTGTCAGGCAAAAAATATCCTATTAATTCTAGATGCTTCTCAGTCTGCCGGTAATCGTGTCATCGATATGAAAAAAGAAGGAATTGATATTCTTTGTTTTACAGGTCATAAATCGCTATATGGGCCACAAGGGATTGGCGGTATATGTTTCAGTGAAGAAATCTTCATTAACCCCTTACTTGTTGGTGGCAGTGGAAGTCATTCGAGCGATCATCAACATCCGACTGATTACCCGACGTGTTTAGAAGCTGGGACAATGAATTTACCAGGTATTGTAGGCTTGCATGCGGGAATTAACTACCTTAGTGAGAACGGAGTAGAAAAGTTAGCTAATAAAGCCTCAAAATATGCAGTTAATTTTTACAATCGCTTAAAAGATGAGCCGTTACTACAATTTTATGGTGATTACAGCACAACCAAAAGGATGCCAATAGTAACGTTTAATATTGGGGATATTTCATCATCGTTAGTGGCGGATTATTTATCTCAAACATATCACATTGCTGTTCGTTCGGGATTACACTGCGCCCCACTGATTCATAAATCGTTTGGGACAGAATCGCAAGGAATGTTACGTTTTTCTTTTTCCCACTTTACAACTGTTGAGGAAATTGACTACGGGGTCAAAGCAGTTAAGGACATTATTGATTTAGTGAATAGAGGTGAATGGAGTGAATAAAGAGTTATTAAAAAAAATTCCTAAAGTTGACGATTTATTAAGGCGATCTGAACTTGAAATTTACATAGTGAAATTTGGGCGTGAAATGGTTAAAGAAACTATTCAAGATGGCATCACAAAATTACGCCAAGAAGTCTTACTAAATAAAATAACCATCGATATCACTGAAAACGGAGTGATAGATTACGCCTGTAGTACTTTGGATAGAAAAGAAAAGAGCGGCTTAAAACGTGTAATAAATGCTACTGGAGTAGTGTTACATACTAATCTTGGACGAGCGAGAATATCAGAATCAGCACAAGAAAAGTTGTTAGAAGTTGCTTTTGGTTATTCTAATTTAGAATACGATTTAACAACTGGTAAAAGAGGCTCACGGTATCAAGTGATAGAAAAAGATTTAATTAGTTTAAGTCATTCCGAGGCGGGTTTTGTTGTTAATAATAATGCTGCAGCGGTGTTATTAGCATTGTCAACTATTGCGAAAGGGAAGGAAATTATTATTTCGCGAGGCGAACTAGTAGAAATCGGAGGATCATTTAGAATCCCAGAAATTATTGAATTAAGTGGAGGGATTATCAAAGAGGTTGGGACTACCAACAAAACCAAAATAGAGGATTACGCAAAGGCTATAAATGAAAATACTGGAGCGATTTTAAAAGTTCACACGAGTAATTATAAAGTAGTTGGTTTTACCGAAAGTGTAGCAATAGATCAACTTGCTTCACTAGCTAGAGAACATGATCTGCCGTTAGTCAATGACTTGGGGAGTGGCTTATTTTATAGCTTGGAAGACCTGGGGTTGCCACCAGAGCCGACTGTTAGCCAAGCAATTGAAAGTGGTTGTGATATTGTCACGTTCAGTGGTGATAAGTTGTTAGGTGGTCCACAGTCAGGGTTAATTGTTGGAAAAAAGGTTCTTATCGAGAAAATGAAAAAAAATCAATTAACCCGCACATTGAGAATTGATAAATTATCTTTGGCTGTACTTGAGCAAACATTGAAAGCTTATTTGCAACCAGACCATGGTCATGAAACAATTCCAATTATTAGAGCATTAAAGCAAGGCGTTACAGAATTAGAGATTAGAGGAAATAAATTGTCAGATCAATTAAAAGGGAACAACGCTTTATCTGTAAATCTGTTAGAAGATTGCTCACAAGTTGGTGGCGGTTCATTTCCAGAAGTGACACTGCCAACCATTTGTGTCACAGTATCAAGCATGAATATTTCTTGTCATGATTTTAGTGAACAGCTAAGGCAATGCGATATTCCTGTGGTGTGCCGGATTAAAGATAACCAACTAGTTTTTGATATGAGAACAGTTCAAGACGATGAGTTAGTTGACTTGGGATTAGCAATAAAAAAAGTTCTCAAAATTATTAAATAGTCTTGTTTTACCGGTAGATTGTGATACAATGAACTCATCAAATGAAAGGGGTTACATTATGTTTTTAGTAAATGGGATTATCTTAAAAAAATCATGACAATCTAGTAAAAAGGGGCAAGTTTGCCTATTCCCATTTGGCCTTAGTGTAATCATTTTATTTAACAATTTAAAACAAATTCATAAAACTGTTTTTAACTATGCAAAACAATATCAAGGAAGGATTGTGTCCCGTTTTTGGGACAGTCGTTTCGAGTTGTTTTTAATGGTTGAAGGCAGTTTTTTTGTGTGGAGATGATAATATGGTGATTTTAACAAATAATCCGAAAATTGCTAATTTAAAAACGTCAGAAAAAATAGACTATCAGGAAGTTGATTATCAAACGATTTTAGTCATAGCAAAGCGCTATGTTGTCGAAGGAAAACAAACACTTTTAATTCATCCACTTAGTGGCAGTATCAAACCAAATGAAACGATTTATAAGACAATCATATTAACTGATTCGGAAAAAGAAGAGATTGATTTGGAGAGCTTAATTTTAATTGAATCAGCTGAAGCAGTGGTTGAGAAATTTTTAAACAACCAACCTGTTCCGAATTGGAATGAAAAGATATTAACTGATTTTGCTTGGGTGGATTACTACATTATGATGAGCACGTTTGAAAGAATAGGCTTAAAAGTCAGTTGATTTTCAAAATTGAAAGGAGGTGAGGCTGAAAATAAACACTGTGATTGATTGATTTTTAAAATTTGAAATGAGGTGAAGGGATGAAATTGGAACTAGGTAAAATTATGATTGAAAAAGTTATCTTAGGGACAGAGTCAAAAGTTTTGGAACATACTTTGTATGTAAATGAAGAAAAAGTTAAAGAGTTAGTTCTTGCTGATGAACGTTTGACAGACTGTAAAATTGAAATTGCAAACCCTGGCGATAGTATTAGAATCACACCGGTAAAAGATGTTGTTGAACCTAGGTGTAAGGTTCATGGTCATGGTGAAATGTTTCCTGGAGTCATAAATAAAGTCTCAATGGTTGGTTCTGGTAGAACGCATGTCTTAAAAGGGTGTGGCGTGATGACCGTTGGTAAAATCGTTGGTTTCCAAGAGGGAATCGTTGATATGGTAGGACCAGGGGCTGATAAAACACCATTCTCAAATTTGATTAATATATGCTTGGTTCTTGAACCGGCAAAAGATTTAGAACCACATAGCTATGAAGAGGCGGCTCGCCTTGCCGGGTTAAAAATCGGAGAATATCTTGGTAAGCTGGGTGCAGAGGTTGAGCCAGATGAAATCACTGAATATGAAACATTACCTTTGTTTGAACAAGCAGCACAACACCCAGATTTACCGAAAGTCGGCTATGTCTATATGCTACAAACTCAAGGTTTGTTACACGATACGTATGTTTATGGTGCGGATGCCAAACATATTATTCCAACAATTCTTTATCCTACTGAGGTAATGGATGGAGCGGTTCTAAGCGGAAATTGTGTTTCGGCATGTGATAAAAATACAACGTATCATCATTTAAATAATCCAGTCATTGAAGATTTATATAAACGGCATGGCAAAGATTTAAACTTTATGGGTGTCATTATTACGAATGAAACAGTTTATTTGGCAGATAAAGAAAGATCGAGTGATATGACAAGTAAACTTGCTGAATTTATGGGGTTAGACGGAGTTATCATTACGCAAGAAGGTTTTGGTAATCCTGATACAGATTTAATTATGAACTGTAAAAAAATTGAACAAAAAGGAATAAATACTGTGATTGTAACGGATGAATATGCAGGACGTGATGGAGCAAGTCAATCCTTAGCTGATGCAGATAAACTTGCAACAGCGGTTGTCACTGGTGGGAATGCAAACGAAACAATTGTTTTACCACCAATGGAACATTTGATTGGACAATACGACTATGTGGATTCAATCGCGGGTGGTTTTGATGGGAGCTTGCGGGAAGATGGCAGTATTGAAGTGGAAATTCAAGCGATTACCGGCGCGACCAACGAATTAGGTTTTAATAAAATGTCTGCCAAAGGTAATTAAAAATTGGAGGGAAATAAATGTCATTAGAAAATAAAAAAATTATGATCATTGGTGATCGTGATGGGATTCCAGGGCTAGCCATTGAAGAATGTTTGAAAGGAACATCTGTAGATGTGGTCTTTTCATCAACGGAATGCTTCGTCTGAACGGCCGCAGGTGCCATGGACTTGGAAAACCAAAAACGTGTTAAAGAAGCTGCGGAAAAATTCGGTGCAGAAAATATAGTCGTATTAATTGGTGCAGCAGAATATGAAGCAGCTGGTCTAGCTGCTGAAACTGTTACAAACGGCGATCCAACATTTGCTGGTCCACTAACAAATGTCCAGCTAGGTTTAGCTGTGTATCATGTGTTAGAGCCAGAATTTAAAGAATTTGTAGATAGTTCTGTTTACGAAGATCAAATCGGGATGATGGAAATGATTTTAGAGGTAGACGAAATCATTGAAGAAGTTTCTGGTATTCGTAAAGAGTTTACTAAATATTAAAAAATGTTAGAAGGAGGTTACTATGACAAAGTATAAGGTAGTGCATTATATAAACCAATTTTATGCTGGGATTGGTGGTGAAGAATTCGCTAATACGAAACCATTTAAAAAAGATGAGATCATTGGCCCTGGTTTAGCTTTTTCGTCGGCTTTAGGTGAAGACGTCGAAATTGTTGGGACAGTCGTTTGTGGTGACAGTTATTTCGGGGAAAACATTGAAGAAGCTTTGGCAGAAGTTTTAGCAATGATTAAATCATATTCTCCTGATTTAGTTATTGCAGGACCAGCGTTTAATGCAGGACGCTACGGTGTGGCTTGTGGTGCTGTTGCAAAAGAAGTTATGGAAGTTCTGAATATTCCCGTTGTAACAGGTATGTATGAAGAAAATCCGGGAGTAGATTTATATAAAAAAGATGCCTATATCGTACCAGTAGGAAAATCGGCAGCAACCATGAGAAAATCTGTCCCTGCTATGACGAAAGTTATTTTAAAACTATTAAAAGGTGAAATAGTTGATCCGTTAGAAGATGGATACATCGTTCGTCATCGGAAAAACTTCGAAGAAACTAAACGAGGATCTGAACGGGCAGTTGAGATGTTAGTTAAGAAAATGAAAGGCGAGGAATATGTAACAGAATTCCCAATGCCAGAATTTGATAATGTTGAACCAGCAGCAGCAATTAAAGACATGGCAAATGCCAAAATTGCTTTAGTGACTTCTGGTGGGATTGTACCTAAAGGGAATCCTGATCATATCGAATCATCAAGCGCCTCTAAATATGGTGAATACGATATTGAGGGTGTGACGGATCTAACAGAAGAAACCTATGAAACCGCACATGGTGGTTATGACCCAATGTATGCGAATCAAGATGCTGACCGCGTCTTACCTGTTGATATCATGAGGGAAAAAGAAAATGCTGGCGAAATTGGAGAACTATATCGTTATTTCTATACAACAACTGGTAATGGGACATCTGTAGCAAATGCGAAAAAATTTGCATCAGAATTTGCTCAAAAATTAGTTGCAGATGGTATTCAAGCAGTTATTTTAACCTCTACATGAGGAACTTGTACTCGTTGCGGAGCAACGATGGTAAAAGAAATTGAAAAAACTGGAATTGCAGTAGTGCATATTTGTACAGTTGTACCGATTTCACTAACAGTTGGTGCGAACAGGATTGTTCCAGCCATAGCTATTCCACATCCATTAGGCAATCCAAGCTTAAGTAAAGAAGATGAGAAAAAATTACGTCGTGGCATTATCGATAAAGCGCTAGAAGCTTTGACAACTGAAATTTCTGAGCAAACAGTATTTGAATAAAAAAATAATCTAAGCTACTAGGTTGTAGGTTGGGTATCTTATGCAAAAAAGCGATGTGACTAAGTTAAGAAGGATGTGAAAAAATGGCAGAAATGTATGATGTTGTCATAATTGGTGGTGGGCCAGCCGGCTTAACATCTGCTTTATATAATTCACGAGCAAGATTAAAAACTTTGGTTTTAGAGAAAACGAAACTTGGGGGACAAATAGCTTTAACTCATGAAATTGCTAATTTCCCTGGGGCTATAGAAGGCAGTGGCGAAGAACCTTCAGGGGCGGAATTGATTGCGAGAATGGCAGATCAAGCCCGGAAATTCGGTGCTGAGATAATGGTGGGAAAAGAAGTTGTTTCATTGGATTTAGAAGGAAAAGTTAAGGTAATAAAATGCCAAGATGGTAGCGAGTTCCAATGCTACGCAGTCATTTGTGCAAATGGGGCTGAGCCACGAGCAATTGGTTGTCCTGGTGAAGAAGACTTGAAAGGTAAAGGAGTGTCATACTGCGCAACGTGTGATGGGGCATTTTTTGAGGACCTTGAGGTATATGTTGTAGGCGGAGGAAACTCAGCTGTTGAAGAAGCCTTATTTTTAACAACATTTGCTCGAAAAGTAACAATCATTCAAAATTTATCAGAATTAACAGCATCAGCGATTGCTGTGGAACAGGCTGAAAATAATCCTAAGATTGACTATATTTTTAATAGTGTTGTGACGGAGATAAAAGGTGATGGATTAGTTGAGAGCATGGTCATCAAAAATGTGGAAACAGAAGAAACGCAATTAATTGAAGCAGATGAAGAAGATGGTACGTTTGGCATTTTTGTCTTCATCGGTTATGTTCCAAAAACTGATTTATATCAAGGAAAACTAACGTTAAATGATTGGGGTTATCTTGAAACTACTGACTCACTAGAAACAAGTATGTCGGGTGTGTTTGCAGCGGGAGATATTCGTCCTAAATTGTTAAGACAAGTTGTGACTGCTACTGGTGATGGTGCCACAGCCGCATTTGCAGTCCAAAGATATGTAGAAAAAATGAAATCGTAAGGAGGAGCTAACATGTTGGAATTAACACTTGAAAATTTTGATGCGGAAGTAATAGAAAATAACAAACCAGTAGTTATTGATTGGTGGGGAGAAACTTGTGAGAATTGTATCGCATTAATGCCAATGGTTGAAGAAGTATCAGCTGAATATAGTGATTGTTTCCATTTCACAAAATTTAATACTTCCCAAAAAGGTGTCCGTCGTTTTTGCATTAAACATAAAATTATGGGACTACCAGTTATTTCGATATTTAAAAATGGTGAGAAGGTAGCTGAATTAACCAAAGATGATATCACTAAAGAGTCATTAGTAGAGATGTTAAAAGCAAACTGTTAAATAATAGTTTAGGAGGGAAATAAATGTCATTAGAAAATAAAAAAATCATGATCATTGGTGATCGTGATGGGATTCCAGGGTTAGCCATTGAAGAATGTTTGAAAGGAACATCTGTAGATGTGGTCTTTTCATCAACGGAATGCTTCGTCTGAACGGCCGCAGGTGCCATGGACTTGGAAAACCAAAAACGTGTTAAAGAAGCAGCAGAAAAATTCGGCGCAGAAAATGTGGTCGTATTAATTGGTGCAGCAGAATATGAAGCAGCTGGGCTAGCTGCTGAAACTGTTACAAACGGCGATCCAACATTTGCTGGTCCACTAACAAATGTCCAGCTAGGTTTAGCTGTGTATCATGTGTTAGAGCCAGAATTTAAAGAATTTGTAGATAGTACTGTTTACGAAGATCAAATCGGGATGATGGAAATGATTTTAGAGGTAGACGAAATCATTGAAGAAGTTTCTGGTATTCGTAAAGAGTTTGCTAAGTATTAAATTAAAAAGAACCTAAGGGAGGCTTGCCTCCCTTTTTTATCAGAGGAGGGTTATCATGGGTTTTGCAACGCTTAATGGAGCGAGTTATATTTTGGTTCATACTCCCGACATGATTGAACATAATGGAACCACACAAACAACTGAAAAAATCGTTAATCCAGATAGTGAGTATTTAAAACAATTAAAAGGGAATATTCGGAGTTATGATCAGGTTGTTAACTATGCCCCGAATCAAACTTACATTGGTAATATGAAACCATCAGATTTAAAAGAGCTACCACAACCATGGGTTTCAAGTGAGTGTAAAGGCGAACGATTTGGTCGCTTTGGAGAGATTATGCCAGAAGAAGAATTTTATGGATTATTACAAATTTGTGATGTCTTTGAGTTGGTACATCTTGAGAAAAATTTTTCCGTAAAAGTAAAAGAAGCGATTGGCAAACATGAATTATTTTCAGAAGATGTATCTAAAATTAAAGAAGGTCAGGAAGCTATTTGGTTGGCAGAAAAGGTGACTGCTCGGCATGCGGAAGGACTGTATGTTGGCAATGACTTAGTAGGGTGTGTTTTACCAGCGCATGAAATTGATGTTAACTTAAGCGCCCACACTATTTTAGAAAATTTAGTTGTAAAAGCTAGTGGTGTTTTAGCATTAAGACATTTAATTAAGTTGAAAGGACTCAATCCGACAGAAATTGATTATGTTATTGAGTGTAGTGAAGAAGCTTGTGGTGATATGAATCAACGTGGTGGTGGTAATTTTGCAAAGTCTATTGC
This sequence comes from Vagococcus coleopterorum, assembly GCF_011303955.1. Lineage (NCBI taxonomy): Bacteria > Bacillati > Bacillota > Bacilli > Lactobacillales > Enterococcaceae > Vagococcus > Vagococcus coleopterorum. The sequence goes on along the minus strand of NZ_CP049886.1, from coordinate 1,238,196 downwards.
TGAATTATCTGGCTGTACACAAGCAACGGGCTCTGATTTAAGAGGGTTCTGTGCCGCACCAACTCATGCACTTATAACGGCTGCTTCGCATGTCAAAGCTGGGACGTTTAAAAACGTTGTGATTGTGGCAGGTGGAGCTAGTGCTAAGTTAGGAATGAACGGGAAGTCTCATATTGGCAAAGGCTTGCCAATTCTAGAAGATGTTCTAGGCGGTTTTGCTGCATTGATTAGTGAAAACGATGGTGAACATCCGGTGTTGAGAACAGATTTGGTTGGCCGCCATATGGTTTCGAGTGGATCAAGCCCGCAAGCAGTAACAACTGCTTTAGTCGCTGCGCCTCTTGACGCAGCAGGATTGACGGTTCATGATATTGATGCCTACTCAATTGAAATGCAAAATCCTGACATTACAAAACCTGCTGGTGCAGGTGATGTCCCAGAATCAAACTTAAAAATGATAGCAGCCGTGGGAGTTTTACGCAAAGAATTAGAGAAAAAAGAGTTGATGAACTTTGTAAATGAAAAGTCTATGCCTGGTTGGGCACCAACTCAAGGCCACATCCCAAGCGGCGTGCCATATTTAGGATTTGCAATTGATGATTTGACAACTGGTTCATTTGACAGAGCGATGATTGTAGGAAAAGGCTCGTTGTTCTTAGGGCGAATGACCAATTTATTTGATGGCGTATCAATAATCATCGAACGAAATTCTGGGGAAAAATCAGAAGTGAGTAATGATTTGAAATCGGAAGTTAAATCGGCAGTAGCCAAAGCGTTGCGTGGGTTCACTGACAGCCTGTCAGTGGAGTCCTAGGTGGTGATGGCTATGACGATAATCGACGAGAAAATAAAAGAAGTATTCGATGAAATTGCAACATCCTTAGAAACAGGAAAAAGTGGTTCTAATCTTAAAATAGGTTTGACAATAAACGGTAGTGAATTAGGACTTGCCAATATGGAAGAAGCTGTAAAAATAGCCAGTAAAAATCAATTGTTTGATGTTGTAACGATTGGATCAGAAGTACAATGGGAAGGCGTTGAGTCAATCGTTTGCGAAACTGAAGAAGCCGGCTATGCCAAAATGGAAGAACTGTTAACAACTGGGTATATTTCAGCCTGTGTAACGTTACATTATAATTTTCCGATTGGGGTGGCTACGGTTGGTCGCGTCGTGACACCTGCGCTAGGCAAAGAGCTGTTGATTGCAACAACAACAGGAACAACAAGCCAGGTGCGCAATGAGGCAATGGTTTATAATACGATAAACGGCATTGCAGTAGCGAAGGCCTTGGGTAATGCGAACCCGACTGTGGGTATCTTAAATGTTGATGGGGCAAGGACCGTTGAAAGAAGCCTGAAAGAATTAGTAATGAATGGTTATTCTTTGTCCTTCGGTGAAAGCCAACGGCAAGATGGCGGAGCAGTTATGCGCGGGAATGATCTGTTAACTGGTAGTTGCGACGTGATGGTTTGCGATAGTTTAACAGGGAATCTATTGATGAAACTATTTTCTAGCTATACAACAGGTGGACAATTCGAATCATTAGGATTTGGTTACGGACCTGGGGTTGGAAAAGATTATTGTCAAAATATTTTAATTGTCTCCCGCGCTAGTGGTGCACCAGTAATAGCTAATGCACTCAGCTATGCATACGATATGGCAAAAGCTGATTTACAATCTTTGAGCGCGGCGGAATATAAGTTAGCCGAAAAAGCTGGCTTAAAAGCGATTTGTCGAAATCTTCAGCCTGTTGAAAAAACATCTTCAACAACTATCGAGCAACCTCCAAAAGAAGTTGTGACAGAACAAATATCGGGTATTGATGTGATGGAATTAGAAGATGCAGTACTAAAACTGTGGGAATGTCATATTTATGCTGAAAGTGGGATGGGGTGTACAGGTCCAATTCTACTAGTTAGCGAAATTAATATGGCTACTGCCGAGACTATTTTAAAAGAAAATAATTATTTATAATTAATAAAGCTAAAAGGGCATGTTAACCCTTTTAGCTTTATTTTTTAGAATAAAATAGTAAAATAATATTAAAGAAGATTCGGAGGGAAAGCCAGTGGAGGATTTACTTAAAGAAATAAATCAATTTCGTGATGAGCGTGATTGGCGACAATATCACAGTCACAAAGATCTTGCTATATCTGTTAGTTTAGAAGCGTCGGAATTATTAGAAAATTTCCAGTGGAAAACTGATAAAGAGGCAGTAGCAGTTAATAAACAAAATATTCAAGAAGAAATTGCTGATGTTTATATCTATTTAATGATGTTAGCTGACGATCTTGATTTAGATATAAAAGATATCGTTCGACAAAAATTAACAAAAAATGCTGAAAAGTATCCTGTAGATGAGGTCCATGAATTAAATCAGAAAGCAGTTGATTAAGGATTTGACAATTCACGGTTACTAGCTTTTGTTTAGCTAATATGGTAGAATTAACGAATAGTAATTCAATGTAACGGGAGGTTTCACTTATGTATAGTTTTTTAGTTGGACTAATGTTAGTTCTTTCAGTTTTAATTATTATTGCTGTAATGATGCAGCCTAGCAAACAGAATAGTGCTGCTAGTGCATTTACAGGTGGCGCAGATCAATTATTTGGTAAACAAAAAGCTCGTGGTTTCGAAGCGTTTATGCAAAAAGCAACTGCAGTTTTAGGTTTTGCTTGGGTAATCAATGCAATTGTTTTAGCGATTATTTCTTCTAAGTAAAATAATGCCTCCTGTTTTCAGGGGGCTTTTTGTATGGTTTTAATATTAGATGTGTGGAGTGGATGGAATGGAAACGAACAATGTAAAACTACCAGAAACGGTTTTTCTAAAAGGTGGCAAACGTGCGGTTGTTTTGATGCACGCCTATACAGGCAATCCAAATGATGTAAGATCATTAGGTCGAGTATTAAATAGCAACGGTTATACAGTTTTGATGCCGTTGTTTGCGGGACATGGAACAAAAAGAGCTGAGGATATTTTGGCAGCAGGTCCAGAATCTTGGCATCAGCAACTAGTGAATCACATGCAACACTTAAAAGATGAGGGTTATGACGAAGTGGCAGTTTTTGGTTTATCACTAGGCGGCGTGTTCGCTATGAGCGCACTAGAACGATACCCTGAACAAGTCATTGGCGGAGGGATTTTCTGCTCACCGATTGCAGCTGAAATCGAAACTAACATTTTACCAACCTTTAAATATTATGCTCGCACTAACATGAAACGAGCAGGGTCAGAAGATGGTGAAGTTGAACAGCGTATGTCTGAAATTGAAAAGACACTACCAATTCAATTAGCAGAAATCAGTGACTATTCTGCCGAAGTGTTTCATCAGTTAAAAACGGTCAAGCAGCCAACTTTATTAGTTCAAGCTGGACAAGATAAGATGATTAATCCCGATGATGTCTATGATGTAGCAGATGAGCTTATTAATTCTCAACCGCAAATCAAATGGTATCCAGAAAGTGGTCACGTTATCACAATTGGTCCTGAGAAAAAAGAATTTGAAGCAGATGTCTTACTATTTATTAATCAATTAAATTGGCATTATAGTTTGGAAGCGTAAGTCTCCTTGCTGTAGATGCAACGAGGTGACTTATGAAAACAACAATTAAAGAAAAAATATTAAATTATTTAGAAACAAGTAGCAAAAAAAGTTTTTCCATGGAAGAGCTAAGCCAAGATTTAGAGTTAAATAAAGGTGATGATTTTAAAGCTCTTGTTCAAACAATCGCTACAATGGAAAGAGAAAAATCAATCATCTTTACTAAAAAAGGTAAAGTTCAATTGCCATTAAAAGAAGTATTAGTGGAAGGGATTTTCCGAGCTAATGATCGAGGTTTTGGATTTGTTAGTATTGAAGGTGAAGAAAATGATGTTTACATTTCGAAAGACCATACAGGTTTTGCATTAAATGGTGATACTGTAAGAATTGACATTTTAAGCTCTCCCAATCAACTTGAAGGTAAGACTGCTGAGGGTAAAGTTAAAGAGATTGTAAAACGCAGCATGACTCAAGTGGTGGGTGAATTCATTCCTTACAGTGAAGAAGAGCGTCAAGAGACAGATTTATATGGTTATGTTAAACCCCAAGATAAAAAGCTAAGTAACTATAAAATTTTTATTGCGGCTGAAGGGATCCAACCGGTTGAGGGAACAATTTGTGTTGTTGAAGTGACTCACTATCCTGAACCAGGATATCCAACTGCCTTAGAAGGTCTAATCAAACAAACAGTGGGCCATAAAAATGATCCAGGAATGGACATTTTAAGTATTGTGATGCAACATGGGATTCCAACAAAATTCCCAGATGATGTTTTAACTCACGCGGACCAAATTCCTGATGAGATTTCAGAAGAAGATATGACTAATCGTCGTGATATTCGTGACCAAATATTAGTTACCATTGATGGTGCTGACGCGAAAGATTTGGATGATGCGGTAACTGTCAAGAAGTTAGCCAATGGTCATTACTTCTTAGGCGTTCACATTGCTGACGTTTCCCATTATGTGACTGAAGGTAGTCCCATGGATTTAGAAGCTTATGAACGTGCCACAAGTGTGTATTTGACTGACAGAGTTATTCCGATGATTCCTCATCGTTTATCAAATGGTATCTGTTCATTGAATCCAAAAGTTCCAAGACTTGCCATGAGTTGCGAAATGGAAATTGATGAAACTGGGACTGTTGTGTCGTACGATATTTTTGAAAGTGTCATTCAAACAGCTGAACGAATGACGTACAAAGCTGTTAATGAAATTCTAGAAGATGAAAATCCTGAAACGATAGCGCGATATGATTCACTGGTTCCAATGTTTAAAGAAATGGGTGAACTACACCAGTTACTAGAAAAAATGCGTGTTGATCGTGGTGCTATTTCATTTGAAGATCGAGAAGCAAAAATATTGGTTGATGAGGCTGGGCACCCAGTCGATATTGAACTACGCTCACGAGGTATTGGTGAACGTTTAATTGAATCATTTATGTTAATGGCAAATGAAACAGTTGCTAAACACTACTGTGATTTGAAGTTACCATTTATATATCGTATTCATGAGCAACCAAAAGAAGATAAAGTGCAACGTTTCTTCGAATTCATTACAAATTTTGGAATTGTGGTTCGTGGGACGAAAGAAGATATTTCTCCTAAAGAATTACAAAAAGTCTTGAATCAAGTCATCGATCGTCCCGAAGAGGCTGTTATTAATAAGATGTTACTTAGAAGTATGCAACAAGCCCGCTATAGTGAAGATTCAGTTGGTCACTACGGTTTAGCAGCAGATTATTATACGCACTTTACATCGCCAATTCGTCGTTATCCAGACTTGATTGTTCACCGTTTAATCAAATCCTATTTAACACAACCAGTTGCAGAAGAGACGAAAGAAAAATGGAACAGTCATTTGCCAGATATCGCAACTCATAGTTCGCAAATGGAACGTCGTGCTGTTGAAGCGGAACGTGATACTAATGCCCTTAAAAAAGCTGAATTTATGGTTGATAAGGTTGGTTTAGAATTTGAAGGTGTGATTGGTTCGGTGACGAAATTTGGGATGTTCATTGAATTACCGAATACCGTCGAAGGATTGATTCATGTTAATCAATTGCCAGAATACTTCCATTTCGTGGAAAGCCATTTAGCGTTAGTTGGTGAAAGAACAGGAACAACCTACAAGATTGGCCAAAAAGTTGTTATTAAAGTAACTAAAGCAGATCCCGCAACACGTGAAGTTGATTTTGAGTTAGTCTCTGTTGAAGAATTACCAGAAAGTGATAAAATAAGTATACTGAAACGTGACCGTCGAGGTGGCAAACCAACAGGTCGTAATCGTCAAAATGACCGTCAACCACGTGACAAAGATAAAAAAGCTTATCATGGTAAAGCTAAAGGGAAGTCAGGCAAAGGTGGTAAAAAACCTTTCTATAAAGAAGCTGTTAAGAATAAAAAAGGTAAAAAGAAAAAATCTAATAGGTAAGGGGTGGTGTTATGCCAAAAGGAGATGGACAGTTAATTGCACAAAATCGTAAAGCACGTCATGACTACAGTGTCAGCGAAACGATTGAAGCAGGCATGGTTCTCCAAGGGACAGAGATTAAAGCGATTCGTGCTGGGCGCATTAATTTAAAAGATGGCTTTGCTAAGGTGAGAAATGGTGAAGTTTACCTTCATAACGTCCACATTAGCCCTTACGAACAAGGTAATTTGTTTAACCACGAACCGTTAAGAACGCGTAAGTTGTTAATGCATAAAAAACAAATTGCACGTTTGATTGGTGAAACCAAAAATCCTGGTGTCACATTAGTTCCTTTAAAGTTATACATAAAAAATGGTTATGCTAAAGTCTTAATTGGTGTCGCTAAAGGTAAAAAGAACTATGATAAACGAGAAGATTTGAAACGAAAAGATATCAATCGCGATGTCGCACGTGAAATGAAAGATAGATAAAAAGAACGCCAACTGTGTATCAGTTGGTGTTCTTTTTTTGAGTAAAACTACTTTAAAATAAGCAATCGTTTCATCTGTATTTTCAATAATAAGAACAAAGAGTTTTTTTCATAGATAATTCTTTAAATATCAGGGATTATTTGGTACGATAGGAGATGTATTAGACTATTTTTTTAGTGAGAGGAGAATGAGATTAGTCGAAGCGAAAAATTGCAATTAACTGCAGAGTTAAAGCTTTTTAAAAGCTGAGAGTAAGAATTGATTTGGCGAAAATGAAAAACAGAAAAAAATCTATCATTTTTTTTATTATTTTCATGAAAAAGCTTTGTAATTTGATAATCATGGTGTTATCATTAGCAATGTTAAATAGTGGAAAGTGATAGTTGTATAAGTTTTAACTTATAACAAGTCTGTAAGTATTATTTTTGCTATTTTGATAATCTTCTCTTTGGAAAAGAGGTGAAGTAATATGGAAGAAAAATCCTGGATTGTGAATATAGCCGGATTGGATTTCGATATGACAGTCTGCATGATGGTTCTTTTAACCTGTGCCCTGATATTTGGGTTTGTCATGTACTGTTCTCGCAATCTTCAGCTTAAACCTACAGGTAAGCAAAATGTCTTAGAAGCGATCATAGATTTTGTCCGCAATATCTTATCAAGTAACTTGCCTAGTAAGGAAGTCAACAACTTTCATCTACTAGGATTTACAATGTTTCTATTCATTCTTGTTTCCAATATGCTAGGTTTAATAACGAAAATCGGTATTCATAATTCTCTGGGAGAAGAAATCAGTTACTGGAAGAGTCCAACAGCTGATCCGCTAGTCACTTTGACTTTAGCGACAATGGTTATTCTACTAACCAACTACTTTGGTGTTAGAAAGTTTGGTTTGAAAGGCTATTTCAATAATAGTTTTGCCCAACCAGCTAAATTCTTAATGCCGGTAAAAATTATGGAAGAGTTTACGAATGTCTTAACATTAGGTTTACGTTTGTACGGTAATATCTACGCAGGTGAAGTGCTCTTAACGTTAATTTCTAGTAAATTAGCCCCAAGTTTTGGTGCAGCATCATTTATCGCAGGTATCCCACTAGAAATGATTTGGATTGGTTTCTCAATCTTTATCGGTGGTATCCAAGCATATGTATTTGTAACGTTATCGACTGTATACTTATCTCATAAAGTAGAATCAGAACACTAAAAAAACAAAAAACAAACTGAGTAATCAAGATTGCTCAAACATTAGGAGGAATTTCAAAATGGAAGGTTTAAATTACATCGCAGCATCAATCGCAGTATTAGGTTCAGCATTAGCAGCAGCATACGGTAACGGACAAGTTATCTCTAAAACAATCGAGTGTATGGCTCGCCAACCAGAAATGGCTAAAGAATTAAAAAGTACAATGTTTATCGGTGTAGGTCTTATCGAGGCCGTGCCAATTCTAGGTGTGGTTATTGCTTTACTATTAATCTTCTTATAAGAAACACAAGATTAACTAGTAATGCCAAATGCCATTTCATTAAGTCATCGACTTAATGAAATTTAGTAACCAAGAGAAGGGACGTGCCAGCGATTATGATTAATAGTTTGGTTATTGGTAATATACCAACAACTACTTTCACGACGATGGCTTTTGTCAGTCTATCTTTTCTTATTCTATTGTTCTTAATCAAAAAATTCGCGTGGGAATCAATTAGTTCAATGTTGGAAGAACGTGCAAGTAAAATTGCTAATGATCTTGATAGCGCTGAACAAGCGAGACTTAACGCTGATACATTGATTCAACAAAAGGAAGAAGAGCTAACAAAGGCACGTACAGAAGCAGCTGCAATTATTAAACGAGCTAAAGATAATGCTGAAAATAACGCAAATAGCATTGTTGAAGAAGCTCAAGCAGAAGCTCAAAGTTATCGTGAAAAAGCGCAACGTGACATGGAGCTGGAACGAGTTCAATTAATGGACTCTGCTCGTCAAGATGTTGCAGATTTATCTATGGAAATAGCCACTAAGATTGTTAAAAAAGAATTAAGTAAAGATGCACATGAAGACTTAATTAATTCTCATATTGAAGGGCTGTGAGCGCAAAATGAAGACTGAAAATTTAACGATTGACAGACGATATGGCCGTATTCTATTTGAAACAGCAAAAGAAAGCGATGCTTTAGACACTGTTTTAGAAGAATTAACGACATTGCGTGGCGTCTATCAAGAGGTACCTGATATGGGTAACTTATTAACTGATGAACGCTTAACTGCCTCTGAAAAAGAGCAATTATTTGCAACCTTAGCAAATCAATTTGGAGAAACTGTTTCGAACTTTTTACGCGTTGTCTTTAACAACCGTCGAATGCAAGAAATTCCTCAAATGATTTCAGAATTTAACTTCTTTTATCATGAAGATAAAGGTGTGCTTGTGGCGGATGTGACGTCGGCAGTCGAACTGACGGAAGAACAAAGCAAACAAGTAGAAGAGAAAATCGCTAAAAGTTTTGATTACGATCAAGTAATTTTAGAAAAACATATCGATCCTGAAATTTTAGGTGGTTTAATTATTAAAGCAGCTAACAAAGTGATCGATAGTAGCGTGAAAAAACAATTGACTACAATGCACAAACAAATTGTTAAGTAAGGTAAATGAAAAAAGAGGTGAAAATCAGTGAGCATTAAAGCAAATGAAATTAGTTCGCTTATCAAACAACAAATTGCTAACTATGCCGACACAATCGAAGTTGATGAAGTTGGTGTTGTTACTTATGTTGGTGATGGTATTGCCCGTGCTTATGGTTTAGAAAATGCCATGAGTGGAGAGTTACTTGAATTCTCAAACGGTGCATTCGGTATGGCTCAAAACCTTGAATCTAATGATGTCGGTATTATCATTCTTGGGGATTTTGAATCAATCCGCGAAGGCGACCAAGTGAAACGTACTGGTCAAATCATGAACGTTCCTGTAGGGGAAGAATTGATTGGCCGTGTTATTAATCCTTTAGGACAACCAGTTGATGGCTTAGGTGACATCAAAACGACTAAAACTCGTCCGATTGAAGCTGCTGCACCAGGTGTTATGCAACGTCAATCTGTTGGTGAACCTTTACAAACTGGTTTGAAAGCCATTGATGCATTAGTTCCAATTGGCCGTGGTCAACGTGAACTTGTCATTGGTGACCGTAAAACTGGTAAAACATCGATTGCGATCGATACTATTATTAACCAAAAAGATCAAGATATGGTATGTATCTATGTTGCCATTGGTCAAAAAGAATCAACAGTGCGTACGCAAGTTGAAACTTTAAAACGTTATGGCGCAATGGACTACACAATCGTGGTAACTGCCAGTGCATCACAACCAGCACCATACTTATACATCGCTCCTTATGCGGGCGCTGCTATTGGTGAAGAGTTTATGTATAACGGCAAACATGTTTTAGTTGTTTATGATGATTTATCTAAACAAGCTGCGGCTTATCGTGAATTATCATTACTATTAAAACGTCCGCCAGGTCGTGAAGCTTATCCAGGGGATGTTTTCTACTTACACTCACGTTTATTAGAACGTGCGGCTAAGTTAAGTGCTGATTTAGGTGGCGGTTCAATGACGGCATTACCGTTCGTTGAAACGCAAGCCGGAGATATCTCAGCATATATCCCAACAAACGTTATCTCAATTACTGATGGACAAATCTTCTTGCAAGATAACTTGTTCCACTCAGGTGTGAGACCAGCCGTTGATGCCGGATTATCTGTATCACGTGTTGGGGGATCAGCCCAAATTAAAGCGATGAAACAAGTAGCGGGAACGTTACGTTTAGACTTAGCAAGTTACCGTGAGTTAGAAGCCTTCACTCAGTTTGGTTCTGACTTAGATGCGGCAACACAAGCTAAATTAAACCGTGGACGTCGTACGGTTGAAATCTTAAAACAAGATTTACACAACCCATTACAAGTAGAGAAACAAGTAACAATTCTTTATGCCTTAACTCATGGATTCTTAGATAGTATCCCTGTTGATGATATTTTACGTTTTGAAAGTGAGTTGTTCGAACATATCGGCAACAATAACCCAGAGTTATTTGCTCACATTCGCGAGACTAAAAACTTACCAGAAGCAGCTGATATGGATAAAGCAATTGAAGACTTTAAACAACTATTTGTTGTAACTAATCAAGAAGCTAACGCGTAAAAGGATGGTGAATTTGTGTGGCTGAATCATTAATTGAAATTAAAAGAAAAATTGCCTCTACAAAGAAAACCAGTCAAATTACAAGTGCTATGCAAATGGTTTCCGGTTCAAAACTAAACAAATCTGAGAATGCTTCAAGAAATTTTCAAGGCTACTCTCAAAAAGTTCGTGAAATGGTGACACATTTAGCGGCTACTCAGTTAGAAACGATGGAAAATAATCGTGCTGCTGGTGCTAGTGATGGCGGAAATCCAGATGATTACCATAGTATGTTAGTTGCGCGTCCAGTTAAAAAGACAGCTTATATCGTGATTACTGCAGATAAAGGATTAGCTGGTGGTTATAATAGTGCTGTAATTAAGCAAACGTTACAAATCATCAATGAAGATCATGAATCTGAAGACGATTACGTTTTAATGGCTATCGGAAGTGCTGGAGCAGAGTTCTTTAAAAACCGTGGTGTCAATGTCGCTTATGAATTACGTGGCCTAAGTGATCAACCGACCTTCGATGAAGTTCGTAAAATCGTGAAAGCAACAATTCAAATGTATGAAACTGAAGTGTTTGATGAGTTATATGTTTGTTATAACCACCATATCAACTCAATTTCGTCACAATTTAGAGCGGAAAAAATGTTACCAGTATCAGATTTAGACGCTGGGGAAGCGAAAACTTATACCGAAGAATACATTTTAGAGCCAAGTGCTGATGCGATTCTAGATAAGTTGTTACCTCAATATGCTGAAAGTTTGATTTACGGTGCTATTTTAGATGCAAAAACGGCAGAACATGCAGCGCGTATGACTGCAATGAAGAGTGCAACAGATAATGCTTCAAATATTATTGATGAATTAACTATTTCCTATAACCGTGCCCGTCAATCAGCAATTACCCAAGAAATTACGGAAATTGTTGGTGGGGCAGCGGCATTAGAGTAATAACGGGAGGAATGTAAAATGAATTCAGGCAAGATTGTTCAAGTTATCGGTCCCGTTGTCGACGTGGAGTTCTCTGCCGATCAATCCTTACCAGAAATTAATAATGCCTTAGTTGTTTATAAAGCAGACACGAAACAAAAAGTTGTTTTAGAAGTTGCTTTAGAACTAGGCGATGGCGTTATTCGCTCAATCGCTATGGAATCAACTGATGGCTTACAAAGAGGAATGGAAGTTTTAGATACAGGCGCTTCTATTTCTGTACCAGTTGGTAAAGAAACTTTAGGACGTGTTTTCAACGTTCTTGGTGAAACGATTGATTTAGATGAACCGTTGAGTGACGATATCGAAAAAAGCAGTATCCATAAAAAAGCTCCGACTTTTGATGAGTTAGCAACAAGTACGGAAATTTTGGAAACTGGTATTAAAGTTATCGATTTACTTGCTCCTTATTTAAAAGGTGGTAAAGTTGGGCTATTCGGTGGTGCCGGTGTTGGTAAAACCGTTTTAATCCAAGAATTGATTAACAATATCGCTCAAGAACATGGGGGAATCTCAGTATTCTCTGGTGTTGGTGAACGTACTCGTGAAGGTAATGACCTTTACTTTGAAATGAAAGAATCTGGCGTTATTGAAAAAACTGCCATGGTTTTCGGCCAAATGAACGAGCCACCAGGGGCACGTATGCGTGTTGCCTTGACAGGTTTAACGATTGCGGAATATTTCCGTGATGTTGAAGGACAAGATGTACTATTGTTTATCGATAACATCTTCCGCTTCACACAAGCAGGTTCTGAGGTGTCAGCCCTATTAGGTCGTATGCCATCAGCCGTTGGTTACCAACCAACACTTGCAACTGAAATGGGACAATTACAAGAACGTATCACATCTACACAAAAAGGATCCGTTACGTCTATCCAAGCAATTTATGTACCAGCGGATGACTATACCGATCCAGCGCCAGCAACAGCTTTCGCTCATTTAGATGCGACAACTAACTTGGAACGTCGTTTAACTGAAATGGGTATTTACCCTGCGGTTGACCCATTAGCATCAACATCAGGCGCTTTGGCACCTGAAATTGTTGGAGCAGAACATTACAAAGTAGCAACTGAAGTTCAACATATCTTACAACGTTACCGTGAGTTACAAGACATCATTGCTATCTTAGGTATGGATGAATTATCTGATGAAGAGAAAGTCCTTGTTGGACGTGCTCGTCGTATTCAATTCTTCTTATCTCAAAACTTCCACGTAGCGGAACAATTTACTGGTCAACCAGGTTCGTATGTTCCGGTTAAAGAAACAGTCCGTGGATTTAAAGAAATTCTTGAAGGTAAACATGATGATTTACCTGAAGAAGCTTTCCGTAGTGTCGGTAGTATCGATGCTGTGATTGAAAAAGCAAAATCTTTAGGCTACTAGGATGGAGGAGAAATCATGGCTCAATTAAAAGTCGAGATCGTCACTCCTAATGGTGTCAGTTATACCAATGAGGTAGCACAAATGGTTATTGTTCGGACAGTGGATGGCGACCTTGGTATTTTACCAGGTCACTCACCAATCATTGCACCACTTAGAATTGATGAAGTTCGTGTTAAGAATGATCGTTCTAGTGAAGAACAAGAAATCATTGCAACTAACGGCGGGATTATGGAAGTTCGTGATAATGTTGTGACAATTGTTTCTGATAGTGCAGAGAAATCAACAGATATTGATGTCCCTCGTGCTGAACGTGCGAAACTTCGTGCAGAAGCTCGTATTGCAGAAGCAAAACAAGAACACAATATTGATAGTCAAAAACGTGCTGAGGTTGCCCTTAGTCGTGCGATCAATCGTATTAACGCTTCAAAAAAATAGACCAAGCCTTCGGGCGGGTCTTTTTTTTGTGTGAATAAAGGGAAACTCTATGGTAAAATTAAATTATTATTTGTTAGAAAGAGGGCGTAACTATGCAAGTTTTTGGAATTGATGCATTAGTGAGGTTGGTGTGTCATTTGTTATTTGTTTATATGGCTTATTGGGCGCTTCAAGGCGTTAGAATTGAGTCGTTTTTCAAAAAACAAACTTTACCACAAATTAAATTTTTTATCCTTTTTTTCGCTATTGCGATAGGCTATATGACAAGCTCATTTTTCTTAGAATGCATCACATTAATTCGCAATTTTATTATTTCTGTAGTATGATAGATAAGTTAAAACACTCGCTAAAAAATCAACACTTTTTAGTGATAATAAAAAGGTAGTTTGCTTAAAATTCTGGAGGTTTAATCATGGATCAAATTCTTGTCCGTAGTGGAAATAAATTAGAAGGTACTGTAAAAATTGAAGGGGCTAAAAATGCGGTATTACCAATCTTGGCTGCTGGGTTATTAGCAGAAGAAGGCATAACAGTTTTAGACAATGTTCCAATTTTATCTGATGTATTTATGATGAAAGAAGTGATACATCATTTAAATACTGAGATTCAATTTGATCAAGAAAATAATCGTGTGACGATTGATGCAACAAAAGACTTATTAGTTGAAGCACCCTATGAATATGTTAGTCAAATGCGTGCCTCAATTGTTGTTATGGGACCATTATTAGCCCGTAATAATCATGCTCGTGTTGCGATGCCGGGTGGTTGTATGATTGGCTCTCGTCCAATCGATTTACACTTAAAAGGTTTTGAAGCGATGGGCGCTGAAATCACTCAAGAAGGTGGTTTCATTGAGGCAGTTGCCCCAAATGGTTTAAAAGGTGCTCAAATATACTTAGATTTTCCAAGTGTTGGAGCGACACAAAACATTATGATGGCAGCCGTTAAAGCAAAAGGTACGACAATCATTGAGAATGTTGCCCGCGAACCTGAAATCGTAGATTTAGCTAATGTTTTAAATAAAATGGGTGCTAAAGTGGTTGGTGCTGGTACTGAAACAATGACTATCGAAGGTGTAGAAAAGCTTGTTGGAATTAAACACCGTATCGTGCAAGATCGTATCGAAGCAGGAACATTTATGGTAGCTGCAGCAATGACTGGTGGAAATATTTTAGTTGAAGAGGCTATTGCAGAGCATAATGGTCCACTTATTTCTAAATTACGTGAAATGGGTGTAACGGTTACTCAAGAGGAAAATGGCATTCGAGTAGTCGGAACTGATAAATTAGTTTCAACAGATATCAAAACATTACCTCACCCAGGTTTTCCTACTGATATGCAAGCACAAATGAGTGCCTTGCAAGTTATCGCTGACGGAACAAGTATCGTCACTGAAACCGTCTTCGAAAATCGTTACCAACACTTGATGGAGTTAACTAAAATGGGCGCCGATTTCCGTATTGATAATAATGTTGCTTATATTCATAATCCAGTCCCATTACGTGGTGCTGAAGTAGCTGCTACCGATTTACGTGCAGCTGCAGCATTGATTTTAGTAGGGTTAGTCGCATCTGATGTGACTAAAGTGACTCATTTAGAGTATTTAGATCGTGGTTATTATAACTTCCATAAAAAATTAGCAGCACTGGGTGCTAATATTGAACGTGTAAATGCCTAAGCGAATTAAAGGAGAAAAGTGATGGAGAGTTCAAAAAAATACATTTTAAAGCAATTATTTAAAATAGTTCTTATCATTTTAGTAGCACTTCTATTATTTTCAGTAGGGTTGATGATTGGCTACGGTGTTCTTGGAAAAGGAAATCCATTTGATGTTTTTAATGGTTCGACGTGGTCACATATCACAGACTTTATAAAATAAGCAAAAGCTATGGGAAACCATAGCTTTTTTTGAAATGAATCGGAAAGGGGAAGTATCAATGAAGCGTTTAATTTTAGCGATTGTTGGTTTTTATCAACGGAAAATTTCACCAGGATTACCAAGACGTTGCCGCTACCATCCAACATGCTCACAATACATGGTTGATGCGGTCAATTACCACGGTGGGTTTAAAGGGTTTATAATGGGCATAGCACGTATCTTCCGATGTCAACCATTAGTTAAAGGTGGAATTGATTATGCCCCCTTAAAATTCACTGTGCGTCGAAATAGTGATGAAGTCTATCCAGGGCCCTATAAAAAGGAGTGTCAGTGTCATGATGAAATTAATTGATTCAGCAAATGATGCGTATCCTTGGGATTTGCTGTTACTTGCAGATCCAGAGAAAGAAATAGTTGAGAGTTATTTATATGCGTCAGAAACATATGTTTATCAACCTGAAAATAGCAAACCACTTGGCGTGATTGTTTTGTCTAAAGTATTGGTTGATACGTATGAAATAATGAATATTGCGGTATCAGAATCGGCTCAAGGAAAAGGGATTGGCAAACATATGCTAAATTTTGTTCTGAAGATGTTGCAGGAAAGAATTGAGCGCTCCTATGAGGTAGTTATTAAGACCGGTGAAACCTCAACACCTGCATTAAAACTATATCAATCTGTTGGTTTTGAAATAACGGAAATTGTTAAAGATTATTTTGTTGAGCATTATCAAGAGCCAATCTTTGAAAATGGTCAACAATTAAAAAATCAAGTTATTTTAAAAAAGGAATTAAAGGCTGAAAACATTAACAAATAGCTGGTGATGTGGTATTGTTATATAGGAAATAACAGGAGGAAATAACATGAAAAAAAATAAAGATATTGAAGTTTCAGTTACTGAGAAAAAACAAAATTCAAAAGGCCAAAAAGCTGAAGTGCAAGAACTAAGCATTGGTAAAAAAGTGATTGGTGAAGTAGAAAAAATCGAAGATAAAAAGTTTGTTGTAACAATTGAAGGTGAAGGCCCTAAATTTGTTAAATCTTTTGATGAAGGCTATGAAACGTTAATTAGTCATTGGAATCTTTTCCAATAAATTGTTAAAAACTATTGAAATTTAGTTGTAAATTATGTATTATATTGAGGTCGGGTTATTTATCTGACTTTTGGAGGAATAGCGAAGTGGCTAAACGCGACGGACTGTAAATCCGTTCCTTAGGGTTCAGTGGTTCGAATCCACTTTCCTCCATTTTAATAGTGGGCTATCGCCAAGCGGTAAGGCAACAGACTTTGACTCTGTCATTCGTTGGTTCGAATCCAGCTAGCCCAGTTACTAAACAGACCTTAGTGTCTGTTTTTTATTTTATAAAAAAAGAAGGACACCTGTTAAAGGCGTCCTTCTTTTTAATTTTTAAAGTATTGTTTGGCAGTTTGTTCGTAGTTTGGAAATTTTTCACGATTCATTGTGTAAGTCAAAGCGCCAGAGAAGGGGTCGTGGTTCGAATTGTTTTTAATAAATAGAGCCGTATTGGCATCTCTTTTGTTTGGGAAAACAATCGTAAATTGTTGTTTATCAATTTCAAACACAAAGTATTTCATGTTATTTTTTTCAGAGTTAGAAATTTCTTTATACTCCATCTCTTTTTCATGTTTTTTGATTTCCATTGTAATTGTAGTGGGATCAATCGATAGGTTAATTTTCTGTTTGTAAGCATCTGTTGCTTTCCATTTCCCTTCAATGTTTTGCTCTTTGCTACACCCTGAAAGGAATAAACAAGACACAAGCGTTATCGAAAGTGTGATTAGTTTCTTCATTAAATTGTACTCCTAAACTATAAATTATAATAAATACATTTGGTTATTATAGCACATAATTAGGTATCTTTTTTGAAAAAAACAGAAAAAATTATAGAAGAAAATAAAGAGTAATCCCTTTGTTTTCAACGTTTTTAAGTATTTTGTTCGTTTTTTATTAAAAAACCATCATTAAACGTATAGTTTGTGAAAAACGTTAATAAAGAGTATAGTTAAGATATAAAGGGGGAGTTAAAATGGATAGACTAAAAGATAAGGTTGCAATCGTCACTGGTGGTAGTTCAGGTATCGGTTTAAAAGTTACGGAACGTTTTTTAGAAGAGGGAGCAGTTGTGATCGCTTGTGATATCAATGAAGTATCATTGAATAACTTACCTAATAATGAAAAATTAGTTCCGATGAAATTAGATATTACTTCTGATTCTGAATGGCAAAATGTTGTAGCTGATGTTATATCTAAGTTTGGCAAGATTGATATTTTAATTAATAATGCAGGAATATCATCAGACAAGAGTCTAGCTAATACAACTCTTTCTGATTGGGAATTACAACATAAGATTAATAGTTGGGGCCCATTCGTAGGAATGCAAACTGTCGTGCCGTATATGGAAAGAGCTGGTCAAGGCGCAATCGTTAATACAGCCTCGTATACCGCTTTGATTGGGGCAGGAATAAATGCATACACAGGTTCAAAAGGTTCAATCAGAGCTGTCACACGTGCAGCTGCAGCTGAATTGGGTCGTAAAAATATTCGTGTGAACTCAGTTTATCCAGGTGTGATTGAAACACCGATGTCAGCTGCTGTTAAGGAACATAAAGAAGCGATGGACTTCTTAGTTGCCAGCACACCTTTACAACGTTTAGGTCAACCAGAAGAAGTGGCGAATGCTATTTTATTCTTAGCCTCAGATGAAGCATCATATATTACCGGAGCAGAACTTGTAATTGATGGCGGATATTCGGCGTAATTCATTAAATAAAAAGACCTACAAAATTGTAGGTCTTTTTATTTGCTAGTGTCGACGGTAGAATTCTATCTATTATAATGCTAAAATAATCATAACAAATAATATTGAGAGCAGGGTTGAGATGACTGAATTTGTAACTGTCCAGGAATTAGTTAATGCATTACAATTAACGGTTTTAGCTGGTGAAGAATTTTTAGATAAAAAGATTTACACAAGTGATATTTCACGTCCAGGATTAGAGTTGACGGGATATTTTAATTATTACCCTCAGGATCGTGTGCAATTATTTGGTCGTAAAGAAGCGACGTTTTCTGAAAAAATGCTTGAAGAAGAACGTGCTATGGTTATGCGGAAAATTTGCCAACCAGAGACACCTGCAGTTTTATTCGCACGGGGGATTACACCGCCAGTTGAATTGATGAAAGCTGCTGAAGAACAGCAGACGCCAGTTTTATCTTCAGCACTGAAATCATCGCGGATCGGCGGGATGGTAACAAACTTCTTAGAGAGTAAGTTAGCTATGCGTTCATCAGTACATGGTGTTTTAGTAGAAGTCTATGGTCTAGGCGTTTTGATTCAAGGTGATAGCGGGATTGGTAAGAGTGAGACTGCTCTTGAGTTAATTAAAAAGGGCCATCGTTTAATCGCAGATGATCGCGTGGACGTTTATCAGCAAGATGAAAGAACCGTTATTGGCGAACCTGCCCGTTTATTGAAACATTTAATTGAAATCCGTGGTATCGGTATCATTGATGTGATGAACTTGTTCGGTGCAAGCGCAGTTCGTCCAAGAGGTCAAGTTCAATTAGTGGTTTCTCTAGAAGCTTGGAGTAAAGAAAAACAATTTGATCGTTTAGGTGGCGCAGCAGAAACAATGCGTATTGCTAATGTTGATATCCCTAAAGTATCGATTCCAGTTAAAACAGGTCGTAACGTAGCGATTATCGTTGAAGTAGCAGCTATGAACTTCCGTGCTAAAACAATGGGTTACGATGCGACGAAAGCATTTGAAGAACGCTTAGCGATTATGATTGAAGAGAATAACGAAGCAGAGAAGAAAGCGAGCGAAGATCCGCATGAGTTTATTTAGTTCAATTAATCCAGTTGCCTTTAGCTTATTTGGTCTTGACGTCAACTGGTATGGCATTATTATTGTTTCAGGTATGTTGTTAGCTATCATTCTTGCTTCAAAAGAAGCGGTTCGGGTAGGATTGAAAGAGGATGATGTGATTGATTTCATGTTTTGGGGGTTGCCCCTTTCTATAGTTGGTGCAAGACTTTATTATGTAGCTTTCGAATGGAAACGGTATGCAGATAACCCAATTGAAATTTTCGCTATTAGAAATGGCGGTCTAGCTATATACGGCGGTTTGCTTGCTGGTGCCATTGCGATGTATATCTTCACCAAAAAGCGCGGGATTTCTTTTTGGCAATTTTTAGATATTGCTGTTCCTGGTGTGATCATTGCTCAAGCAATTGGCCGTTGGGGAAACTTTATGAATCAAGAAGCTTATGGTGGCGAAGTCAGCCGCTCATTCTTAGAAAATCTGCATTTGCCATCCTTTATCATTGATAATATGCAAGTGAATGGTGTCTACCACCATCCAACTTTTCTTTATGAGAGTTTATGGAATGTACTGGGTTTTATTCTGTTATTAATCTTACGTCGTCAAAAAAACTTTTTAAAAATTGGTGAATTAACTTTTATTTACGTGATGTGGTATTCACTAGGTCGTTTCTTTATTGAAGGAATGAGAACGGATAGTTTATGGCTGTTTGACACGATACGTGTTTCTCAGTTACTGTCGGTGATCTTGTTTATTATCGCTGCGATATTATTAATTTATCGTCGCAAGGTAATGAAACCTGCTTTTTATAAGCGTACAGTTAAATAATTTAAGATAATGTTAGACTTTACTTACTTTCTAACATTATCTTTTTTTATATGGTAAAATAATGTCACGAGAAAAGGCTGATTGCCAGAAGGAGTGTTCAAAATATGCAACAAAAAATTGCGGTTTTAGGACCAGGTTCATGGGGAACTGCCCTTGCCAAATCTTTAGTGGAAAATGGTCACGACGTTAGATTGTGGAGCCATAAAGAAGAACCGGTACAAGAAATAAATAATAAGCATACGAATGAAGCTTACTTAAAAGGAATTGAGTTACCTAAAGAATTAAAAGCAACATCAAACATGGCAGAAGCTGTAGCAGATGTTGATGCGGTATTATTTGTTGTCCCAACTAAAGCCATTCGTTCAGTCGCTAAACAGTTAGTAGCCGTTTTAGAAACGAAGCCTGTTATCATTCACGCTAGTAAAGGGTTTGAACAAGAAACTCATAAACGTATTTCAGAGATTTTAGAAGAAGAAATTCCAAGTGAAAAACGTCAAAATGTTGTCGTGTTATCAGGACCAAGTCACGCTGAAGAGTTAGCTGTTCGTGACATTACAACAGTAACAGCTGCTTGTGAAGATTTAGAGCAAGCGAAATATGTCCAAGACTTATTTATGAATGATTATTTCCGAATCTATACTAATACTGATGTCTTAGGTGTAGAAACAGGTGCCGCTTTAAAAAATATTATTGCCTTAGGTTCAGGTGCTATTCACGGTCTTGGGTTTGGTGATAATGCGAAAGCTGCCTTGATGACGCGTGGTTTAGCTGAAATCAGCCGTTTAGGAGTTGCCATGGGTGCAGATCCTTTAACGTTTATTGGTTTGAGTGGTGTTGGTGATTTGATTGTCACTTGTACAAGTGTTCACTCAAGAAACTGGCGTGCTGGTGATTTATTAGGTAAAGGTCATAATTTAGACGAAATTTTAGAAAATATGGGCATGATTGTTGAAGGTGTTTCAACGACGAAAGCGGCCTATGAATTAGCTCAAGATTTAAATGTGGACATGCCGATTACCGAAACTATCTATAATGTTATCTATAAAGGTCAAGATGTTAAGGAAGCCGTTCGTCAGCTAATGCTTCGCGAAGGTCGATCTGAATAATTAAGAACGTACAGATAAATCCAGGAGGATTCCTGGGTTTATTTTTTTAAGGGAGAAAGATAAATGGAAATCAATTCAGCAGTATTACAAATTTTAGACTTGGAAAGTGGCTCATTGTTTTGTTCGCAAAAAGAACTAGATATTAAAGCCTATCCAGTTAAAACATATTTAGAATCAGTTGTTAAAAAATTTCATCAAGGGGACCTAAAAGAAGGACATTTGTCTGCTGACGACTCAATCATACAGACTGCTTTAAATGGTGACTTATCTTTTGTTGAGAAATCAGAAAAGTTTGCAACTATCTTTTTTAATTGTTTGTCGCAAGGGCATGAAGTTCCAAGTGGGGATTTATTTTGTATGGAGTTAGAAGATCGTGGTGACTCATATTTAGGGTTATTTAAAATCAATTACAAACCTGCTTATACGCATTTTGTTGATTACGAAGAAGATCAGCTTTTAAATAATTTGATAATTAATAAAACAATTCTACCAGCTACTAGTCAGAAAGTTAGCGAAGGGCTGGTTATTAACTTATCAACTTTTGAATTTAAATTAGTTGAAAAGAAATATATGTTTGATGATAAAAAGACAAATTATTTAACTGATTTAATATTGAAAACAGCAGTTAAGCCAACTGTTCAAGAAAATATAAAAATTGTTAAAAAAGCAGTGAAAGAAGTAGCGGACAAATATAATGAAGAAACCTTTACATCCTTAGCGAATGTGCAACAAGCGGTTCATGAGAGCATCGAGTCGGAAGGACGTATCAGTAATCAAAAAATCGCTGAAGTGGTCTTCGAACATAACCATTCAGCGAAATCTGATTATTTGGAAAAAGTAGAACAGAGTCGTTTTGTAGAAGATGTTCCGGTTAACGTTCCTAAGTATGAAAAAAAATACAGCAAGCAAAAATTAAAATTAACAAACGGGATAGAGATGTTTATCCCCGTAGAAGTTTATCAAGATAAAGATTTAATTGAATTTATTAATAATCCTGATGGCACTATTTCAGTGATGATAAAAAATGTTGATGATATTATTAATCGATTCTAAATAAAAAAGCTCACACGATTGTGTGAGCTTTTTTATTATTGAAATTAAGAATAGCTGTGTTCGTTTGGGTGTTCGTCAGCATACATATCATATGATTTTTCTTCCCAAGCCATAAACCACATAAGAGCAGGAACTAAAATAATAAATAGAGCTGCTTTAATCCCAAGGGTTCCAATGAAAATTCCGATAAGTAAGATAAATAGTGCTACACCTAATTGTTTGATTGCTGTCATAATAAATTCCTCCAGTACAAATAATATAAGAACGTCTGTTCGTTATATTCATAATACAAACATTTGTTCGTTTTGTCAAGAGATAAAATAAAAAAACCAGAAAAAAATTTCTGGTTTTTTAGACTTAGATTGTATCCCGGTATAAACCAACGACTTTACCTAAGATAGATACGTTATCTAATAAGATAGGTTCCATAAAATCATTTTCAGGTTGTAAACGGAAATGAGTACTTTCTTTATAGAAACGTTTGCATGTCGCTTCATCTTCATCAGTCATAGCAATAACGATATCACCATTGGATGCGTTTGGTTGCTTCTTAATGATAACTTGGTCACCATCAAGGATTCCAGCATTGATCATACTTTCGCCGCGAACCGTTAACATAAATAAGTTGCTTTCATCATTTTTTAAATGAGGGGGTAACGGAAAGTGATCGATAGCTTCTTCAACGGCCAAGATAGGGGCACCAGCAGTAACAGTTCCTAATAGAGGAATTGTTTTTTCTTGGATACCAATTAATTCTAAGGCTTGAGGAGTTAACTCGATGGCACGTGGCTTTGTAGGGTCACGTTGCAATAGTCCTTTTTTCTCTAAGCGGGATAAATGACCGTGAACGGTAGAAGTAGAAGATAGTTCTACTGCTTCACCGATTTCTCTAACAGTGGGTGGATAGCCTTTTTCTTCAACTTGAGCATGAATGAATTTTAGAATGTCTGTTTGACGGGTTTCTCTTCCTGAACTCATGGCATAGCCTCCTTTTTCATTTTAATATCTTGAGTGTATCATAGTAAAAAACAAAAATCAAACACTTGTTCGCTAGTTGGCCTAAGTTGTTTTTTTGCTTATTTTAGGCTAATATAGAGGCTATAAGAAAAGAGTTAGGAGGTTTTGTTATGTTATCAAGTGAAAAAATGGCGCGTATTAATGAGTTAGCAAAAAAAGCGAAAGCGGAAGGTTTGTCATTAGTCGAGCAAGCTGAGCAAAAAGATTTGCGCGCAGAATACTTAGAGCGTTTCCGTGGTGGTATGAGAAATCACATTGAAGGAATGAAAGTTGTTGATCAGGAGGGTAATGATGTAACGCCTGATAAATTAAAAGATATTCAAAAAGAAAAAGGGATTCACGATCGTTAATCTCTTTTCTTTTTATCAAAAAAGAAAACGCTTAATATTGATTGATTTTTACCTGCAAGACAGTTAAAATAGAAGAGTAGCAATTAAGGTAAAAAAAACCTAAATAACAGGAGGATGTCAACATGTTCGATAAAATTGATGAGTTAGGTGTAAATTCGATTCGTACGTTAAGTATGGATATGATTCAGAAAGCAAATTCAGGTCACCCAGGTCTACCTTTAGGTGCAGCGCCGATGGCATACGCACTATGGACTAAGCATTTAAAAATTAACCCAAGTACGTCAAGAAATTGGGTCGATCGTGATCGTTTCATTTTATCTGCAGGTCATGGGTCAGCGATGTTATACAGCTTATTACATTTAGCTGGTTACGATGTGACTAAACATGATTTAGAAAACTTCCGCCAATGGGGCAGTCGTACTCCTGGACACCCAGAGGTTCACCACACTGATGGTGTGGAAGCAACAACTGGTCCTTTAGGGCAAGGAATTGCAATGAGTGTTGGTTTCGCTATGGCAGAAGCTCACTTAGCAGCCACTTATAATAAACCTAACTACAAAGTGATGGATCACTACACATATGCACTATGTGGTGATGGTGATTTAATGGAAGGTATCTCACAAGAAGCAATGAGTATGGCAGGACACTTGAAATTAGATAAATTAATCGTTTTATACGATTCAAATGATATTTCATTAGATGGTCCTTTAAACAAATCATTTACAGAAGATGTGAAAGGTCGTTTTGAAGCAACCGGATGGCAACATATCTTAGTAAAAGATGGGAATGATTTAGAAGCGATTTCTAAAGCGATTGATGAAGCGAAAGCTGAAACAACAAAACCAACTGTGATTGAAATTAAAACAGTTATCGGTTTTGGTGCGCCAAACGAAGGAACAAACAAAGTTCACGGAGCGCCACTTGGTGCTGAAGGAATTGCGACAGCTAAAGCGGCTTACGGATGGGATACCCCTGAGTTTGAAGTGCCCGCTGATGTGCAAGAACGTTTCAAACAAGAAATTAATGCCAAAGGTGAAAAAGCTGAGGGTGAGTGGAATGACTTATTTGCGGGCTATAAAGCTGAGTACCCAGAATTAGCTCAACAATTTGAAGATGCCTTCGCTGGTAAATTACCAGAAAATTGGGATAGCGAAATGCCAACTTACAATGTTGAGGATGCTGGAACTGCCAGCCGTATTACAAGTAAAGAAATGATTCAAGCGCTAGCTAAAACAGTGCCAAGTCTTTGGGGCGGATCGGCTGACTTATCATCATCAAATAACACAATGATGGCAGCTGAAACAGATTTTGAAGCAGGTCAATACGAAGGACGTAACATCTGGTTTGGTGTTCGTGAATTCGCGATGACAGCTGCTATGAACGGGATCGCGCTACACGGCGGTACAAAAGTCTACGGCGGAACATTCTTCGTCTTCGTTGACTATATGCGTCCAGCAATTCGTTTAGCTGCGATTCAAAATACACCAGTAACATACGTGTTAACACATGATTCGATTGCTGTTGGTGAAGATGGCCCAACTCATGAGCCAATCGAACAATTATCAAGCTTACGTGGTATGCCGAACTTAACAACATTCCGTCCAGCTGACGGTAACGAAGTGAGAGCTGCTTGGAAATTAGCGATGCAATCAACGGATCGTCCAACAGTTTTAGCCTTAACTCGTCAAAACTTACCGGTTTTAGAACATACCAAAGAGTTAGCGGAAGCAGGTGTAGCAAAAGGAGCATACGTTGTTTCACCACAAAATGGTGAACAACCAACAGGTATCTTAATTGCCACAGGTTCTGAAGTTGCCTTAGCAGTGGAAGCGCAAAAAGCTTTAGCAGAACAAGGGGAAGATGTTTCAGTTGTGTCAATGCCAAGTATGGATTTATTTGAACAACAAGGTGCTACTTATCGTGAGTCTGTTTTACCAAAAGCAGTAACTAAACGAGTGGCTGTTGAAATGGGAGCATCATTCGGTTGGGAACGTTATGTAGGATTTGAAGGAAAAACTGTCACAGTTGATAAATTCGGTGCGAGTGCGCCAGCTGCGAAAGTCTTACCTGAATATGGCTTTACAGCTGATAACGTTGTAAACACATTTAAATCTTTATAATAGTAAGACGTGAAAGAGAGCTTAGGCTCTCTTTTTTTGTGAAGATTTTATGAAAAAAGCGCATTATACAGCGTTAAAGACAACAGTATGGTAAAATAAGTCAATAGAGTAAGAGGTTTAGGAGGAGTCACATGAGTAAAATTTCAAAAAGTGTTTGGCTGAGTAATATTATTTGGTTTGTTGGTTTGGTGGCAGTCATGTTACTAGTTCGTCATTATGTCTTTACACCAGTCGTGGTTTCTGGGAAATCAATGGATCCCACAATGCAAGATGGTGAACGTGTTTTCGCTTTACGCTTTGGTGATATTGACCGCCAAGATGTGGTCACGTTCCCAGCTCCTGATGAGCAAAAGAAAAGTTACATTAAGCGTGTGATTGGATTACCAGGAGAGCGTGTTCGTTTTGAAAAAGGTCAACTCTTTGTTAATGATAAATTAGTAAAAGAACCTTACTTGGATAAGTATCAATCAAAATTACCAGATGGCGAATACTTAACAACTATTATGAATCGTCAAGGTGAAATTATTACCGACTTCGATTTACAAGCACTGCCAGGAAATTACGTTACAATTCCAGAAGGCAAATTATTTGTAATGGGTGATAATCGTCAAAATTCAAAAGATAGTCGTATTTTTGGATTGATTGATGAAGAAACGATTTCAGGAAATGTTAAGTTTGTTTTTTGGCCACCAAGTAAATTCGGCACAATGAAATAAAGTCTAGCGTATGCTAGGCTTTTTTGTTTAAGTATATTAGGTTTTTTTACCTTTGAAATATGATAAAATTAAACAGAGAGAAAAAGAGGAGGATGACAAAGTGGGATTAGAATTTATTATTGGATCAGCGAGTGCTGACCGTGAAACGCCTTTAGTTGAAAAAGCACGTGACTGGCTAGTAGCCAATCCTAACCATGAAGTCTTCTATCTAGTACCTAACCATATTAAATTTGAGACAGAAGTATCTGTTTTAAATAAGTTACACACTTTAGAACCGTTTAACCAAAACAAGCGGATGGCTAGTTTACAACTTCAAGTATTCAGCTTTACGCGTCTTGCCTGGTATTATTTACAGAATACTGAAGGCTTCCAATCGGAACAAGTCTCAGAAGCAGCAAATTTAATGTTGATTCGTAAGGTGTTACTTGAAAATTCAGAGAGTTTAACGGTCTTCAAAGGAGAAGTGACGAAACCAGGTTTTATTCAGCAATTAGCTGATTTATTTAATGAATTATTGGCTGGAAACGTCCAAGAAACTGATTTAACGCAATTGATTACTGAATTAGGTAATTCACCAAAAGAAGCTGACTTTAAGACTAAATTGACAGAGTTTAATTACCTATATCAGCTTTATTTGGAAAATCTTGCAGGACGCCAAATCGGTATAACGCAACAAATCAGCCAATTAGCTCAAGAATTACCGAAACGTGATTTAAGCCAAGTGATGTTTATCATCTCTGGCTTTTCACGTTTTACAGCACGCGAACAGGAATTGATTCAAACATTAGTTTCTAACGCCGCCGAAGTGAAGGTAAACTTGGTTTTAGATAAAAGTTATAGCACTGAGTTACCAGATAGTCAAAATATGTTCTATGATGCAGGGAAAGTTTATTTTGATCTGTATCAGTTTGCTCGTCGAGAACAAGTCAAGGTTTATCAAGATACTAAAGTGGGCAACAGTGAAGCAAGTGATTTAGCAATGTTAGAAGATTTTTGGGTGCAATCTCAAGAGTTATCATCGAAGAAATTTGATGGTGTTTTAAAAGATAACCAAATTAAGTTGTTTGAAACGCCAACAAGTTATAGTGAAATGACTGAAGTCGCAGGAGAAATCAGACGGTTAGTCGCAAGCGGGGAGTATCGCTATCGTGATATTGAAATTTTGACTCGTGATTTAGCGACGTACGAAAAAATTATCGCCCCAATTTTTGATAATCACGCTATTCCGTTTTATGTTAATAATGAGTTAGCAATGAAACACCATCCATTACTTGAGTTATTAATTAATTTATTTAATATTGATGAACGTTATTACCGTTACAACGATATTATGCGTTTGTTGAGAACAGAACTGATGATGCCGTCATTGGATAGTGAGACGGATTATTTAGCATGGCAAGACTCGCGTAAAGAATTTCGTGAAAAAATTGATTTAACCGAGAACGTTTCTTTAGCCTATGGGTATGAAGGATTCTATTGGACACAAGAAAAAGATTGGCTGTACATTACTTATGATTATAATGAGGGCGATGTGGAGTTAGATAGTGATCAAAAAGCACAGTTGTATTCAAATGAAGTCCGTAATCATTTACGTCGTTTGCTAGTCCCTTTCTATGAAAAAATGGCTAAAGCTGAAACAGCTATAGATGGGGCGACGATTCTTTATGAATTTTTAGTTGAAAGTGGCGTTGAACAAGAAGTTAATTTCTGGCGTCGTTTCGCGATTGAAGAAGGAAATCTTGAAGAAGCCAAAATTCATGAACAAACTTGGCAAGCATTAATGAATTTGCTAGATGATTACGTGAATATCTTAGGCGATATGCCATTTGATTTTAAAGAGTTCACAACAATTGTGACGACTGGTTTAGAAGGTCTGACGTATAGTAAAGTGCCGACAACGTTAGATCAGGTGACATTATCATCCATTGATATGATTCATGAACAAAAAAATAAAGTGACCTTCATGGTAGGGATGACAGATACCACTTTCCCTAAAAAGATTGAAAATAAAACATTGTTATCAGATGAAGAACGTCAGTTGGTTTCAGGACATCTAGAAAATGGTAAATATTTAGCGAAGGAGACAAAGGCGGATTTAGCTAAGGAACCGTATATCGCTTACTTAGCTTTTCACTCAACGGCTGATAAACTTTACTTAAGTTACCCAATGGGGATAGAAGGCAGTAAAGATGTCAAAGTTTCACCTTACATGCAACTGATTGCTAAAGGATTATCTATTCCGATAGAGCGAAAAGGGAACCAAGTAACTCCTGAGAAGTTTGAAATAGAGCGCATTAGCACGTATCGTAATTTAATTAGTGACTTACTGCGATTAAAGAAAGAGGCACAAGCAGCAGGTGAGTTTTTAGCGCCGGAGTACGTTGCCTTGGAGAAACAATTATTGAAAGACCCTGAGTATCAACAGTTGAGTCAGAAATTATTTGCTAGCTTGGTAGCTAAGAATATTACTGAAACCTTAAATCAAGAGATGGTGGATGCGTTGTATAGTTCAACTATCCACGGCTCTGTCTCGAAAGTTGAGAATTTCCACCAATGTCAGTACAAATACTTTATGACCTACGGGTTGAAGCTGAAAGAACGAGATACATTTGAATTAAGTCCAGCAGCTACTGGAGATTTTTATCATGATGCATTGGATCAATTATTCAAAGTCTTGATTCGTGAGAAATTAATGCTTAGTGAGTTAACTAGTGATGATTTAAACAGTCTAACAAACGAAGTGTTAGAAAATGTGTTAGGTGAAGATAAATTTACTATCTTGTCAGCAAGTCCAAGAATGAATTATATTCGTTACCAACTAAGTCAAACAATTAAACGTGTTAGTGAAACCTTAAGACAACAAAGTTTACGTACTGGCATGACAACAGTTCAAACTGAAGTCATCTTTGGTCAAATTGCACAAACAAAAGGATTAGAAGGATTGAAGATTGACCTACCTAATAATAAAGCTTTAGATATTCGCGGGAAAATTGATCGTTTAGATCAAATTCAAGTAGGCGATCAAAACTATTTAGCTGTAGTCGATTATAAATCAAGTCGTCATAGCTTCGATTATCGTGATGCTTATTTTGGATTAGCGATGCAGATGATTACCTATTTAGATGTGGCACTTCAAAATGCCGCTACATTAGTAGGAAGCGAGCAAGCTAAACCAGCAGGTGCATTTTATCTTCAAGTGAAGAATCCGACAGTTGATGGTAGTTTAGCCCCTGAAAAAGCTCAAGAAGAGTTATTAAAAGAGTTTAGTTATAAAGGGCTATTACTAGAGGATGAGCAACTATTAAATAATTTAGACCGAACATTAGATGAAAATCCTCGTTCAAGTGTTTTCCCGTATTACGAGAAGAAGAATGGTGATTACTCATCAAGTCAATTTGTTTCGGAACAAGATATCCAATTATTAATTGAAAAGAATAGAGAAAACTTTAAAGAAGCAGGAACCGAGATTTTCAAAGGTGAAACAAAATTGAATCCAGCTTATCGAGATAAAACCCGCTTAGCATGTCAATTCTGTAATTACCGTAGCATTTGTCAGTTTGATGTCTTGTTAAAAGAAAACAACTACAATCGTGTGGAGCCGTTAAAAAAAGAGGATGTCATGGCTCGTTTAAAACCAAAAGAAACTGAAGAATAGAAAGGAGAGGAACCCAATGTTAAATCAGCAAAAAGAAACACTAGGGGGAATCCCTTTAAAACCTGATAATAGTCACTTTACTGATGGTCAGTGGCAAGCTATTTATGATGCAGGAGATAATATCTTGGTATCTGCTTCAGCAGGATCTGGTAAAACAACGGTTTTAGTCCAACGCGTGATTGAAAAAATCAAGAGTGGCACGAACGTTGATGAATTGTTAATTGTGACTTATACAGAAGC
This sequence comes from Vagococcus coleopterorum, assembly GCF_011303955.1. Taxonomy (NCBI): domain Bacteria; kingdom Bacillati; phylum Bacillota; class Bacilli; order Lactobacillales; family Enterococcaceae; genus Vagococcus; species Vagococcus coleopterorum. The sequence continues at coordinate 1,207,957 of NZ_CP049886.1, read as the reverse complement.
GGCAGCTAAAGAGATGAAAGGTAGAATCCAAGCGGCTGTTCAATCAGCAATTACGGATGAATCAAACCAGGAGTTAAAACGTCATTTGGTGGAACAATTAAGTTTAATTCCAACTGCCCACGTAAGTACCTTACATGCTTTCTGTTTACAAGTGATTCGCAAGTATTATTATTTGATTAATATCGATCCCGTCTTTCGTTTGTTGACAGATGAGACAGAAATGATTTTACTAAAAGAAGACGTTTGGGATAAAGTTCGGAATGACTTGTATGCTGACCAACAAGAAGCCTTCTATCAATTGACAGAGAACTTCTCTAATGACCGTAATGATGACGGCTTAACGAAGTTGATTTTTGCCTTATATGATTTTGCACGCGCTAATCCAGACCCGCAAGCGTGGTTGGAGTCTTTAGGCAAAGCTTATAAATCTTCTGGTAAAATGGCAGATTTAGGCATCTACCAAGAAATCTTAAAACCGAAGATTTTACTGGAAGCCGAGCAGTTAGTCGTTCAAGGACAAGAAATGGTGAGATTATCTGAAGGGGAAGAAACTCTTCAGAAGCCATTTGAATGCGTGAGTGAAGAATTACCTGTTTATCAGCAATTACAGACATTGTTACTTGCTGATGATCTTGAGGCTGTGTACAGTCTAATCAATGAAGGTGTCGTGACAAAACGCTATCCTGGTTTACGTAATTTAGAACCAGAAGAAAAAGCAATTAATGAGCAAATTAAACAGTTGAGAACTAGCAATAAAGACATCATCAAAAATTGGCAGGAGGGGATTTTCAGTTTAGAACCTTCTGTTATGCTTACAGTGATGAAAGAATCGCAAGAACTGGTTGATTATATGGCAGGAGTTGCTAGTCAATTCGACATGGCTTATCGAGCACGTAAAGAGGAGCTAAACTTAGTTGATTTTAATGATTTAGAACACTTTACCTTACAAATATTAGCTGAACTAAAAGATGGTGAGTGGCAAGGGACAGAAGCTTCAAATTATTACCGTAGCCTCTTTAAAGAAGTCTTAGTGGATGAATATCAAGATATTAACCAATTACAAGAAAGTATTCTGTTTTGGTTGCGACAACCGACTTCAGGATCAGGAAACTTGTTCATGGTGGGGGATGTTAAACAATCTATTTATTCATTCCGTTTAGCTGATCCAACCTTATTCATTAATAAATATAATAAATTTGGTGAAGGTGAAGACGGACGTCGAATTATTTTGGCAGAAAATTTCCGTTCTCGCGGTGAAGTGTTAGATTTTACCAATTTAGTTTTCCAACAATTAATGGATCCTAAATTAGGTCAACTGGCTTATGATTTACCTGCTCAATTAGTGACAGGCTTTACAGGTTATCCTGAAAACGATCAATTTAAACCGGAGGTCTTAATCTTTGAAAGCCAGACTGATGATACAGAGCAAGACGTCTTAGATGTGGATGACAGCTTTCAAATTGATGATAAGACAGAAGGTGAACTTCGTTTAGTTGGGAATAAGATCAAAGAGTTATTCCAACAAGAGTTTCCAATCTACGATAAAAAAACTCGAGAAACGCGTCCGATTAAATATAGTGATATTGTCTTGTTATCACCAACTAAAAAGAATAATCTAGTTCTTTTGGATATTTTTAAAGAACTGGGAATCCCATTACAGGTGAATGATACTCAAAATTATTTTCAAGCCACAGAAATTAAAATTATGATGGCACTGTTAAATGTTATCGATAATCCGTATCAAGATATTCCGTTAGCAGCCGTCTTGCGTTCGCCAATTGTTGGTTTGAAAGAGAATGATTTAGCCTTTATCCGTTCACAAGATGCAAAAGGGACGTTCTACGAAGCCTTCAAAGCTGCTTTGAATATGGAAGAGGATCGCTATAATAATGAACTGTTAGAACAGCTAAATTTATTCAATAGCCAATTATTGATGTGGCGTGAAATGGCTCGTCGTAAAGAGTTAGTTCAGTTAATTTGGTCAATCTATAATGAAACAGGCTTCCTGGATTATGTTGGTGGAATGCCTGCTGGGAAACAACGCCAAGCTAATTTGCATGCTTTGTATCAACGAGCCGCTAGCTATGAAGAAATGAGTTTCAAAGGCTTGTTCCAATTCGTACGGTTCATTGAAAAGATGGCTGAAAAAGATAAAGACTTAGCAGAGCCAACTGATTTAAGTGATAATCAAGATGCTGTTCGTGTTATGACGATTCACGCTTCAAAAGGATTAGAGTTTCCTGTTGTCTTTGTCTTAGATTTAACTCGTCGTTTTAACTTGATGGATTTAAATCAACCTTACCTATTCGATGTGGAATTGGGGGCTGGAATTAAATATCTAGATTCTCGGGACCGTCTAGTTTATAAAACATTACCATTCCTTGCCATTCGTGAGGCTAAACGCAATAAGTTGTTATCAGAAGAAATGCGTAAGCTATACGTGGCCTTAACGCGTGCGGAAGAAAAATTATTCCTCGTTGGGTCATATAAGAATCAAGAAGAAACCTTTAAAAAGTGGTCACTAGCAAACGAGAGTGAATCATTAGTATTATCTGAACCAGCTAGACTGAAAGGTCGCTCTTTGATGGACTGGATTGGTCTTACATTAATGAGACACCCTAAAATGTCTGAGTATCAATCAGAATTTGCGAGTCCCAAGATTTCAGAACTTGAAAATCATTTAGGAACTTTTGAGTTAACCTTCAGTAATCTAGATGATTTACGAGTGCAGTCGCAAAAATTAGACAGAACTAAAAATGAAGAACAGATCTTAACAACGGCTGAGAAAATTACGAAACTAGATACGCAAGCTTTAGAATGGGCTAAAAACCATTTAGCTTATTCTTATGAGTTAGAACCAGCTACTCGTACAGCTAGTTACCAATCCGTTTCTGAGATTAAGCGTGTATTTGAAGATCCAGATAACGCTGAGTTGTTAACGTTAGATTTAAGCGAAGATAAACCACAACATGTGAACCGCTACGTGAATGATGAGCTAGCTAAACCCGCCTTTTTATCAGAAGTGCAAGAGGCGACAGGCGCTGAAGTAGGAACTGCTACGCACTTATTGATGCAGTTATTACCGTTAGATAGCACTCCAACGATAGATTCTATTGAGTTGCTAATAGCTGATTTACAAACAAAAGAGCTGATTTCAGAGGTAGTTGCTAAGAAAATAAATCGTCAACAGATAATCAACTTTTTCCAAACGGATTTTGGTCGTCAATTACTTGAGCGACACGACAACGTCAAACGAGAAGCGCCATTCTCCTTGTTGTTAAAAGCCAATGACATTTACCAAGACTACCCAAGTCAAAGTGAGGACACTCTGTTAGTTCACGGGATTATCGATGGTTATATTGAAACAGAAGAGGATTTAATTCTTTACGATTTCAAAACCGACTATGTTCCTAATCGTGAAGACCTTACTGAATTTAAAAATAAATACAGTGGTCAAATGAAGCTGTATCGTCAAGCTTTAGAAGAATCTAAAGGACGTAAAGTAACAGCTATAAAATTAGTTTTATTAGGAGTCAATCAAGTAATCGATATGTAAAAGGATGAGCTGACAGCTCATCCTTTTTTGTGTTGTAACTGATGACTAGACCAGTTATAATTATTTATAAGACAAAGTCAACCTATCAGTTATTTACTATTAATAAATCATTAGACCAATTGAAAAAGAGAGTGAGGAGTAAACATGACGAATAAAAACATACCCATTTATATTCAAATTCACGATCAGATACGTGAGGAAATTGAAAAAGGAAAGTGGGCTGTCGGTGATCGTTTGCCTTCAGAAAGAGAACTAGCGCTTGCGTTTAATGTTAGTCGCATGACTTTGAGGCAGGCCGTTCAAACATTAGCTGATGAAGGGATACTCGAAAGAAGAATCGGCTCAGGAACCTATGTCGCTAGAGAAAAAGTCCAAGAAAGAATGACTGGTACGACTAGTTTCTCTGAGATTATGTTAGAACAAGGGAAAAAACCTTCAAGTAAGACAGTCTCTTATTTTGTGACAACTCCGAGTTCTAGTGAAATGGAAAAATTAAACCTTGCTGCCGATGAACCTATTGTTAGAATGGAGCGGATTCGTTATGCTGATGGCTTACCGATTTGTTTTGAAGTCGCCAGTATTCCAGCGAGATTGGTAGAGGAGTACCCGAAAAAAGCTATCACTGATTCCTTATACCAAACATTGACAAAAGATGGGCAACATTCAATCGGGAAAGCCGAACAAAAAGTTACTGCTGTTGTTGCCTCAGAAAGAATAGCAGAGTTATTGGAAATAAAAAAAGGGGAACCAATTTTACGAGTGAAACAAATTTCATTTTTGTCAGAAGGAGAAGCTTTCGAGTATGTTAGGTCACAATACGTGGGAAGTCGCTTTGAGTTTTTCTTAGAACGTTAATTATTAAGCACCTGAAAAGGTGTTTTTTTGTTATCGAAATACAAGAAAACCCTTTCATTCTCAAGAAATGTTTTGTATAATATGTTTGAGTTTAGGTTTACCTAAAAATATTTCTTGGAGGACTTACAATGATTTTATCAGATATGACATTACGACAGAAAGCAGTAGTTTCGGAAGTGAATCACCCTGATAAACAAATGCAACAACGATTAATGGATTTAGGATTTTACCCTGGTGGAAAAATCAAGCTAGTTTTAATCAGCCCAAAAAACGATCCGAAAGCCTATGAAGTGAGAGGAACTGTCATAGCGATTAGAAATGAAGATGCAAAATTTATTAAAGTGAAAGTTGGCGAATAAACAAATGGTTGAACAATTAACATTAGTCAATGAAAACAATGGCCATGTGGTCGCTTTAGCAGGGAATCCCAATGTTGGTAAAAGTACGGTCTTCAATCAATTGACAGGTTTGAAACAACATACGGGTAACTGGCCAGGTAAGACAGTCGGAATTGCTGAAGGAACCGTGGAGCATGAAGGTGAATTTTATTGTCTGGTCGATCTACCCGGAACGTATTCTTTATCATCAAATTCAGAAGAAGAAGAGGTTGCCCAAGATTTTATTCAATCAGAGCAGTCTGTCGCAACAATTTGTGTTTGTGATGCCACATCTCTTGAGCGTAATTTAAACTTAGTCTTACAAATTATGCAGATGTCAGATAAAGTCGTTGTCTGTATCAACTTAATTGATGAGGCACGTAAAAAAGGGATTCATATTAATATCGATAAGCTACAATCACTACTTGGTGTCCCTGTTGTCGCAACAGCTGCGAGACAGAATGAAGGTCTAGATGATTTAATGGTGGCTTTAAGTGACGTGGTTGTTGGCGACATTAAGATGAACCCTTATATGAAAGAAGCTCTGGCATCGTTATCTGATGACCCAGAAGAAAACACTAAAGCTTTATTGGATCGCGCTACAGTAATCGCGGATGACGTCATTGAATTAGATAATGAAGATTACAATAGACGCGACCGGAAATTAGACAAGATTCTAACACAACGAGCAACAGGGTTACCGATTATGATTTTATTATTAGTGGTTGTTTTTTGGTTCACTATACAAGGTGCTAACGTTCCGTCAGACGCTTTAGCTAAAATGTTTAGTACGATTGGGGACTATTTAAATCAATTCGCTCATTATATTCACATGCCAGAGTGGTTGAGAGGCGCATTAATTGATGGGGTGTACAATGTTCTATCAACTGTTATTTCAGTAATGCTACCACCAATGGCAATCTTCTTCCCAATTTTTACTTTATTAGAGGATTTTGGCTATTTACCACGTGTTGCTTTTAATTTAGATAGCTTCTTCGCTAAAGCAGGCGCTTGTGGTAAACAAGCATTAACAATGTGTATGGGATTCGGTTGTAATGCAGCTGGTGTGACAGGTACAAGAATTATTAATTCACCACGCGAAAAATTAATTGCTATTGTTACGAATAATTTTGTTCCGTGTAACGGGCGTTTCCCAATCTTGATTTCGATCATTACAATGTTCTTCGTAGGGAGTTCAGTCACACTGGGTAACAGTTTAAAATCAGCCTTTATGTTGGCAGCTGTGGTTATTCTTGGTGTGTTTTCTACATTTTGGATATCCCAATTACTATCAAAAACCATTTTAAAAGGGATCCCTTCATCATTTACATTAGAGTTGCCGCCTTACCGTAAGCCGCAAGTAGGTTCAGTGATTGTGCGATCAATCTTTGATAGAACATTATTTGTCTTATGGCGTGCTATGGTTGTTGCAGCACCGGCTGGTTTAGTTATTTGGGTAATGGCCAACATTATGGTCGGTGATCAAAGTATTCTTGCGTTGATTACCGATACAATCGATCCTTTCGCTCGCTTAATGGGCTTAGATGGAACCATTTTAATGGCCTTTATTTTAGGCTTGCCAGCCAATGAAATTGTTATTCCAATTATGGTGATGGGATACTTAAGCAAATCAACATTATTTGAATTTGAATCACTGGATCAATTTAAACAATTATTATTAGATAATGGTTGGACGTGGTTAACAGCTGCGAACACAATTCTTTTTACGTTATACCACTGGCCTTGTTCAACAACCTTGATGACTATCTACAAAGAAACGAAAAGTCACAAGTGGACATGGGTTTCATTCTTAGTTCCAACAATTATGGGTATTGTAGTGACGATGCTGACAACTTTCTTAGCACATTTATTCAATCTAGTATAAATAAAAAAAGGCCACCTGAGAGGGTGGTCTTTTTGTTTAGTTAATCAATTAGTAATTCTGGTTTAACATATTCTTTACCAAAGGCTTCTGCAACACCTTCGAAAGTAACATAACCTTGTTCAGTATTTAATCCTAACATCAATGCAGGATTATCACGTAAGGCTTGTTTATACCCTTTATTTGCTAATTCTAAAGCAAATGGTAATGTTGCATTTTCTAAAGCTAGTGCTGAAGTTCTCGGTACAGCACCAGGCATATTGGCAACAGAGTAGTGGACCACACCATGTTTTTCAAACGTAGGTGCTTCATGGGTTGTGATGCGATCTGTTGTTTCAAAAATTCCTCCTTGGTCAATAGCGATATCGACTAGGACTGAACCTGGCTTCATTTGTTCAACCATGTATTCTTTAACTAGTTTAGGCGCTTTAGCACCAGGAATTAAAACGGCACCGATAACTAAATCGCTATTACGAACTTCTTCTTCGATGGTTGCTTCGTTAGAAATCTTTGTTTTAATCAGGTTGCCAAATTCCATATCTATTTCACGTAAACGTTTTGGTGAAATATCCATAATAGTGACATCAGCACCAAGACCAATGGCAACTTTCGCTGCATTTGTACCAGCAACGCCACCGCCAACGATAGTTACTTTTCCACGATCAACCCCAGGAACACCTCCAAGTAAGATACCTTTACCGCCGTGTACTTTTTCAAGGAATTGTGCGCCAATTTGTGAAGCCATACGACCTGCTACTTCTGACATTGGAGCAAGTAGAGGAAGAGAACGGTCTGGTAATTGAACAGTTTCATAGGCAACACCCGTTGTTTTTGCCTGTAACAAAGCTTCTGTCAGTTCTGGTTCATTTGCTAAGTGTAAGTAAGTGAATAAAAGCAAGTCTTCTCTGAAAAATGGATATTCAGCAGGTAGGGGCTCTTTTACTTTAATCACCATTTCTTGTGACCAAGCTTCCGCAGCAGTTTCAACAACTGTTGCTCCAGCTGTTTGATAATCTGCATCAGTAAAGCCAACGCCCGCACCAGCTTGTGTTTCAACGAATAGTTCGTGGCCGCTACGTATTAACGTTTTAACACCAATAGGAGTTAAGCCAACTCTATTTTCGTTGTTTTTGATTTCTTTCGGTAATCCAATTTTCATATCTTCGCCTTCTTTCTTTTTATGGTAGGTTAAGTATACTTTTTTTACACTGAAAAAGAAAGCGTTTTCACAAATTGATCTATATATTTATAATAAAAAAACACCTCCGCAAAGGGATGTGCTTTTTA